>NZ_JBSGFZ010000007.1:0-326619 GCF_053603655.1 Kribbella sp. NPDC004138
GGTCAGTGACCGGCCGCTGCTCGGTGGTACCCAGTCCCGCGAGGCGAAGGCGGACGGCGAGTGGAACGTCCGGCGGGTCTCCGGATCCGCGTCGGCGAAGTCGTACCGCTGCCCGGGCTGCGACCAGCAGATCCCACCGGCCACCCCGCACGTCGTCGTGTGGCCGGACAACCCCAGCCTGCTCGGCGCCCTCGGCGGTGCGCAGTCCCTCGACGAGCGGCGGCACTGGCACACGGCGTGCTGGCAACGGAGCCGCTGAAAGGTGTGCGGATGAAGCTTCCGGTCACGGCGTACGGCGAGACGGGATCGCCGGTCGTGGTGATGCACGGGCTGTTCGGCTCGGGGCGGAACTGGATGACCGCCGCGCGCCGGCTCGCGGACCGGCACCGAGTGTTCGCGCTCGACCTGCGCAACCACGGCACGTCGCCGCACGTCGCCACGATGAGCTACCCGGAGATGGCCGACGACGTCCGGGAGACGATCGAGTCGCTCGGGGTCGGGCCGGTCGCGCTCGTCGGGCACTCGATGGGCGGCAAGACGGCGATGCTCACCGCGCTGCGGTACCCGGCCGCGGTCGAGCGGCTCGTCGTCGTGGACGCGGCGCCGGTCGCGTACCCGCCGGCGTTCGTCGAGTACGCGCGGGCGATGCGGACCGCCGACCTGTCGTCGGTCACCCGGCGCGCCGAGGTCGACGCCCAGCTCGCGGACGCCGTACCGACGCCGGGGACCCGGGCGTTCCTGCTGCAGAACCTGATCCTGGACTCCGACGGCGCCCGGTGGCGGCCGAACCTGCCGGTGATCGAGGCCGCGCTGCCGGCCATCTCCGGCTGGCCCGCGGTCGAGGGGCTGCACTACGACGGACCGACGCTGTTCATCTACGGCGGCAAGTCCGACTACGTCCAGCAGGACCACCGCGCGACCATCGCGACGTACTTCCCGCACGTCCAGTACGCCGAGGTACCCGAGGCCGGCCACTGGGTCCACGCCGAACGCCTCGACGACTTCCTGGCGGCTCTGACACCGTTCCTCCCGTGACCCCGGCAAACGGTTGTCAGTAATCCATTGACCTCTGACTGGCTGCGTCGGTAAGTTTTCAACCCAGTTCCTGCAGGATCCACGATCTGGGTTGGGTGTGGTGGCGATGGTGGTCCGGACCGGCGCGCAGCGGCTGGCCGAGGACCCGGGGCTGGTGCCGGACGGGCGCCTGGGACTGATCACGAACTTCACTGGCGTGCTGCCGGATCTCACGCCGACGCCGGTGGCGCTGCGTGCGGCCGGGCTGCCGTTGACGGCGCTGTTCGGTCCCGAGCACGGCCTCCGCGGTACGGCGCAAGCGGGTCAGAGCGAAGGCGAGGGCGTCGACCCGGACACCGGGCTCCCGGTCTTCGACACGTACCGGCGCAAGGGGCGAGAGCTCGACGACCTGTTCTCCGGCGTCGACGTGCTGCTGTTCGACATCCAGGACATCGGGACGCGGTTCTACACCTACATCTGGACGATGTACGACTGCCAGCAGGCGGCCGCGCGGCTCGGTCTGCCGTTCGTCGTGCTTGACCGGCCGAACCCGCTCGGGGGAGTTCGCGTCGAAGGGCCGATCCTGCAGCCAGGGTTCGAGAGCTTCGTCGGGCGGGCGCCGATCCCGCTGCGGCACGGGCTCACGGCCGGCGAACTCGCCCGGCAACTGGGGGAGGCGACGGTCGTCGAGCTGGAGGGGTGGACGCGAGACAGCCGCGGCGTCGAGCCGTGGGTGCCGCCGTCGCCGAACATGCCGACGCCGGACACGGCCCTGGTCTACCCCGGCACGGGTCTCTTCGAGGGCACGAACCTCAGCGAGGGCCGCGGTACGACGCGACCGTTCGAGACGATCGGCGCGCCGTACGTCGACGACCGGCTGGTGCCGGCACTGCGGGCGTGCGAGCTGCCCGGCGTGATCTTCCGGCGGACGTGGTTCGAGCCGGTGTTCCACAAGTACGCCGGCCAGGCGCTGTCCGGCGTACAGCTGCATGTCGTGGACCGGGACGCGTTCGAGCCGGTGCGGACCGCGCTGGTGATGCTGCGGGTGCTCAACGAGCTGTATCCCGACGACTTCGACCTGCTGCCGTCGCTGGACAAGCTGTGGGGTTCGGACTCGCTGCGGAAGGCGCTGGAGGCGGGCGACGACCCGGTCGAGCTCTTGCCCGCGGCAACGACACCGTCCGGCTGGGTGCGTCCCGACGTCCTGCTCTGCGGAGGAGCCTCATGATTCGTTCGTTCCAGGTCGGTGACGGTCCGGCGCTCGCCGCGGCGTGGACCGCCGCCGCGCCGGCCGATCCGATCGGCTACCAGCGCTTCCGGGACCTGTTCCTGCTCGACCGCAACTTTGATGCGGCCGGCCTCCAGGTAGCCGTGATCAATGATCAGATCATCGGCGCCGCGTACGCCGTCCGCCGCCTGATCGCCGTCGACGCCGACGACCTGGAGCCTGCGTCCGGCTGGATCCCGTTCTTCTTCGTGCACCCGTCGTTCCGGGGACAGAGGATCGGCCGCGACTTGTTGTCCGCGGCAATGGACTGGCTCCGGTCGCAGGGCCGGTCCGAGGTGTTCTTCTCGTCGTACACCCCGAACTACTTCCTCCCCGGCCTGGACGCGGAGCGTTACCCACAGGCCGCCCGGCTGCTCGGCGCTCTGGGCTTCGAGCGCCGGTACGACGCGGTCGCGATGGACCGCGGCCTGGTCGGGTACGCCGTTCCGGACGACGTCCGGGAGCGGATCGACGCCCTGACGGCCGAGGGCTACACGTTCGGCACACCGTCCGGCGACGAGCTGACCGCGCTGATCGCGATCGCCGGCGCGGAGTTCAACCCGGACTGGGCGCGCGCGATCCGCGAAGGCGTCGTGTCCGGACTGCCACTCGATCGCATCGTGGTGGCACGCCAAAACGGTCAAGCACAGTCCGGCCGGGCGATCCTCGGCTGGGCGATGCACGGGACGTACGAGGCGGTGATCGACCGGTTCGGTCCGTTCGGCGTCCTGCCGGCCTCCCGCGGCACCGGGCTCGGGAAGGTGCTGCTGCACCTGACGCTCGAACGGATGGTCGCCGCCGGCGCGCACAGCGCCTGGTTCCTGTGGACCGGCGAGAAGTCCGCCGCCGGGCAGCTGTACCTGAAGACGGGGTTCGAGATCACCCGCACGTTCACCATCCTCCGGGCGCCCCTGCACCCGGCTGGCTGAAAGGAGTGACATGAGCATCGCCAGAGGTTTGCGGCTTGCTGTTGTCCTGGGGCTCCTCGCTACGGCCGCTGCCTGCGGCGGCGGCAGCGGCTCGGGCGGCAGTGGCGACAAGGTCGAGCTGACACTGCTGAGCCACTACAGCGACGGCCCGTCGAAGGACGGGCTGGACAAGATGATCCAGCAATGGAACAAGGACAACCCGAAGATCCAGGTGAAGGCGCAGGTGGTCAAGTTCGACGACCTGCTGACCACGATGACAGTTCGGCAGACCGGCGGTCGCGGCGCCGACATCGTCAGCGCGTACGGCCTGTGGGGCGGCCAGCTGATGAAGGCGAACGTCGTCGCGAAGGTCCCGGACGATATCGCCACGAAGATCAAGGCCGAGTACAGCCCGGCCGCGCTCGGCGCCGTCACCACCGGCGACACGTTGCTCGGCTACCCGACCGAGCTGAACACCTACGTGCTCTTCTACAACAAGAAGATCCTCGCCGCGGCCGGTGTCGCCAAACCGCCGACGACCTGGGCCGAGCTCGCCGACGCGGCCCGCAAGACCGTCAAGCGTGATGCTAAAGGCAACATTCAGGTCGAAGGCCTGAGCCTGATCCAGGACGGCGACAACAAGTCGGTGCATCCGTTCCTGTCGCTGCTCGACGCGGCCGGCGGGAAGTTCCTCGGCCCGGACGGTACGCCGCAGTTCGACAACGCCGAGGGCAAGGCGGCGCTGAAGTTCGAGGCCGACCTGGCCGCCGCGAAGGCGACCAACCCCTCGATCATGCCGACCAAGCAGTTCCGCAGCGGCGGGGTCGCGATGGCGATCCAGGCCGGCTGGTGGATCGGCAGCCTGAAGACCCAGATGAAGGACAAGTACGGCACCGATGTCGGGGTGACCGCGATCCCCGGTCCGACGCCGGGCAGCAAGGGCTCGCTGGCGTACGGGTTCTTCATGGGCGTGAACCAGCGCAGCAAGCACGCGGACGAGGCGTGGAAGTTCCTCACCTGGATGAACGAGCACAAGGCGGCCGAGGGTAACGTCACGGAGACCGGCAAGTGGCTGGCCGACCAGGGCCTGATCCCGCCGCGGACTGCCGACCAGGCGGAGTACAAGAAGTCGCTGTCCGACCCGAACCTGGCGCCGATCTACGACGCCGCGACGTACGCGATGGCCGAGCCGAACCAGCCGGGTGCGTACGAGGCGAAGACCGCGCTGCACAACGCGCTCATGGGTGTGCTCGCCGACGGCAAGAGCCCGGACGACGCGCTGGCGCAGGCCGCCAAGGCGGTCAAACCGCAATGACGACCGCGGTCAGCAGGGTCGGTGCCGTCGCGGCGCCGGCCCGGCGGCCCGGCAAGCTGCATCGCGAGGGACGGGCCGCGTACCTCTTCCTCGCGCCGGCGCTGCTGTTCTTCTGCGTGTTCCTGATCCTCCCGTTCATCTTCGCGATCGTGCTCGCGTTCTCGGACTGGGGCGGATTCGACCTCGGCACGCTGAAATGGTCCGGGATCGGGAACTTCCGCGAGGTGCTGAGCTTCGACGGGACCTTCGTCAAGCCGATCCTGGTGAACACGCTGCTGTTCGCGTTCGGCTCGGTGTTCCTGGCGACGTTCGGGTCGGTGCTCGTGGCCTACTGCATCGACCGGCTGGCGTTCCCGGGGTTCTGGCGGGTGCTGTACTTCCTGCCGGTCGTCGCCACGGTCGTGGCCATCGGCAACGTGTGGAAGATGATGTACCAGCCGGCCGGGCTGATCAACGGCATACTCAACAAGCTCGGCGTGAACAGCGTCGGCTTCCTGTCCGACTCGTCGTACGCGCTGCCGTCGGTGACCGTCGTACACGCCTGGGCCTCGATCGGCGGCGCTGTGCTGATCCTGACCGCGGGGCTGAAGGGGATCCCGGAGATGTACTACGAGGCGGCCGAGGTGGACGGCGCGAACTCGTGGCACCTGTTCTGGTCGATCACCCTGCCGTTGCTCCGGCCGGCGTTGCTGTTCGTGCTGATCACGCAATTCATCGGCGGGCTGCAGTCGTTCGCGCTGATCATCGTCATGACCGGCGACGGCGGGCCGGTGAACGCGACCAACGTCGCGGCGTTCGAGATGTACCAGCGGGCCTTCAAGTACGGAGCCTGGGGGACGGCCAGCGCGATGGCGATGGTGTTGTTCGTGATCATCCTGGCGATCACGCTGCTGCAGCTGAGGATCGCCCGGCGGCGCGGAGAGGAGACCTCGTGAAGCGGCGCGGCAGGTTCCCGTGGTTCGCGTACCTGGTGGTGGTGCTGGGCGGCGTCGCGATGGTGATGCCGTTCCTCGACATGGTGATGAGCTCGTTCAAGGGCCCCGGCGAGTACGGCGTGATCCCGTACAAGCTGCTGCCGTCGTCGTTCGGCCTGGACAACTACCGCGAGGCGTTCTCACAGCTGGAGCTCCCGCGGTTGTTCCGCAACAGCGTCATCGTCACGGTCAGCGTGACCGTGTCGGTGCTGATCACGTCGGCGCTGGCCGGGTACGCGCTGGCCAAGCTGCGGTTCCGCGGCCGCGCGGTGATCTTCCGGTTCATCCTCGCGACCATGATGCTGCCGCCGTTCCTGCTGCTGATCCCGACGTTCTTGATCATGCTCAACTGGCCGTTGGCCGGCGGCAACGACATCCTCGGCCGCGGCGGTGACGGCGGGCTGACCACCAGCCTGCTCGCGCTGATCCTGCCGTTCACGGTGTCCGGCTTCGGGATCTTCCTGATGCGCCAGTTCATGGTCTCGCTGCCGGACGAGATGCTCGAGGCGGCCAAGATCGACGGCGCGAACCAGTGGCAGACCTGGCGGCTGATCGTGCTGCCGCAGACCAAGCCGGTCGCGATCACACTCGGCCTGATCACGTTCATCGGCACCTGGAACGAGTACATCTGGACGCTGCTGATCTCGTCCTCGGACCCCTCGTTGCAGACGCTGCCGGTCGGCATCCAGCTGCTGCAGAGCTTCCTCGACCCGGACCGCACGATGCCGATCGTGATGGCCGGCCTGGTGATCAGCACGCTGCCGGTGCTGGTCGTGTTCCTGATGTTCCAGAAGTACTACGTGCGTGGCGTCGTACTCAGCGGCCTGAAGTGAGGAGACCCTTGTGACCAGAACAGTGCTCGCCGTCGGGGCGCACATCGGCGACATGGACCTGACCGCCGGGCCGACCCTGGCCAAGCTCGTGCTCGAGGGCGCGTCGGCGACGATCGTCGCGCTGACGCCGGGCGAACGCGGTCACCCGCGGATGACTCCGGCGGAGTACAAGACGCAGAAGATTGCGGAGGGTACGGCGTTCGCGGAGGCGATCGGCGCGGACTTCACGGTGCTCGACCACAGCGACGGGTTCCTCCCGTCGACCGACGACGTGGCGCTGCAACTGGCCCAGATCATCCGCGAGAAGCAGCCCGACACGATCATCACGCACTGGAAACACTCCATCCACCGCGACCACGAACACACCGCGGTGCTCGCCGAGCGCGCCCGTTTCCTGGCCGGGCTGCCACTCTCGGCCGACGACGACTTCCCGGCGATCACGGCGTACCCGGAACTCGCCGCGAAGGTGGCGGCGCTGCCCCGGCACGGCGTCCGATCGTTCCTGCACGCCGAGAACTGGGAGGACATGGAGGGCTTCACGCCGTCGCTGTACGTCCCGATCCCCGACGAGGCCTTCTACCTCTGGGTGAACGCCATCCGCCACCAGGCCTTCGCGCGCGGCGAGACGTACGGCTTCCGCTACATCGACTACTACACCGCCCTGATGACCACCCGCGGCTGCCTCGCGTCGTACCCGCGCGCTTGCGCGTTCCACACCAGCCAGTCCCCGGAGGTCAGCAAGCTCGCGGGTCCGTAGATTACGTCGTGCTGGTGATCGAGAGGAGTGGGCTGTGGCTAAGGTTCGGTTGGTCGTTCAGTCGGACGATTTCGGGATGTGTCATGCGGTGAACGCCGGCACGGTGCAGGCGTTCCGCGAGGGGATCGTGACGCAGGTGTCGACCATGGCGGCCTGTCCGTGGTTCACCGAGGCGGCGGCCCTGGCGCGGGAGTTCTCGATCCCGGTGGGCGTGCATCAGACGTTGACGTGCGAGTGGGACAACCTGCGCTGGCGGCCGTTGACGGACGGGGCGTCGCTGGTGGGGGAGGACGGCACATTCCGGCGTACCGTGGCCGAGGCCGCGGCGGGCATTTCCCCCGAGGACGCGGTGCGGGAGCTGTCCGCGCAGGCGGCGAAGTTCGCCGCCGAGGGACTGACGCCCGAGTACCTCGACTTCCACATGGGATCGTCGGTGCCGTCGGCGTACGACGAGGTGTCCGCGGCGCTCGGCAAGCCGTTCATCTACGGGCCGGACTGGTCGTCCCGCTTCGCGTCGATCGAGATCCTGAGCGACCGCGACGCCGCGGACAAGAAGCCGTGGATGCTCGCGTATCTCGACGCGCTCACCCCCGGCGTACACCTCCTCGTCACCCACTGCGCCGCCGCCGACCCCGAACTCACCGCCCTCCACCGCCCCGGCTCCGACACCTACCGCTGGGCCGAGGAATACCGCCTCTCCGACCAGGCCACCGTCCTCGACCCCGACATCCACCAGTCGATCAAGGACCGCGGATTCGAGCTAACGACCGTCCAAGCCGCCTTCGCCAGCTGACCTCTGCCCGCCGAGTCGTGGATTTCGGCTGTCGTTGTCAGCACAATTCACGACTCGGCGATCGGGGGCGGAGCCAATCGCCACGACTCGACGGGTCAGCGCTGCGGGCCGGTCGCACGTAAGGCGCCTGGTGGGGCGCCGGTCGCGGACTTGACGTGACGGGTCAGGTGGCTGACCGAGTGGTAGCCCGTCAGGTCGGCTACGGCTTGGAGGGGAAGGGTCGAGTTGCGGATGTGGGCGAGGGCGTGGCGTAGGCGGACTGCCTGGAGCGCTGCCTGGGGGCTCGTCTTGCGGAGGCGGGCGAACGCGGCCCGGAGGCCGGAGGGTGAGATGCCTAGGTCGGCTGCGACCTGGGTGATGCGGAGGCCGGTGGCGAAGCGTTCCTCGAAGAGCTGTTCTGCTTGGGCGACCAGTTGTTCGGCCGGTGTCTGCGGTGGGGTGGCTGCGGCGCGTTTCAGGCGGAGGTCCAGTTCGGCGAGGAGCAGCGAGCGGATTTCGCCGTCGGTTTCCCGGACCAGGGTGTCGAACACGCGGCGCAGGGTGTGGTCGGTGTCGTCGTAGCACAGGCGCGGCCACGGGTGGGTGGTTGCGGCGTCCACCTGGAGGAAGCGGTTCGCGTACCCGGTGCGGCTCAGCTCGGCGTGCCACGTGTGCGGCGGGGTGAGGAGCACGGTGCCGGGCGTGGCGTCGTACGTCTCGTCGCCGACGGGGCAGGTGATCCGGCCGCGAACGTAGTACACGAGCTCCCATGAGGTGTGTGCGTGCGGCGGGTAGTCCTTGCCGGGCGCGGCGGTGTGGACGCCGGCGCCGAGGAGTCGTGGCGATTTGTGCACAAGCCCTGTCGCCTCCTGCATTGTTTCGCGGGTACGTCGGGTCGATGCTGGCATCGATTCGTGCATCTTGTGAAGGAGTGCTTGGGATGGATATGACGACCGCGCTGCGCGAGCTCGGCGTGACCGACGACGTACTCACGCAGGACGAGAAGGACCAGCTCGACCGCGACGGGTACCTGCCGCTGGAGGGAATCCTGACGGCGGACGAGGTGGCCGCGATCAACGAACGGCTGGCCGAACTGACCGCCGCCGAGGGGGACCGGGCCGGCCTGGAGGTGCATCAGGAGAAGGGCACGGACCGGCTCGCGGACCTGGTCAACAAGGACCCGAGGTTCGAGGTGTGCTTCAGCCACGCGCGGGTGCTGGCGGCGATGCGGCACGTACTGGGCGAGTTCCGGCTGTCGTCGCTCAACAGCCGCGCGGCACTACCCGGCGAAGGGCACCAGGCTCTGCACGCCGACTCCGGCCATCCGGTCGAGCCGGGTGCGTACGAGGTCTGCAACTCGATCTGGCTCCTCGACGACTTCACCCCCGAGAACGGCGCGACCCGCGTCGTCCCCGGCTCCCACCGCCGCGGCACCATGCCCGCCGACGAAATGCCGGACCCCGCCGCCCCCCACCCCGACCAGATCCAACTCACCGGCCGAGCGGGCACCGTAGTCATCTTCAACAGCCACCTCTGGCACGGCGGCACCCAAAACCACACCGACAAACCCCGCCGAGCCATGCACTCCTACTTCGCCCTACGCCACCTGCCCCAGCAACTCGACCAGCAGTCCTACCTCCGCGTGAACACCTACAACCGCCTGACCCCCGCCCAGCACTACATCCTCGACGTCACCGCCTGAGCGTTCCGTCTACCCGATTTGCCTTGAAAGTGTCTAGCGATAGCCTAAAATCATGGTCAGTGAGCAGCCGACACGGAAGATCGTGAAGGCGTTCAGGGGCGCCGGTTGGCGGCGGGTCAGGACGGAGGGTTCGCACAGCTTGTACGAATGTTCCTGCGGGCAGCACACGTTCGTGCTGCCGGACGGCCACCGGATGATCTCTCCGGGGATCGTCCGGAAGGTCGAGAAGGCACTCGCCGAGTGTGAGGAGGAGCGGTGAAGACCTACGAGGTGACGGTCAGTCGGGAGGACCGTTGGTGGATGGTTGCTGTTCCGGAGCTCGGGGGAGTGACGCAGGCCCGGCGGTTGGACGAGGTCGAGCGGATGGCTCGGGAATTCATCGCGGTGTCCACCGACGTTCCGCTCTCGAAGGTCGCGGTCGAGGTGACCGGAATCGAGGCCGACGGGCAGAACCTGCTCGAGGCGAAGACCCTGGTCGACGGCCTTCGTCGCCGGGCGAGAGACCTCGAGGCGCTCGTCGCCGAGCTCACCCGGGAGGTTGCGTCCACCCTCGCGGACGCGAGCGTTCCCGTGCGCGATGTGAGCAGCGTCCTCGGCGTCTCCCACCAACGTGTCTCGCAGTTGGTGCAGGCAGCCGTAAACGAAGAATCCGGCCGGAAGGTGATGCGACAGGCGCGGCACGAGTTCGCCCACGACCTCGTCATCAGCCTCGACGACGGACGATCCCTCCAACTGATCGAGATCACCGAACCGAAGCGCAGCCGGACCGCAAAACCGGAGATCGAACAGGGCGCCCGGGAGAACGATCGTCGGGTTCGGAAGGCCGTGCGTCCCCGCTCGTCCAAGCGCACCAGCCCAGCCGCTCGCTGACCTCGTGCGCGTAGACCGATGAGGAGCTATCGAGTGCATGCGGCCGACGTCCGGTCGGCCTGTCGCGTAGAGATTGCGAGAGTGCTTGGCTAGCGCCCCATCTCCTCGCTGGCGGCGGCGGTAACCTCGGCCACACGGCCGGCTAACAGCGGCGGCAACGGCAGGTGTACGAGCTGTATGCCGTCGACGAGCGCCCCAGCTACCTCGGTCGAGAGGTATTCGAGGAAGTCGGCGTTGGTGACGACCAGCAGCCGATGACGTGACTGCACGAGCGACAAGTAGTACAGCTCGGCGATCGCGTAGCGCAGCTTGCCGACCGGCTTCCTGCCGCCCGAGGTTGCGCCTGAGCTGTTGAGAACGGTGGCGACGACGGTGCCATCGGATGCGACAGCGTTGAAAGACCTCGTGCCACCGGTGAGTAGACGAACTGTGTTCTTGGCGAAGGGAACGCCGTACTGTCGCTCGAGGTCACCCCGAGCCCAGTCGATTGCCTCCTGCAGCGCAGCAGTGTTTGCCACCGGCTGAGCGTACCGTGCATCCGCTCGCCATCCGAGCTGTTGAGCTCGAGGTCGATCCTCGAGCTCAACGGCTCTCAGGAGGCGTCGGCTTTGCGGACCCAGACTTCTCGGATGATGAGGAGGATGGCGGCGGCGGAGGGGATGGCGAGGAGGGCGCCGACGACGCCGAGGAGGGCGCCGCCGAGGAGGGCGGCGATGACGGTGACGGCGCCGGGGATGTCGACGGCGCGGCGCATGATGCGCGGGGCCACGATGTAGTTCTCGACCTGCTGGTAGATGATGCCGTAGATCAGGCAGGCGATACCGATCCAGAGACCGCCGGTGAAGCCGATCAGGGAGACCACGACGACGCCGATCAGGCCGCCGACCATCGGGATGAAGTCGCAGAACATCACCACGATCGCCAGCGCCACGGCGTACTCACGCAGGCCGATGATCTCCAGGAAGATGAACATGCAGACACCGGCGCACAGCGCCACCATGAACTGGCCGCTGACGTAGCCGCCGACCCGGCCGAGGACCTCGTCGCCGAGGATCGAGACGCGGGTACGGCGGGTGCGGGGAACCAGGCTGTACGCCGCGCGCTTCACCGAGGGGAGCGACGCGAGGAAGTACAGCGTCAGCACCAGGATCGTGAACGTGTTGAACAGCGCGCCCGCGACCACCCTGCCGACACCGAGGATCCCGCCGAACGCGCGCTGCGCCAGCGCCGGGTCCTGGATGTAGTCCTGGGCCTTCTGGATGAAGTGGTACTTGTTGTCGAGCTCGTTGAGGGTCTTCGACTTGGTCAGCAGGTCGAGCCACTCGGGTGCGTTCTTGATCAGGCTGTTGATCTGGTCGGTGACCACCGGCACGATCGCGAACCCGACGCCGGCGACCGCGAGGATCATCAGCAGGAACACGACGCCGACCGACAGACCGCGCTTCAGGCCGCGGCGCATGAACCACTCGACGAGCGGGTTCAGGCCGACGGCGATGAACATCGAGACCAGCAGCAGGATCAGGACCGAGCGGGCCTGGCCGGCCGCGTTCCACAGGCCCCAGGCGACGAGCACGCCGAGCGCGGCGAAGAAGCCGAACGTGAACGGGTTGCCGCGGCGCAGCGGCGGGCCCGGCGTACCCATACCGACCGACGGATGCCGCTGCTCGATCAGCAGCTCGTCCGCGATGTCCGTATCCGCCAGATGCCCAGCCGCCGCAGCCTCCTCCGCGGAGACATCAGCCTTGTCGGCCGACACGTCCGCCTTGTCGGCGAAGGCGTCGGCCTCGTCGGCTGAAGCATCCGCCTGCCGCGCCGAGTCCGCCGCCTCGTCGGACGACACGTCCGCAGCGCGTGCGGAGTCGGCTGCCTGGTCGGATGACGAGTCGGCGGCGCGTGCGGAGTCGGTCGCCTCGTCCGCGGAGGAGTCGGCCGCGCGTGCGGAGCGGGCTGCCTCGTCGGACGACACGTCCGCGGTGTGTGCGGAGCCGGCTGCCTCGTCTGCGGAGGAGTCGGCGGAGCGGGCGGCGTCGGTGGCCTTGTCCGCGGAGGAGTCGGCGGCTTCGGCTGCGGCCTCCGCCTCGTTGGCGGAGGTGGTGGCTTGGGTGGCGGCTTGTTCGCTCTTGCCGGCGGCGGCTTCGGCCTTGGCGGCCGCGGACTTCGCTTCGCGCGTCGCCTCGGCGAGGTCCGCGTCCGGGGTCGCTGTGGAGGTGTCGTCGCCGGGTGGCGTCACATCTTGTCCTTCGGGGATCGCGCGCTCGAGGTGGTCGTGGTGTCGCCCGCGGACGGCGTGCTCCCGGACTTCGCCGGGGCGGACGGCCGCGTCTGGCCCCGAGTCTCCTCGCTCGCGAGGTCACTCAGCCGGAACTCGTCCACCATCGTGGAGTCCTTCGGCTCCTCGGCGTCCTCCGCGGCGTCGTCGGCGTCGGCCGGCCCGCCGGCGGACCGGCTGGTCTTGTCCGCGAGGTCGTCGGCGTCCTTCGGGTCGACGCGCAGATTGGTGTCGATCCGGGTCTCGTCGACGCGCGCGTCCCCGGCCCCGGCACCGACGAACGGGCTCGCGCCGGTGAACGGCCCCTCTTCGTCGTCGTCGTACGGCGTGTCGCTCGAGCCGGACGCGGCCGGCGTCGCTCCGGGGAAGGGGTTGTCCTCCGGAGTGGTCGCCGGGTACGGGTTGTCGTCGTCGGCCGGAGCATCAGCCGGGGACTCCGCAGGGAACGCGGCCGAGCCGGCACCGGACGCCGCAACATCGGACGTGACCGAGCCCGACGAAGCCTCAGGCGCGAACGTGCCGGCAGCCGAGCTCGACGAAGCCTCGGGCGAGAACGCGCCAGCAGCCGGGCTCGAGGTGGCCTCGGGGGAGAACGTGGACGACCCCTCTCCGGAGAACGGGCTCACCGCCGGGCCCTCGGAAGCGAACGGGCTGCCCGCGCTGGAGCCGGGTGTGCCGAACGGGCTGCCGCCCTGGGTCCCGCGGCCGGACGGACCGTTGTCCGCGAGACCGGACGACGACTCGGTGCCCCGGGCAAACGGGTTCACGTACGGCGCCGCGGCGGTCTCGGAGTCGAGCTCGGCCGCCTGGCGGGCGATGTTGCTGGCGATCTCGTTCAGGCCGGCGATCTGGGTGAGGATGCCGTCTCGGCGCTTCGCCAGCCGCTCGGTCTCGCGGGCGACGACGGTCCGGGACCGCTCCGCCTCGTCGGCGGCGTTCGCGAGCTCGGCCTCGGCGCGGGTCCGCGCGGTGGTCAGCAGCTGCTCGGCCTCCCGGCGGGCGCGCGACAGCGTCCGCTCGGCCGACTCCTCGGCCTCGGCGCGGACCTTGCGGGCCTGCTCGGTCGCCTCGGCCACCCGGCGCTCGGACGCCTCGGCGGCCTCCTTCATCTGGGTGGTCAGGTTCTCGGTGTCAGCGGCGATCTGCTGGTGCTTGTCGGCGAGCTCCTTGGCCTGCTGCTCGCGCTCGTCCGCCAGCCGCGCCCGCAGCGCCGCCGACTCGCGCTGGATCGCGGTCCGGATCTTCTCGGCCTCGTGCAGCGCGCCGTTCTTGAGCGTGCTGGACTGCGACTCGGCCGTCAGTTGCAGCTGCTCCGCCTTCCGCTGGGCCGCCTGCAGGACCTCGGCCGCCTCGGTCTCCGCGGTCCGCCGCAGCTCGGCCGCATCACCCTCCGCCGTACGCCGCATGCTGTCGGCCTCGTTGAGCGCGACGGTCCGGATGTCCTCGGCCTCGCGGTCGCCGGTCGCGCGCGCGGCCGACGCCTCCTTGGCGGCGTTCGCGCGCAGCTCCTCGGCCTCGCGCTTGGCCTCCTCGAGCGCCTCGGACGCCTGGTCCTGGGCGAGCCGGAGGATCTGCGCGGCGCGGTCGCCGAGCCCGGCGTACGACGGGTTGGCGCTGGCCTCCAGCTGACGCCGGGTCTCCTCGAGCTGCTGCTGCATCGGCGCGACGCTCTGCTGCAGGCTGTCGGCGCGGTTGCGGGCCTCGACCAGCTGCATCTCCAGCGCGCGGACGTAGTCGTCCACGGCCTGCTTGTCGTACCCGCGGCGGCTGACCGGGAAGCCCCCGGCCGCGGTCGCCGTGCGATCGAAGAACGGCAGGCTCGACTCGTCAGGCATTTCCCGAGATTCCCTTCTGGCGGCTTTCAGTGAATCCCCCACCATAAGCCTGTCAGAACCCGGTTCAAACGCCCAATCGCACTACCTGTTACGGAAGCGATTAATGGCGTCCAGGTGCTTGTCGCGCAGTGCGGTGTCGCGGACGCCGAGGCCTTCGGTGGGGGCCAGGGTGAGGACGCCGACCTTGCCCTGGTGCAGGTTGCGGTGCACGTCGTACGCCGCCTGCGCGGTGTCCTCGAGCGGGTAGACCTTGCTGACGGTCGGGTGCACCATGCCCTTGGCGATTAGCCGGTTCGCCTCCCAGGCCTCGCGGTAGTTGGCGAAATGAGAGCCGATGATCCGCTTCAGGTTCATCCACAGGTACCGGTTGTCGTACTCGTGCATGAATCCCGACGTCGACGCACACGTCACGATCGTCCCGCCGCGCCGCGCGACGTACACCGAGGCACCGAACGTCTCCCGGCCCGGGTGCTCGAACACGATGTCCGGGTCGTCGCCGCCGGTCAGCTCCCGGATCCGCGCGCCGAGCCGCTTCCATTCCTTCGGGTCCTGGGTGGTCTCGTCCTTCCAGAACCGGTATCCCTCGGCCGACCGGTCGATGATCAGCTCGGCGCCCATCGCGCGGCAGATCTCGGCCTTCTCCGGCGACGACACCACGCAGACCGGGATCGCGCCGCCGTTCAGCGCGAACTGGGTGGCGTACGACCCCAGGCCGCCGGACGCGCCCCAGATCAGCACCACGTCGCCCTGCTTCATGTTGGCGCCGTTGGCCGACACCAGCTGGCGGTACGCCGTGCTGTTCACGAGGCCGGGGGACGCCGCCTCCTCCCAGGTCAGGTGCGCGGGCTTCGGCATCAGCTGGTTGGACTTCACCAGCGCCAGCTCCGCCAGGCCGCCGAAGTTCGTCTCGAAGCCCCAGATCCGCTGCTCGGAGTCGAGCATCGTGTCGTTGTGCCCGTCCGGCGACTCCAGTTCGACCGACAGGCAGTGCGCGACCACCTCGTCGCCCGGCTTCCACGCGTTCACGCCCGGGCCGGTCCGCAGGACGACGCCGGCGAGGTCGGAGCCGACCACGTGGTACGGCAGGTCGTGCCGGGCGGTCAGCGGCGACAGCTTCCCGTACCGCTTCAGGAACGAGAACGTCGAGACCGGCTCGAAGATGGACGTCCAGACGGTGTTGTAGTTGATCGCGCTGGCCATCACCGCGACCAGCGCCTCGCCCGGGCCGAGCTCGGGGGTCGGGACGTCGTCGAGGTGCAGGCTTTTGCGCGGGTCCTTCTCCTTCGCGTCCAGGCCCTCGAACATCGTCGCCTCGTCGGCGTGCACGGTGATGCCCCGGTAGTGGTCCGGTACGTCGAGCTCACCGACGGCGGCAGTGTCGCCGGAGAGGATCGCATCGAGGATCTGCTTCACGAAAGTACCTCCTGGAACGGCGGTCTGTGTGAGCGGAACTTACCGTCGAGTATGCACGCGTGGCTGTGCCCTGTAACACAGCGGAGGACGGGTGAGACGACCGTCACTTTTCCAGTCCACCGTTGTCAGTGGTCTTATCGCAGTCGCGTATGCAGCCGCACCTGCGTGAAGCCGTCGCCCGACCGCAGTTGCGCCAGGTCGCACAGCTGGTTGGCCAGCCAGACGCCCCGGCCGCCGAGCCCGTCCAGCGGCGGCAGCACCCGCCCGATCAGCAAGTCGTCGATCCGCCCACGGTCGAGCACGTCGCAGATCAGCGTGCCGTCGGCGATCCACAGCGCCAGCCGGCCGCGCCCACCTCCGAACCGGATGCTGTTCGTGCAGATCTCGTGCAGGGCCAGCGACAGATCCTCGAGCCGGTCCCGCGACACCCCGTGCGACGCCGCCTGCCCGCTCACCCACTGCCGGATCTCCCCGAGGTCGTCGGGCCCGAACTCCCAGTGCTCGGCGCGGTCCGGGATGTCGTCCAGCGCGGTTCGGAATCCCTTCTCCGCAAGGGCTTCCGCCGCCGAATGCGTCGCCGTCGGGTCGATTCCCACGGACGCCTCGTACGCGCACCACAGCCGGAACGACCGGTCGTGCGCGAAGGCGATGCCGGTCAGCGCCTCGTGCAGCAGCACCTCGTCGTACGCCGCCTGGCTGCGGCCGGGGTACGCCGGCTCGCCGAGCGCGCGGACCGGGCCGGGGTGCTGGTCGAGGACGTCCCGCCAGAACGGGATCAGCCGCGCGGGGTTGCCCCCGGCAACGGTGATGTCGGTGAAGCAGACGTCGTGCCGCAACGGTCCGAGGGCGTCGCGCAGCACGGCGATCCGCTCCGGTGGCAGCACGGCCACGATGGTTTCCCCCGCCGCCAGCCCCTGCCGTACGAACCGGGCCGCGCGCTGCACGAACTCCTCGTCCGACGCGTGGACGAAGGCGTCGTGCTCGAACCCGGCCGGCGCACCATGGGAGGAATCGGTGGCGCTGTCCTTCAGCACCCGCACAGCTTAGGCCCTGTCCGGCAACTCGGGGCGGTGTTCTAGCGAGCCGTCACGCCGGGTGGGAGACCGGTGGCTCCACGAGTTCGACGAGCACGCCGCCGGCCGATTTCGGGTGCACGAAGTTGACCCGCGAGCCGGCCGTACCGCGCTTCGGCTCGTCGTACAGCAGCCGGGCGCCGCGCTCCCGCAGCACCTCGGAGACGGCGTCCAGGTCGCGGACCCGGTACGCGAGCTGCTGGATCCCGGGACCGCGCTGGTCGAGGAACCTGGCGATCGGCGAGGCGGCCGACAGCGGCGCCAGCAGCTGGATCGAGGAGCCCGAGTCGCCGACCGACAGCATCGCCTCCCGGACGCCCTGCTCCTCGTTGACCTCCTCGTGCGCCACGGTCATGCCGAACACGTCGGCGTAGTACCGGACGGCCTCGTCGAAGTCGGGCACCGCGATGCCGACGTGGTCGATCGCGTCGAACAACTGATCCATGCCGCCAGCGTGGCCCAGGACGTCTGCGGAGGCCATCGAAAGTGGCCCACCCGACACGATCCGTGTGACCCGTCTGACGTGCTCGAGCAGCGGCGTACCAGTGCCTGCGCAGGTATCGTGACGGCATGTCTGACACGCGGAACTCAAGCGTCATCGTCGCCGGTGCACGGACCCCGATCGGGCGGTTGCTGGGTGGCCTCAAGGGCTTCACCGGCGCCGAGCTCGGCGGGTTCGCGATCAAGGGCGCACTGGACAAGGCCGGCGTCGCGCCGGACCAGGTCGAGTACGTCGTCATGGGCCAGGTCCTGCAGGCCGGCGGCGGTCAGATCACCGCCCGTCAGGCCGCGGTCAAGGGCGGCGTCCCGATGGACGTCCCGGCCATCACCATCAACAAGGTCTGCCTGTCCGGGCTGAACGCGATCGCCCTCGCCGACCAGCTGATCCGCGCCGGCGAGTACGAGATCGTCGTGGCCGGCGGCATGGAGTCGATGACCAACGCGCCGCACCTGCTGCCGAAGTCCCGCGAGGGCTTCAAGTACGGCGACACCACGCTGGTCGACTCGATGGCGTACGACGGGCTGTGGGACGCCTTCACCGACCAGGCGATGGGTGCGCTGACGGACCAGCAGAACAACACCGTCGAGAAGCTCAGCCGCGCGGAGCAGGACGAGTTCAGCGCCCGTTCGCACCAGCGCGCCGCCGAGGCCTGGAAGAACGGCCTGTTCGCCGACGAGGTGGTCCCGGTCGAGGTGCCGCAGCGCAAGGGCGACCCGATCGTGGTCGACAGCGACGAAGGCGTCCGCGGCGACACCTCGGTCGAGGCGCTGGCCAAGCTGCGGCCGGCCTTCGGCAAGGACGGCACCATCACCGCCGGTTCGGCCTCGCAGATCTCGGACGGCGGCTGCGCGGTCGTCGTGATGAGCAAGGCGAAGGCCGAGGAGCTCGGGCTCAGCTGGATCGCCGAGATCGGCGCGCACGGCTCGGTCGCCGGACCGGACTCGACGCTGCAGAGCCAGCCGGCGAACGCGATCGTGAAGGCCTGCGCGAAGGAAGGCATCGCGCCGGCCGACCTCGACCTGATCGAGATCAACGAGGCGTTCGCGGCGGTCGGGATCGCGTCCGCGCGCGAGTTGCAGGTCGGCGAGGACAAGGTGAACGTGAACGGCGGCGCGATCGCGCTCGGCCACCCGATCGGGATGTCCGGCGCGCGTCTGGTGCTGCACCTGGCGCTCGAGCTCGGCCGCCGCGGCGGCGGTGTCGGCGCGGCCGCCCTGTGCGGCGGCGGTGGCCAGGGTGACGCACTCATCGTGCGGGTCCCCCAGAGCTGACCCAGAGCTGATGCCACGTCGTACGGCGCCTGTCGGCGAGCTGGTCGAGCGGGCCCGGGAGGGTGACTCCCGGGCCGTGGCCCGGCTGATCTCGCTGGTCGAGGACGAGTCGCCGCTGCTGCGGGACGTGATGGCCGCGCTGGCGCCGTACGCGGGCCATGCGCACATCGTCGGCATCACCGGGTCGCCGGGCGTCGGCAAGTCGACGTCGACGTCGGCCCTGGTGTCGGCGTACCGGGAGACCGGGAAGCGGGTCGGCGTCCTCGCGGTCGATCCGTCGTCGCCGTTCTCGGGCGGCGCGCTGCTCGGCGACCGGGTGCGGATGCAGGACCACGCGACCGATCGCGGGGTGTTCATCCGGTCGATGGCGTCGCGCGGGCATCTCGGCGGGCTGTCGTGGTCGACACCGCAGGCGCTGCGGGTGCTGGACGCGGCCGGGTTCGACGTGGTGCTGGTGGAGACCGTCGGCGTCGGGCAGTCCGAGGTCGAGATCGCCGGGATGGCGGACACCACGCTGGTGCTGCTGGCGCCCGGGATGGGCGACGGCATCCAGGCGGCCAAGGCCGGGATCCTCGAGGTCGGCGACATCTACATGGTGAACAAGGCCGACCGGGACGGCGTCCAGTCGGTCACCCGGGACCTCCGGGCGATGCTGGCGCTGGCCGAGCGCACCGAGGGGGCCTGGTCGCCGCCGATCCTGAAGACGGTTGCGTCCCGCAACGAGGGCGTCGCCGAGGTGGTGCAGGCGATCGAGGACCGGCTGGAGTGGATGCGCGGGAACGGCGTGCTCACCGACCGCCGGCGCAGCCGCGCCCGGGACGAGATCGAGGCGATCGCGACCACCGCGCTGCGCGCCCGGTTCGCGCACCTGCACGGTGACGCGCGGCTCGACGTCCTCGCGGCGAAGGTCGCCGACGGCGGCACGGACCCGTATTCGGCGGCCGACGAGTTGATCGCCGCGTTATGAGGTCCCGCGGATCAGTGGTGCCTGCTGCGCGCCACCACAGATCCGCGCGACCTCTGTGACGATTGTCTCGCCGTGCAACAGCCGGCCACGCAGTGTCACATTGTGTCTTTGCTTTTCGTTCACCAGGAGTTGTGCCGAATCCGGGCAAATACCGCGGGATTTACGCTGAGTACGGTGGTCCCCGTCTCAGGGCGGCGCGCCGATGGCTGCCGTGCCCCCCAATCCGTTACAGAATGGACCTTGTAGCTGGTGAGCATTGTGCGGTGGGCTGTGTTCAGTCAGTGACAATTGGTGACGGTCCGTGATACAAACTCAAACACAGTCGACCGAGTGGGTTAGGAACAAGGAGTGGCGACATGCCGAAGAAGCTGTTGATCTGGTCGCTCATCGCCTTTGCCGGCTTCTATCTGTTCACTCAGCCGGCCAACGCCGCCAACGCGGTAGGTGGCGCGTTCTCGGCTGTTGGTGACGCTTTCACCAGCGTCATCGCCTTCCTGACAGCGCTGTTCAGCTGATCTGCCGTTTCGAGTGTCCCGTGACGCGCCGTCGTGCGGGACACTTGGATGTACGGGGTCACACAACAGCGTGACAGGGGAGTGAGCGGATGGCCGGAATAGGCCTGTTCCGGATCTTCGACCCGAAGGTCCGGCGCCATCTGATCTCGGACGAGGGCGAAGTCGTCATCGACGAGGTCCGGCAGCACTGGGTGGTGTACTCGGTGCCGATGCTCGAGGTGGTGCTGGCGGCGGCGCTGCTGGTCACGATGGCCACCACCGCGATCGGCGGGCAGCCGGTGCTGCTGGCCATCGTGCTCGTGCTGTGCGCGCATGCCTTCTGGCAGTTCCTCACGCACCATCGGGACCGGTTCGTGGTCACCAACATGCGGGTGATGCGGATCCGCGGCGTGTTCTCCCAGACCGTCGCAACGACCCCGATCGCGCGGGTCCTCGACATCACCCTGCAGAAGCCGATCATCGGCAGGGTCTTCGGTTACGGCCACTTCGTCTTCGAGTCCGCCGCGCAGGACCAGGGCTTCCGCGAGATCAAGTGGGTCAGCCGGCCCGACGACCGCGACCTGACCATCCAGCGCGTCATCCAGCGCACCGGCCTGCGGGCCTCGGCAAGTGTCGACGTACTCCAGGGGGACGAGGACTCCGACGACGACGGCACCGGTCCGATCGGGATGGACTCGGCGCAGGAGGTCATCGCGAGTACGCCGGCGCCGGCCGCCGCGCAGCAGTCCCGTGCGGCGTCTCCGCCGTCGTCCGGCTCGAAGTCGATCTTCAACAGCGAGCGCGGCAACTGGACCGACAACGACTGACCCGCGCGGGTTCAGTGCTCGAGCGGTTGTCGCTGGGCGAGCCGGCGGAAATGGGCCCGGCGGCGTTCCCGGTGTGAGCGTTCGGGATGGTTGGGCGGGGCGACGGCCAGCGCTTGGTCCAGTTCGTTGACGGCTTCGGCGTACCGCTTGGTGCGGGCGAGCAGCTCGGCCCGGACCGCGTGCCGGCGGGAGCTGGGCGGGATCGCGTCGAGCAGTTCGAGTGCGGTGTCCACCTCGCCGGTTTCGGCGATCGCGACGACGCGGGCGAGGTCGGCGGCCGGGCTGGGGGAGACCTCGACGAGCAGGTCGTACAGCCGGACGATCTCGCGCCAGTCGGTGGCCGGGTAGCTGGGGACGCGCGCGTGCTCGGCTGCGATCGCGGCTTGCAGCTGATAGGCGTCGGCCTGCCGGGCGGATCGTTCGAGTGAGTCGTTGAGCAGCGTCACGCCGCGCGTGATGAGTTCCTGGTTCCACAACGAGCGGTCCTGCAGATCGAGCGTGACGACGTCGCCGGCCTCGTCGAGGCGGGCCGGTCGACGCGCCTCGGTGAGGAGCAGGAGCGCGAGAACAGCGGTCGGGGTGGGCTGACCGGGAAGCAGCGAATGCAGAAGCTCGGCCAGCCGGATCGCCTCGCCACACAGGTCGACGTCGTACGCCGCGTCGCCCTCGGCCGGTGCATGACCGGCGGTGTAGAGGCTGTGGATGACCGCGCAGACCGCGGGCAGCCGTTCGGGGAACTCGTCCTCTGTGGGCACCCGGTACGGGATCCGGGCGGCCGCGATCTTCTGCCGCGCCCGCACCAACCGCTTCGTCGTCGCCGCCTCGGTGGTGAGCAGGACGCCGGCGATCTGGGCGGGGGAGAGGCCGCAGAGGGTGCGGAGCGCGAGCGCGACCCGGGTCGGCGGGGACAGCGACGGGTGGCAGCAGGTGAAGATCAGCCGCAGCAGGTCGTCCTGGACGACGTCCTCGGTGTCGACCTCCCGCTTGGACAGCTCGATCAGGTCCGCGCCGTCGCGCTCCTTGGCGCCGCGCGACTGCTCCCGGCGGATGATGTCGATCGCCTTGCGCCGCGCGGTCACCGTGAGCCAGGCGCGCGGTTCCGGCGGTACGCCGGTGACCGGCCACGCTCCGAGCGCCGCCACCGCCGCTTCCTGGACGGCGTCCTCGGCGAGCTGGACGTTGCCGACGGTCCGGATCAGGGTCGCGAGGATCCGCGTCCCCTCGATCCGGATCGTCTCGGCGAGGGCGTCGTGGTTCATCTGGCCAGGATGACCGGCCTGACCTCGACGGCGCCGCCCCAGGCGGCCGGGATCTCGGCGGCGATCCGCACTGCTTCCTCGAGGTCGGCGGCCTCGATCAGGTAGTAGCCGGTCAGCGCTTCCTTGGTCTCGGCGTACGGTCCGTCGGTGGTGACCACCGGTCCGCCGCGGGCGCCCTCGACCCGGACGACGGTCGCCGTCGCGGTCGGGTGCAGCACGGCGCTCGCCTTGACCTGCTCGGCGAACTCGGCCCCGAACCTGCGGTACTCGGCCAGCTCCTCGGCCTGCTCGGGCGCCCACCAGTCGACGTCGGCGGTGTAGGTCAGTGCTAGGTACTGCGCCATGGGAGTCCTCCTTCTCGTCTGTTGTGAAGGGAACGAACGCCAACCCCCACAGAGGACATCATCACTGCGAAGCCTCGGAAATTCTTCCGCGGAAGGCGCGCACCACGTTCGGGTCGCCGACGACCTCGATCGTGTCCTCGCCGGCCCTGCCCCACAACCACAGATAGACCTGCGCCGGATCCCCGGTGACCTCCGCCGCCGCATCGCCGTCGGCCCCTTGCCGTACGTCGACCCGCGTCGCGTCGGCGGACACGGTCCAGGAGCGGCCGGCCGTGGTGAGCCGGACCGTCGCGTCGATCGGGTACGCCGTGTCGCCCTCTTCCCACCACGGACCGCCGAGCGTCGGGTACAGGATCTCGTCGATGCCGTCGAGGGCCAGCTCGGGATCGATCGGGCTGACCGCGTCGTGCGCCTGCTCGACGTCGATCCGGTGCACGACGGTCTCGTGCGCCATCCGCCGGTGCCAGAACGCCGACGTCGGGTCGCGCGGGCTGAACGTCCACGTCGGCGTCCCGGTCCCGGCCGCCGTCAGCGCGTCGACGATCGCCGCCCGCGCGTCGTCGTACCACTCCAGAGAGGTGCGGCCGGAGAAGTCCGGCGGCCACGGGTCGGGGAGGGCGCCGAGCTTCAGCACCTCGACCTTGTGCACGTAGACCGTCGCGACGTGCCGCACCACGTCGTCGACCGTCCACCCCGGGCAACTGGGCACGGCCGCGTCGAGCCCGGTCCGCGCCACCTCGCCGAGCCGGGCGCTCTCGACCCGCACATGCTCCAGAAAGTCCATGCCCGAACCATCGCAGGGCCCATGGACAGTTTCAGGCGCACGCCTTCAGACGCTTCGCGCCTTGAGCGCTGCCTCCCAGTCCTCGGTCTCGGTGTGACTGATCTCGACGACCCGCTCGGCGAGCAGTTTCACCGGGTCGCCGGCCTTGGCGTACCGGCCGGCCTTCTGGGCGTACAGCCAGGCCTCGTTCCGCAACTCCTGCGCGGTCCGGGTGTAGGTCGGGTAGGAGTCCTTGAACCCGAACAAGGTCCGGATCCCCTCGGCCAGCGCGATCACACCGCCCAGCGTCGGAGCGAGCCAGGTGGGCGCCTTGATGGCCACGGAGATCGCGATCACCAGGGCGGCCAGGAGTTGCACGGTGCCGAGCGCGCGGTACCAGATGCGGGCCCGCCGGGACTGCGCGGCGTACCAACGGAACCGGATACTGATCAGCTGCTCGGCGGGCGCGTCGGTCCCCAGCGCGGGGAAGTCCGAATCTCTGAGTCTTCTCGACATGGTGGGACAAGTGTGGGGTTAAGGTTCCGCCCATGGCCAGGAAGAGGGCGTTGCCGTTCGATCCGATCGACGAGGCGTCGCGGCAGTGGGGCCGGCGCTGGGGCGCCGTCGAGCAGATGCGGGCCGTCACATCGCTGATGCGCGCGCAGCAGATCGTGATCAACGAGCTGGACGAGATCCTCCGCAAGCACGGTCTGACCTTCGCCCGGTTCGAGGCCCTGGTGCTGCTCACGTTCTCGCGCCGCGGGTCGCTGCCGCTCGGCAAGATGGGGGAGCGGCTGCAGGTGCATCCGACCTCGGTGACGTCGATCGTGCGCCGGCTGGAGGCGGCCGGGCTGGTGACCCGGACGCCGCACCCCGACGACGGCCGCGCGGTGCTCTGCGAGATCACCCCCGAGGGCCGCGACCTGGTCGAACGCGCCACCGCCGACCTGGTCGCCGCGGACTTCGCGCTGTCCGGCCTCACCGACGACCAGTTGAAGATGCTCTGGTCCGTCCTCGAACCCCTCCGCCACAACGCCGGCGACTTCGCCTGACGGGCGGACGCCCACCACTCACCAACCGCGCCACGAACCACGCCGGCACGCTCGAGGCCGGGCGACCCGGCGCGCTCCGCTGAGGTTGGTGAGTGCTGGGCGTCCGGCAGTGGAAAATAGTTGGACGTCCTAGTATTTTGGGACCAGTCTCTAGGGAGGTCTGACTGATGGATGCCGAGCAGATCGCGGCCGGCCGGAGCCGGTGGCAGCAGCGGTACGACGCGGCGCGCACGCGGGAGGCGGATTTCACCACGCTGTCCGGCACCGAGGTCCGGCCGGTGTACGGGCCGCCCGAGGGGGTCGACGACCCGCGGATGGAGCGGATCGGCTGGCCGGGCGAGTTCCCGTTCACCCGCGGGCTGTACGCGACCGGGTACCGCGGCCGCACCTGGACGATCCGTCAGTTCGCCGGCTTCGGCAATGCAGAGCAGACCAACGAGCGGTACAAGATGATCCTGAACGGCGGCGGTGGCGGCCTGTCGGTCGCGTTCGACATGCCGACGCTGATGGGCCGCGATTCCGACGAGCCGAAGTCGCTCGGCGAGGTCGGGCACTGTGGTGTCGCGATCGACTCGGCCGCGGACATGGACCGGCTGTTCAAGGACATCCCGCTCCAGGACGTCACCACCTCGATGACGATCTCCGGCCCCGCCGTACCGGCGTTCTGCATGTACCTGGTCGCCGCCGAGCGCCAGGGCGCGGACATCTCGAAGCTGAACGGGACGCTGCAGACCGACATCTTCAAGGAGTACATCGCGCAGAAGGAGTGGCTGTTCCCGCCGGAGCCGCACCTGCGCCTGATCGGCGACCTGATGGAGTACTGCGCGACCACGATCCCGGCGTACAAGCCGCTCAGTGTCTCCGGCTACCACATCCGCGAGGCCGGTTCGACGGCCGCGCAGGAGCTCGCCTACACCCTCGCCGACGGCTTCGGGTACGTCGAGCTCGGGCTGTCCCGCGGCCTGGACGTCGACGTGTTCGCGCCCGGCCTGTCGTTCTTCTTCGACAGCCACCTGGACTTCTTCGAGGAGATCGCCAAGTTCCGCGCCGCCCGCCGGATCTGGGCGCGCTGGCTGCGCGACGTGTACGGGGCGAAGACCGACAAGGCGCAGTGGCTGCGGTTCCACACCCAGACCGCCGGCGTTTCGCTGACGGCCCAGCAGCCGTACAACAACGTCGTACGGACCGCCGTCGAGGCCTTGGCCGCCGTACTCGGCGGGACGAACTCGCTGCACACCAACGCGCTCGACGAGACCCTCGCGCTGCCGACCGCGGAGTCGGCCGAGATCGCGCTGCGCACCCAGTCGGTGCTGATGGAGGAGGTCGGCGTCACCAACGTGGCCGACCCGCTCGGCGGTTCCTGGTACGTCGAGGCGCTCACCGACGAGATCGAGGCCGAGGCCGAGGAGATCTTCGCGCGGATCAAGGAGATGAGCCCGGACGAGACGATGACCGGCGGCATCCTGCGCGGCATCGAGGACGGCTGGTTCATGGCCGAGATCGCCGACGCCGCGTTCGAGTACCAGCAGAAGCTCGAGAAGGGCGAGAAGAAGATCGTCGGCGTGAACACCCTCACCGACACCGTGTCCGGCGAGCTGGAGATCCTCCGGGTCTCGCACGAGGTCGAGGTCGAGCAGTGCCGGGTGCTGGCGGAGCGCAAGTCCCACCGCGACGAGGACCGGGTACGTCGTACGCTATCGGCTCTGGTGGAGGCGGCCAGCGGCACTGGCAACCTGATCGAGCCCATGCTGGAGGCAGTGCGTGCGGAGGCCACGATGGGGGAAATCTGTCACGTTCTTCGGGAACAGTGGGGAGAGTACCGGGAGCCCGCCCGATTCTGACGAGCCGCCGCCGTCCGGTCAGGACGGCGCCCGCGATCCGGCCGACGGCCGCCGGGTTGTGGTCTGCGGTTCGGACCGGACGATGCTGCGCGTGGTGACCGAGCTGGTCAGTTCCGGCGAGCGGGTGACCGCGATCGTGAACCCGGCGTCCCGGCACTACGACCGGATCGGTGAGCTCGGCGCGACCGTGATGGGCGCGCGGGTGATCAGCGAGGGGCTGCTGCGCCGGGCAGGGGTCGACGCGGACGACGACGGTACGCCGTCGACCGCCCGCGCCCTGGTGCTGCTGGACACCGACGACGTCCACAACGTGCACACCGCCCTGACCGCACGGGACATGGATCCGGAGCTGCGGATCGTCGTACAGATGGTGAACCCGCGGCTCAGCAAACAGCTGAACGACCTGCTCGGCGACTGTGTGGTGGTCAACGGGCCGTCGCTGGCCGCGCCCGCGTTCGTGTCGGACGCGCTCGAGGACGACGAACTGACCTGGATGGAGCTCGGCGGTCAGCGCGTCGTCGTGGGGCCGGCCGACCTGATCCGCGAGCCACACACGACGGTGCTCGCGGACACCACCTCGTCGGCCACACCGCAGCTGCTGCCGGCGTCGAGCGCGGACCCGGACGGCGACATCGTGCTCGGCACCGGCGTACGGCCGATCTGGCGCAGTCGCGACGTCCGCCCCGCGGGCTGGTTCATGGCGGTTCGCGACATCCTGGACAGCCGGGTGCGGAAGATCGCCGCGGTGATGGCGCTCCTGGTCGCGGCCGGTACGGCGATCGTCCACTACTTCGGCGGGATCGAGTGGTGGCGGGCGCTGTATCTCGCGGTCGGCGTGGTGACCTCGGCGGGGATCGACGACGACAAGTTCAACGACGCCCAGCCGTGGGTGAAGGTCAGTGCGGTCATGGTGCAGCTGACCGGGATCGTGCTGATGGCGCTGCTGACCGCGGTCGTGGTCGACTCGCTGATCGGCGCCCGGCTGTCGCGGATCATCGGCGGCGTCCGCGGCCGGCCGCGCAATCATGTCGTGGTGTGCGGCCTCGGGACGGTCGGCGCGCGGGTGCTGGAGATCCTCACCGAGCGGGGCGTCGCGGTCGTCGGCGTCGACCAGGACGAGGACGCGCCCGGTGTCCTGGTCGCGCACCGGCTGCGGATCCCGGTCGTGATCGGGGACAGCAGCAACGAGGAGACGCTGCGGTCGGCCGGCGTCCAGCGCTGTCAGTCGGTGCTCGCGATCACCGACGGCGACATCACCAACCTGGAGTCGGCGATGGTGGCCCGGGACCTGAACCCGGAGGCCCGGATCACGATGCGGATGTTCGACCACGACCTCGCGCAGCGGGTCGAGCGCCGGCTGGGTCTCGGCCACAGCCGGTCGGTGTCGATGCTGGTGGCGCCGGCGGTGGCGGCCGCGGTCGCCAACCGGCGCAAGCAGGTGACGATCCCGGCCGGACGCCGCGTCCTGCTGCTGACCGAGGTGAACGTCGAGTCCGGGTCGGTCGCGGGCGGGCTGCGACTCGGCGAACTGGACGAGGCCGGCGGACTGCGCGTGCTGGCCCGGCAGGATTTCGACGGCCCGTGGGACTGGGATCCGGAGCCGGACCGGGTGCTGCGGCCGGGGGACCGGCTCGCGGTCGCGGGCACCCGCAGCGGGCTCGCCCGGCTGCTGATGGCGACCCGGGCGCAGCGCGGTTCGGTCGCGTCGTAGAGGATAGAGCTGTGAACGGTACGTACGGATTGCGAGGACAGTGGTGAGCCAGTCCAACTTCTCCCGTCCCGGGGCGATCGACCTGTCGGCCCTGCGCAAGCCTGCTGGTGCGCCGGCACCCGGAGGCCCGGCGGGCGGTGCGCCGGCCGGCGGCGGCGGTGCCGCGGGGTCGTACGTGCTGAACGTGAGCGAGCCGACCTTCCAGAGCGACGTCATCGAGCGCTCGCTGCAGGTCCCGGTGGTCGTCGAGTTCTGGTCGCCGCGCTCGCAGGCGTCGGTCGCGCTCGGCCCGGTGCTCGCCGCGCTGTCCACGGAGTACGCCGGGAAGTTCCTGCTCGCGCGGATCGACATCGACGCGAACCCGCAGCTCGCACAGGCGGTCGGCGTGCAGACGGTTCCGCTGGTGATCGCCGTCCTGCGCGGGCAGGTCGTGCCGCTGTTCCAGGGCGCGCTCGGCGAGCCGGAGGCGCGGCAGTACCTCGACCAACTGCTGACGGTCGCGGTCGCGAACGGGATCTCCGGCCGCGCCGAGCCGGTCGGCCCGGCGGCGGACGGTCCTGCTGCGGACGAGGAAGAGCCGCCGAACCCGCGGTACGAGAAGGCCGAGAACGCGATCGGCACGGGCGACCTGGACGGCGCGATCGCGGCGTACGAGGAGCTGCTGAAGGAGACGCCGAACGACGCCGAGGCGAAGTCGGGGCTGGCCCGTGTGCAACTGGTGAAGCGGACGCAGGACGTGCCCGCCGATGTCCGGACGCGGGCGGCCGACAACCCCGCGGACGTCGAGGCGCAGATGCTGGTCGCCGACGTGGACCTGATGGGCGGGCACGTGGACGACGCGTTCGCGCGGCTGATCGCCACCGTCCAGGCGACCGCGGGCGACGAGCGGAACACCGTGCGGCTGCACCTGCTCGAGCTGTTCGAGGTCGTCGGCGCGGACGACGAGCGGGTCGGCAAGGCCCGTCGCCGGCTGATGGCCGCCCTGTTCTGATCGCGTGTGAATCGGCTGGCCGGAACCGGTCGGCGTGAATTCTTGTAAATAGCGCCGGAGTGCTCTGAGAATTCTTCACATGAGCGCTGTCGAGTCGCCGCCGCCGAGCCTGGAGGCACGCATCCACGGCCTGCTGCCGGCGCTCAGCCCGGCCCAGGCGCGGATCGCCGCCGAGGTCCTGCGGGATCCGGCGGCGGTCGCCTCGTCGACGATCGGGCAGCTGGCGGCCCGGTGCGGTACGTCGCTGCCCAGCGTCACGCGGTTCTGTCTCGCACTCGGGCTGTCCGGGTACGCCGAGCTGCGCCTGACGCTGGCGGCCGAGAGCGGGCGGAGCAGTCCGAGCTGGGAGCGTGGCACCGGCTCCGAGGTCGGCCCGGACGACTCGCTCGACGACGTACTGCGGACCCTGCTGCGCGCCGACACCCGCGCGCTCGAGGACACCGTCGCCGCGCTCGACGTGGACGCGCTCGGGCGCGCCGTCGAGGCGATCTCGAACGCCCGCCGGATCGACCTGTACGCCGTCGCCGGGTCGGCCGCCGTCGCCGAGGACCTGCGCCTGCGGCTGCACCGGATCGGGCGCGGCGCGAGCACCTGGAGCGACGTGCACACCGCGCTGGCCAGCTCCGCGCTGCTCGGCAGCGGTGATGTCGCGATCGGGATCTCGCACAGCGGCGAGACGCTCGAGGTCCTGGAGCCGATGACCCGGTCCGGCCGGCAGGGCGCGACGACTGTTGCCATCACCAACTATCCGCGGTCGCCGCTGGCGCAGGCGGCCGACATCGTGCTGGTCACCGCGGCCCGCGACGTCACGTTCCGCACCGGCGGCCTGTCCGGGCGGCACGCCCAGATGATCGTCCTCGACGCGCTCTACCTCGGCGTCGCGCAACGCGACTACCCCCTGGCCGAACAGGCCTTCGACGCCACGGCCGACGCGGTGTCGACGCATCGCCACCGTTCCTGAACTCCCGCACTCCGTTCGACCGCCTTCCGAAGGAGAGTCATGCAGAGTCCACACCAGACCCTTGGCCCGAGCCGCCGCAGCCTGCTGCTCGGCGCGGGCGCCACCGCCCTCACCGCGGCGTCCGCCTCGGTCGCCTCCGCCTCCACCGCCTCCGCTTCGATGGCTTCGGCTGCTGCCGAGGTCGCCGTACCGTCGCCGGACGTGCTGCCGCTGACGGGCGGGCCGGACTTCCCGATCGGGTTGTTCTGGCCGCCGCACCCGTTCGCGAGCACCGCGGAGCGGTTCGCGGAGATCAAGAACGCCGGGTTCGACTTCGTCATCTCCGGCAACTACGCCGGCGACGGCAACATCTTCACCTACCAGCTCGGGCTGGCCCGGGACGCCGGCCTGAAGATGCTGATCTCCGACGACATCCAGATCCGCAACATGTCCCGCTGGTTCTCGATCTCCGACACCACGACGGACTTCCTCAGCATCACCCCGGCCGAGGCCAAGGAGCTCTACACCCGGGCCCGGAACGCGTACGGCCCGTACTCGTCGCTGGCCGGCTTCAACTTCTACGACGAACCTGGCGCGGGCTGGTTCGCGACGCTGGCCAAGGCGCTGGCGATCTCCCGCGAGCTCGCGCCGCAACTGCTGCCGTACATCAACCTGTTCCCGTCCGACGACGCGTCGTACTACCGGAGCTTCGTCGACGTGGTGAAACCGTCGCTGATCTCGTTCGACCGGTACCCGCTGCTGTCCGAGGGCCGCGAGGACGCGAACTACTTCCACAACTGGGCAATCGTCCGCGACGCCGCGCTGCACGGCGACATCCCGTCCTGGGTGTTCATCCAAACGCTTGCCTACAACAACCATCGCGAGCCGACCGCGGCCGAGCTGCTCTGGCAGGTGAACATCAGCCTCGCGTACGGCGCGAAGGGGATCCAGTACTTCACCTACTGGACGCCGGAAGCCGCCCGCGGGGAAGGGTTCGGGCCGGCGCTGATCACGGTGGACGGCGAACGCACGTCGCGCTACTACGCCGCGCAGCAGATCAACACCACCTGGCTGCACCAGGTCGGACGCGAGCTGAAACCGTTGGTGTCCGAGACCGTCGAACATGTCAACGAAACCCCGCTGCCGAACGGGACCGTCGGTTTCACGCCGACGAGCCTGGTGTCCGGAATCTCCGGAGATCCGGTCGTCGTCGGCACGTTCCGCCCGCGGGACACCACCTCCGGCGACCGCTGGCTGCTGGTCGCCAACCGCTCCCACAGCACCCGCGCCCGTGCGGTGGTCTCGCTCAACAGCCAGACCGTCGGCTCGGCCGGAATCTTCCAGCCGGCTCGTCAGCAGTACGCCCCACAACGCGTCGGTCAGATCCCGGTGACTCTGGCTCCGGGCGCCGCGACCCTCATCAAGCTCACCGCCAAATAGTCACGTCGTCTGCCCGGTGTAGATGCCCATGGCCCGGAAACGGAGGGCTGGGGCCGCGTACTCCTCCAGGGCGTGCGCGGTCCAGCCCACCATCCGGGCCAAGGCGAACAGCGCGTCTCCGGCGTCCGGGCGGAAGCCGTACGCGTGCATGATCGCGGCGATCGCGAGGTCGCTGTTGGGGAACGTCGGCGTCCGCTCGGCGACCGCCCGGATCGTGCCGACGATCGGGTGGTCGCCGAGGAGTTCGAGCAGTACGTCGGCGCGCGGGTCGCGGTGCTGGTAGATCCGGTGGCCGAAGCCGGGGACCGGTTCGCCGGATCGCAACTGGTCCGAGAGTGCCTGCACCGGATCCCGTTGCGCGCGCTCCAGAAACTCGTAGGCGAGGGTCGGTGCGGCGCCGTGGTACTGCCCGTCGAGCGCGCCGAGGCCTGCCCAGACGACGGCGTACAGGTTCGCGCGGGCGCTGGCCGCGACCCGGGCCGCGATGGTGGAGACCGCGAGCCCGTGGTCGGCGAGCAGGATCAGCGCGGCGTCGAGCACCGCCGGCCGCGGTTCCGCGTCCGAGAGCTTCGGCCAGAGTTTCCCGCCCACCGTCGTACCGACGGCCGTAGGCCCCGGCAGCGCCGCGATCAACGTCCCGATCAACCTCCCGGCCGCCGCCGTCACCGAAGCCGCCGACAGGTCGAACCGCAACGGATCCGCAGCCCCCAACACCGCCACCGCCACCCGCAACCGATCCGTCGACCGAGCCCCCTCCGGCACCACCTCCATAGCTCGCCGAGCCAGCAAGACCCCCTCCCGATCCGCCGTGAACAACCCCTCTCCCGCAGCCACAGTCGTGGCGCCGGGTGTCCAGAGGAGGGTGGCTACCTGTTCGATGGTGGCGGTTGTGGCCAGGTCGCGGGCGGACTGGCCTCGGTAGTAGAGGGTGTCGTTCTCGAGGAGGGTGAGTTCGGATTCGATGCGTTCCACCACGCCGGAGTGTTCGACGGAGCGGGCGGCGAGGCGTTCGACGTCGGCGGCGGGGAACAGGCTGCCGCGGCGGCCGCGGGCGCGGACGCTGGTGAGGAGGCCGCGGCTGACGTAGGCGTAGACCGTCGCCGGTTTCACCTGCAGGCGGCGCGCCACCTCGGCGGTGGTCAGGTAATTCTCGTCACCTTCGCCCGGCATTCCCCGCTCCTCGCAGCGTTCATGTTGACTGGATCAATATTGACAACTGTTGATTGCCTGTCAACTCTGAAGCTATGTCATCAACGATCACTGCACCGCCCGGCCTGCGCAATGTCGTCGTCACCGAGACGACCCTCGGCGACGTCCGCGGCGACGAAGGGTTCTACCACTACCGCCAGTACTCGGCGATCGATCTCGCCAAGTCCAAGACGCTCGAAGACGTCTGGTACCTGATGTTCGAGGGCCACCTCCCGACCGACGCCGAGCGCGCCCGCTTCACCGCCGAGCTCGCCCCGCTGCGCGTCCTCCCCGCCGAGGTCGCTGCGGTCCTCCCGGCGGTCGCCACCGCCGGTACGACGTTCAACCCGCTCGCCGGTCTCCGCACCGCGCTGTCGCTGCTCGCCGCAGTGCGCGGTCTGCCGCCGCTGTGGGACGCCGACCCGGCCCGCCGCAAGGCCGACGCCATGCTGGTCTGCGCCGTGACGCCGACCATCCTCGCGGCCCTCTACCGGCTCCGCGAAGGACGGCAGCCGCTCGAGCCCCGCGCCGACCTCTCAGCAGCCGAGAACTGGCTGTACCTGGTGACCGGTACCGAGCCGACCGCCGTCCACGCGACCGCGATCGAGCACTACCTGGTCTCGACCGTCGACCACGGCTTCAACGCGTCGACCTTCACCGCTCGCGTGATCGCGTCCACCGGCGCAGACGTGGTCGCGGCCGTCGCGGGCGCGATCGGTGCGTTCTCGGGGCCGCTGCACGGCGGCGCGCCGGACCGCGCCCTCGCCAGCCTCGACGAGATCGGTACGCCGGACCGCATCGACGACTGGGTTCGCGCGAAGGTGTCCGCCGGCGACCGGATCATGGGCTTCGGGCACGCGGTGTACCGCACCGAGGACCCGCGCTCGCTGATGCTGCGCGACATCGCCCGCGGGATCGGCGGCGACCTGGTGGACTTCGCGACCACCGTCGAGCAGCGCATCGTCGACGTCCTCGCGGAGCTGAAGCCGGGCCGCAACCTCTACGCCAACGTCGAGTTCTACGCCGGTGTCGTGATGGAGCTGTGCGGCATCCCGCGCGCCATGTTCACGCCGACGTTCGCCGTCAGCCGCATCATCGGCTGGTCCGCCAACATCCTCGAGCAGTCCACCGACCCGAAGATCATCCGCCCGATCGCCACCTACGTCGGCCCGCAACCGCCGGCACCCGTCAGCTGAAGTGCATGATGCCGTCGTCGAGGCGGTTGTAGCGAAGCGTGAGCAGGTCGCGCGGGTAGTTCTGCCGTAGCCGCCACGGCCCCTGGGTGCCTTGGCGGGGGAGGAGGGCGGCGGCGCGGCGGATGTAGCCGGAGGTGAGGTCGACGACCGGGCGGGGCGGGGCGTCGTACTCGGCGGGGTCGATGTCGGGGACACAGATCCGGGTGCCGGTCGCGGTGAGGTGGTTGAGCAGCCGCGTGACGTACTTCGAGGTGAGGTCGGAGCGCAACGTCCAGGAGTTGTTGGTGTAGCCGATGCACCAGGCGAGGTTCGGTACGCCGCTCAGCATCATGCCCTTGTAGACGAAGGTGTCGTGCGGCGCGACCCGCCGCCCGTCGACCGTCACCTCGATGTTGCCGAGCGCAACCATACGGAGTCCGGTCGCGGTGACCACGAGATCGGCCTCCAGCTCCCGGCCGGACCGCAGCCGCAGTCCGGTCGGGGTGAACCGGTCGATCTCGTCGGTCACCACCGACGCCGAGCCGTTGCGCAGCGCCTTGAACAGGTCGGCGTCCGGGACCAGGCAGAGCCGCTGGTCCCAGGGCTTGTACCGGGGCGTGAAATGCGGATCCACAGGGATCGACGAAGGAAGCTGCTTGGCGACGGTGCTGTTCAGCAGCCACGCCGCGTGCGCCGGCCACTTCCGGAACGCGCCGTATACGGCGGTGCTCAGCGCGACGTTCTTCCCGCGGATGACGCTGTGCGCGAGCTTCTCCGGCAGTACGGCGCGGATGCGGTCGGACAGAGCGTCGCGCGCCGGACGGGAGGCGACATAGCTGGGCGACCGCTGCAGCATGGTCACATGCTCCGCCGTACCCGCCATCGCGGGCACCAGCGTCACGGCGGTCGCGCCGCTGCCGATCACCACCACGCGCCGGCCGGCGTAGTCCAGCTCGTCCGGCCAGTGCTGCGGGTGCACGATCTGCCCCTGGAAGTCCTCCTTGCCGTCGAAGTCGACGACGTACCCCGAGTCGTAGTCGTAGTACCCGCTGCACACGTAGAGGAACGAGCAGGTGTACGCCGTGTCCGCGGTCCGCACCGTCCACACCGCGTCCGCGGACGACCACGAGGCGCTGACGACGCGCTGGTTGAAGCGGATGTGCTTGTCGATGCCGTACGCCGCGGCGGTCTCGTGCAGGTAGTCGAGGATCGCCGGACCGTCGGCGATCGCCTTCGCCGCCTTCCACGGGTGGAACGGGAAGCCGAGCGTGAACATGTCCGAGTCCGACCGCACCCCCGGGTACCGGAACAGGTCCCAGGTGCCGCCGAGCGCGGCACGGCCCTCCAGCACGGCGTACGTGCGGTCCGGGCTGCGGGTCTGGATCCGGTACGCCGCGCCGATGCCGGACAGGCCGGCGCCGACGATCAGGACGTCGAGGTGCTCCATGTACCCCACGGTAATAAAGATTCTTGCCGGGTGTTGTCGATTCCGTGTCGGGGCGTTCGTCAGCAAGATGTCCAAGTAGGAAGCGCACGGAGGAAGCGCGAGACAAGGGGAGTCCGAGATGGCGCAGTACATGTTCCTGCTGTTCGACAGCGAGGAGTGGTACGACAACCTGACCCGCGACGAGTGGCAGCACGCGATGAAGCTGCACGGGGAGTTCGCGGCGGCGGTGGAGAAGGCCGGGGCGCGGATCCTCGGCGGGGAGGCGCTGGAGCGGTCCAGCACGGCGAGCACGGTCAAGAACCGTGAGGGCGCGGAGCCGCTGGTCACCGACGGGCCGTTCATCGAGACCCGGGAGGCGCTCGGCGGGTTCTACGTCATCGAGGCCCGGGACCTCGACCAGGCGCTGGAGCTGGCGAAGCTCTGCCCGTCCGGCAACATCGAGGTCCGGCCCGTGATGCCGACGTCCGAGGACGCCGCACCACCGGCCTGAGCGTGTCGTCGACCCCGGGTACGCCGGCGTACTGCCGCGCCGGCGTACCCGTCGGGCAGGGGGAGAAGGTGACCGAAGCCGTTGAGGTGACCCGGGTGGTGGACAGGGTGCACCGGGAGAGCTGGTCGACCGTGCTGGCGTCCGTGGTGCGCTTGACGCGCGACCTGGACCTGGCGGAGGACTGCACGCAGGACGCGTTCGTCCGGGCGCTCCGCACCTGGCCGGACGGGATCCCGGACAACCCGGCCGGCTGGCTGACCACGGTCGCCCGGCGGCTGGCGCTCGACCGGCTGCGTCGCGAGACCAACCTACGGCGGAAGCTGCCGCTGCTGGTGGAGGAGCCCGGCGACGCCGAGCAGCCGACGGATCCGTTGCGGCTGGTGTTCACCTGCTGCCACCCGGCGCTCGCGCGGGAGTCGCAGGTGGCGTTGACGCTGCGGCTGATCTGCGGGCTGACCACGCGCGAGGTCGCCGCGGTGCTGCTGATCGCCGAGGCGACGGCGGCGGCGCGGATCACCCGGGCGAAGAAGAAGATCGCGGCGGCCGGGATCCCGTACCGTATCCCGGCCGATCACGAGCTGCCGGCGCGGATGGATGTGGTGCTGACCGTCGTCCACCTGGTCTACACCGCCGGGTACGTCGCTACCGGGGCAGAGCTGACCCGGACCGACCTGACCGGGCGGGCGATCGAGCTGGCGCGGTTGCTGGAGCGGCTGATGCCGGACGAGCCGGAGCCGCAGGCGCTGCTCGGGTTGCTGCTGATGACCGAGGCGCGCGGCGATGCACGGGTCAGCACCGACGGCGAGCTGGTACTCCTGGCGGACCAGGACCGGTCGCGCTGGAACGGGAAGCTGCTGGCCGAGGGAGTCGCGCGGGCCACCGCGGCGCTGCAGCGCGGGCACGGGCGGTTCGCGCTGCAGGCGGCGGTCGCCGGTCTGCACGTGACCGCGCCGTCGTGGGAGCAGACGGACTGGCGTCAGGTGGTCCGGATGTACGACGCGATGATGGTGAGCTGGCCGACCCCGATCGTCGCGCTCAACCGGGTGGCCGCCCGCAGTCTGGTCCCGGGCGCCGACCTGGAGGCGGTGCTCGCCGAACTGGATGCCCTCGGCAAGGAGCCGGCGCTCGCGACGTACGCGTACCTCCCGGCAACGCGGGCCGACGTCCTCACCCGCCTCGACCGCCGGCCGGAAGCGGCCGAGGCCTACGAGAAGGCGATCGAGCTGACCGCCAACGAAACCGAGCGCCGCTTTCTGACCGCCCGGTTCACGAGTCTGCGCTAGGCGCCCAGAGCCGGTCCGCGTCGCCTGCTTCGAGGCGGCCCCGGTAGACGTCGATCTTGTGATCGATGAGCTCGAGGCTGTCCTGCAGCGCGGCGAGTTGGGTGAGAATCTCCGACCGGTGCGTCTCCAGCAGCTCCAGGCGGTCCTTCTCGTTGCCGCGGCCGGCCGTGACGAGCTCGGCGTACTTGCGAATGGTGCGGATCGGCATCCCGGTGGCACGGAACCGGGTGCAGATCTTGATCCAGTCCAGGTCGATCTGGCGGTACCGGCGGCGCCCGCCGGCGGTCCGGTCGACTGTGGTGACGACCAGCCCGGCGCGCTCGTAGTACCGCAGTGTGTGGACGCTGACGCCGGTGTGTTCGGCGGCTTCGGCGATACTGATCCCGCGTTCGTTGACTTCGAGCACGCTCTAAATCCTAGCGTGGCCGGTATGACAACGCTCGAGGAAACCGTCGGCCCCCGCCGGTACGCCGTGCTCGCGATCTGTTGCGCGAGCCTGCTCGTCTCGGTGATGGACATCTCGATCGTGAACATGGCGCTGCCCGCGATCCGCGACGACCTCGGAGCGTCGACGGCCGGCCTGCAGTGGACCGTCGACGCCTACACGCTGGTGCTGGCGAGCTTCCTGCTGCTGGCCGGCTCCAGCGCCGACCGCTTCGGCCGCAAGCGCATGTTCCGCCTCGGGCTGATCGTCTTCGGGCTCGGCTCGCTGCTCTGCAGCCTGGCGCCTGGCATCGAGGCACTGGTCGCCGCCCGCGCCGTGCAGGCGGTCGGCGGCACGATGCTGAACCCGGTCGCGATGGCGATCGTGGTGACGGTCTTCCCGGACCGCGCCGAGCGGGCTCGCGCGATCGGGATCTTCGGCGCGACCGCCGGCCTGTCGCTGGTCCTCGGCCCGATCCTCGGCGGCGCGCTGGTCGACGGCCTCGGCTGGCGCTCGGTCTTCTGGGTCAATCTGCCGATCGTCGCGCTCGCGGTGCTCTTCACCAGCCTGTACGTGCCGGAGTCCCGCGCCGCCCGCGGCCGGCGCTTCGACCCGGTCGGCCAGCTCCTGGTCGTGCTGCTGCTCGGCAGCGTGGTGTCCGCGATCATCGAGAAGAACGCGTGGCGTCCGCCGTTGATCGTCACGGCGGTCGTCGCAGCGGTCCTGCTGATCGCGTACGAGCGACGCCGGGAGGAGCCGCTGCTCGAGCTGCGCCTGTTCCGCAGCATCCCGTTCAGTTCCGCGGTGGTGATCGCGATGTTCGCGTACACCGGGTTCGGCGCGTTCCTGTTCGTCACGACGCTGTACCTGCAGAGCATCCGCGACCTGTCCGCCCTGGACGCGGGTCTGTGCCTGCTCCCCGTCGGCCTGCTGATCACCGTGCTCTCACCGCTCACGGGCCGGGTGGTGGGCGCGCGAGGCCCGCGGCTGCCGCTCGTCGTGGCCGGTACGGCGCTGACGCTCGGCGCGATCGCCTCGCTCGGGATCGGGCCGGCGACCCCGCTGCCGGTCGTGCTCGGGATCTTTCTGCTCTTCGGCGTCTTCCTCGGCACGATCAACCCGCCGATCGCGAACGCGGCAGTGTCCGGCATGCCCGGGTCGATGGCCGGTCTGGCCGGCTCGCTCGCATCGGTCGGCCGGCAGACCGGTACGTCGCTCGGCGTCGCGGTCGCGGGGTCGATCATCGGCAGCGCGACGACCGATCCGCAGCGGTTCGTCCGCGCCGAGCACGTCGTCTGGTGGCCGACGGTCGCGGTCGGCCTCGTCGTACTGGCGCTGGCCCTGTTCAGTACGAGCCGCCGTGCCCATCGGACTGTGCAGGTAGCCCGAAGCGCGTGACGAGATCCGGGTCGCTGAAGACGTGGATGTGCGTCAGACCGGTGCGAGTCGGCGTGAGTACGGCGACGCCGTACGGCTCGCCCTTGAAGTACGCGCCGACCGCGGGCTGGCCGTTCGCGACGATCGGGAGCATCCGCCAGTCGCCGGGGGAGCCGACAGCGGCAGCCAGCACCCGCAGGCACATCACGCGGCCGTCGAACCAGGCCGTCGTACCGACCATCTCGATCGCGGCGTCCGCACGCAGGGCACGTTCGAGCGCCGCGGTGTCGGCGTTCTCGAAGCCGGTGACGTAGTCGTCGAGCAAGGCGCGAGCCACGGGGTCGGTGGGCTCCAGGACCTCGTCCTGCGACGGCGCCGTCTCGTCCAGGCGGGCCCGCGCGCGTTGCAGCGTGCTCTTCACGGCGGCGACCGAGGTGTCGAGCATCGCCGCCACCTCCGCCGCCGGGAACCCGAGCACCTCGCGCAGGATCAGTACGGCGCGCTGCTTGGGCGGCAGGTACTGCAGGGCAGCGATCAGCGCCAGCCTCAGACTCTCCCGCAGCGTGACGATCGACGCGGGATCGGCAGCGACGAGCGACTCGGCGATCGGCTCCATCCAGGCGGTCCCGTCCGGCTCGGCCGGCGGCGGGGCGGCGAGATCTGTACTCGGCGCGGCGATCCCCGACGGCAGCGCGCGGCGGCGACGTTGCTCGAGCGCGGTCAGGCACACGTTGGTCGCGATGCGGTACAGCCAGACCCGCACCGACGACCTGCCCTCGAACTCGCCCCACGACCGCCAGGCCCGCAGGTACGTCTCCTGCACCGCGTCCTCGGCCTCGTGCACCGACGCGAGCATCCGGTAGCAGTGCGCCAGCAACTCCCTGCGGAACGGCTCGGTCACCCCGAACTCACCCATCACCACTCCCTGGCTCGTCACCGCCGCCATCGCCCGTTCCTTTCGTTGCAGCTCTGTCACCGGTACAGACCGAGAACTCCGCGAAAAGGAATCGGTGTGCTTGACTTGAGTATGGCTACGCCGAACGCCGGGCCGCCGCTGTCGGCCTCGGAAGAGCGGACGTGGGCGATGGTCGCGCACATCGGGGTGCTGGTCGCGGCCTGGTTCGCGATGGGGTTCCTGTGCCCGTTGATCATCTGGCTGGTGTTCCGGTACCGCTCGGACTTCGTCCGCCGGCACGCGGTGGAGTCGCTGAACTTCCAGATCTCGCTGCTGATCTACTCCGCGGTCGCGGCCGTGCTGATCTTCGTCACGTTCGGGCTCGGGGTGCTGATCGTCGTACCGCTGGTGGCCATCGGCGCGGTCGTGGCGCTGGTGGTGATCATCCTCGCGACGGTCGCCGCCTCCGGCGGGAACGACTACAGGTACCCCTTGACGATTCGTTTCGTCCGTTAGGGTCGGCCCGGTGGAGCTCATCGGGCAAGGCATGGAAGGCGCCGTCTACGACCTCGGCGACGGGACGGTCCGCAAGATCTGGTTCGACCGGCGGCCGGAGGACGTCCGGCCGTTGCAGGCGTTCCTGGACGAGCTGCCGGAGCTGCCGTTCCGGACACCGCGGATCCGGGAGGTCACCGCGGGGGAGGACGGGCTGGCGATCAGCGTCGAGGACAAGCTGACCGGCGTCCCGCTGCACGAGGCCGGGCTGCCTGAAAAGGTCGCCGTGGACGCTTTCGTCTCGGTCGTCGAGGCGTTGGGTGCCACGCCACCAGGCCCGGCCGGCACGTCGCTTCCCGTCCTCAACCAGCCGTTCTGGGAGGGATCCTGGGGCGAGAGCCTCGCCGCGTTGGTACGCCGCCGCGCCGACGCCGCGGGCGTTCACCTAGCGCGCGACGTACCCGATTTCCCCGACCTGCTGGACAAGGTGCTGGCCGAACTTGCCGAGCTCGAGGGCGGGCTCAGTGTGGTGCACGGCGACATCTGCCCGCCGAACGTTCTGATGGACGGCACGCAGGTGGCGGCGGTGCTCGATTGGGGTTTCTTGTCCACAGCAGGTGACAACACCTTCGAGGCTTCCTTGGCGGCCGGCTTCTTCGACATGTACTCACCCGAAGCCCGCCGCCTGGACGACCTCCTGACCAACCGATTCGCAGAGCTGGGCCACGACCGGCACCGAATGCGCGTCTACCGCAAGGCCTACGCAATCATCACCGCAACCATCTACGACGAAAACGCCACCGACGGCCACTACACCTGGTGCGTCAGCCAGCTCACCAGGTAGCTCGCGCCCCTGCAAGAAAGAACAAAGAAAGAGATAGAGGGGACTTGGGTGCCTGGCAGGGATCGGCAGTCCGCCGGCGGTCCGCGTGTCCTGACCTGCCGCCGAGCGCCGGGGGGCGTCCCGAGCCCTGCGGCCGGTCATCGAGGACCCTGAAAGTGCAGGAGTGCGTGTCTGGGGCCGACCGGCATCAAGTGGTTCATGGACCAGCTCTGGATCCGGTGGGCCTGAGGGGTGCCGGGTTCGTCCTGCTACTCAGGCCTGCCGGGCCGGTGGCAGCGGCTGGGAAGTCCTCGGGACGCCGACGTGGCTGGCTGCGTGTTGACTTCCACCAGTGGTTCGCGGTCGGACTCGACGACGTCTGCGCGACCGTCGACCCGACCTGAGCGCAGGTGGTGATGTGTGGATGGTGGCGCGGACGGAGCGGGTGCTGTCGTACGCGGCCGTGGGCGCCGAGCCCAGTGTCGGCCGGGGTGTTTGCTGGGTGTGGGCCCACGAAAAGCCCACAAAATAAGGGGATTCCGGCTCGGAAACTGTCGGTGGGACCGTCTAGAGTCGATGCCATGGAACTCCTGGGCGAACGGCCGGCGTGGTCGATGGGTGGCGGCGAACTGCTGTCCACTCTCGACACGCTGGAGGCCGAGCTCGCTCGCCTGGAGTCGTACCGGTTGAGCGTGATCGCCGCGATCGAATCCACCGGGTACGCCGAGGAGCTCGGGGCCCGCGACACTGCTGAGCTGCTGCGTTTCCGGTACCGCCTGGATGCCCCGATCGCCCGCCGTACCCTGCGCCTCGCCCAGACCGCCACGCAGTATCCCGCCGTGTCCGACGCCCTCGAACGGACCGCCTCCTCCGCAACCACCGACGAACCCGACGACGGTGGATCCGACGCCACTGCCGACACCACTGCCGACGGCACCGGCGCGGCTGAGGGCGCGGCTGAAGCTGGCGTGGGTGGTGGGTGGTTGCTGCGGCCGGCGCAGGCGGCCGCCATCGTGTTCGGCCTCGACCGGGTCCGGTCCCGGGTCCCGGTCGAGCAGCTCGACGCGGCCGCGGAGCAGCTGGTTGGGCTGGCCGGTCACCTGTCGGCCGGCGAGCTGCGGACGGCCACAAAGGAGATCGCCGACTTGCTGGACTCCGACGGCCCCGAGCCCGAGGAACAGAAGGCGTATGAACGGGAGTCGTTGACGTTCTCGGCTGCGGACAACGGGGTGAAGTTCAAGGGTTTCCTGGCCAACGAAAACGCCGAACTCCTCCGCGCCGTTGTCCATGCCGGAGCCCGCCCGCACAAGACCGTCGACGGCGAACACGACCCCCGCACCCGCGACAAGCGCCAAGCCGACGCCCTGTCCACCGCCCTGAGCGTTGCCGCCGCCGCATGGGACACCCACACCGGCCCCACCGCAGGCACTGCAGGCACTGCAGGCACTGCAGGCATCGCAGGCATCGCAGGCACCGCAGGCACCACGGACGCCGCAGGCACCGCGGGCACCACGGACGGCGCGGACGGCGCGGGCACCGCAGGCCGCGCAGGTGCAGGGGTCGCCGCGGGCGCGGGCACGGGTGGTCAGGTCGCCGGGTACGGCGCCAAGGCCAACATCACCGTCACGATCGACCTGGACGACCTCAAAGCCGCCACCGCCGACGCGATCGGGCGCACCGTCTACAGCGACGGGCTATCGGCCGCCACGATCCGGCGCCTGGCCTGCGACGCAAACATCATCCCGCTGGTGCTCGGCTCGAACTCCGAACCCCTCGACGTCGGGCGCCTCGAACGCCTGGTCACCAAGGCGATGCGCCGCGCCCTGAACGCCCGCGACCGCGGCTGTGTGGTCTGCGGAGCGCCGCCGATCATGTGCGACGCTCACCACCTGATTTCCTGGCTTGACGGCGGCGAAACCAAAGTCTCGAACCTGGCTTTGCTCTGCCGTCGTCACCACGTCGACCTGCACAACGGCCACTGGCAGATCCGCATCACCAACGGCATCGTTCACGTCGCCCGCCCAAGCTGGGCGGAGCCCTCACCTACCCTCACCGCCGCCAGGCGCACGGCACCGCCGCACGCCCACCCAGCCGGCCTCGATGTGCGCTTGAGCGAGTCCGAATCCACCGCGCCCGGTCCGTGGGCGCCCGAGGACATCGCAGTGGAGAGCGTCGCTGACCGCTCTCGATGGCGGGCAGACGAAGCTGCCCTCCAGCAAGCGGCCGCCTTCGCAGCCACCGGTTGAAGCCGGACAACACAACAACCTCCTACCCGGCGGGCATGCGGGTGGGCCCGTTGTGCTGCGGCGGACAGCAAAGTGGGGCGGTCGTCGACGACAACGGCGCAGCCAAGTTCCACGCGGCCTCCTACCCGCGGCGCGCACACCCGCAGCGCTGCTGTTCGTGTCAGGTGACCGGAATCCTTCAAGGCACCTGCGGCAAGGTATGGCTCGTCCTGGCGCCCAGACCGAGCCAGTGAAGCAACCGCCTGCTCGGCAGACGACCTGCCTGGCTCGTCGCCCTCTGCCGGCCACACGCACCCCCGCGTGTTGCGGCTGCCGGTTTGTCTTCTGCCGCTCGTGCGAGCGCGGAACCCGCCCGCTACAAAGGCGGAACCGGGGGTGCCGCGAGGGCGGAACCGGGGTGCTCGCGGGGTCGGGTGGTGGAGCGGCGTGCACGCAGCGGTCCCACTTTGGCCGGTGCTGGCTACCTGGTCGTTTCGGATTTTGGGAGTTGATGGAGGGTGTTAGGGGCCGAGAGGTGCAACGAGGGCGTCGGTCAGCAGGACGAGGCTGCTGATCAGGGACGCGCTCAATCGCGCAGGCAAACCTACGGCTGACCGTCGAAGCCAGCCACTACTACAAATCTCTTTCCTTAGGTCTTCCCTGAAAGGCCTGCTTGAGGCCCTGCTCACGGTGTGATCGGGGAGCCGTTGCTGAGGTTGTGGAGTTCGTTGGGCGCGGCCAGGATCATCGGTAGGCGGCGGGCGTTGAGAGGCGAGACCAGGCCTGCGAGCTCGTCCGGCGCGTGCCAGGAGATCGACCGGATCTCGAAGCCGTCAGGTCGCAGCCGGTCGATCAGCGACGGGTCGTGGACGCCGCCGTCGTACAGGATCTCGACCGCGTCGCCCCAGCCCTCCCACCGCGGCAGCCAGTCGATCGCGAGGATGCCGAGCAGCGGTAGCGCCGTACCGAGCTCTTCCTCCATCTCCCGGGATGCACCAGTCGCCGGGTCCTCGTCCGGCTCGACCACTCCGCCGGGCAGCTCCAGGTCCTTCTTGTAGCTGACCTGGCACAGCAGCACTCGTCCACCGGTGTCGCGGACGACGACGTGCGCGATCACCCGCTTCTTCGGCAGCGCCGAATCCATCAACGCGGTCCAGCCCGTCACCGTGTCCGGACGCGGATCGTCGACGCGCATGCCGTACACGGCCACGTCGCGGCGCTCTCCCTCCACCAGCGCGGCCCCGCGCAGCACGCCCTCGCGCCGGAAACCGGACCGGATCGCGACCCGGGCGGAGGAATGCAACTCCACGTCGACCTCGACCTGCAGCCGCTCCAGACCGAGCTCACCGAACGCGTACTCGCTCAGCAACCGCAGCGCCCGCTGCGCCAGCTCCGTGCCGCCGTCGAGAGCCCAGACCACCAGGCCGGCACCCGGCGTGGTCCGCCGGACCTCGACGGTGCCGACCGGCTGCCCGTTCTCGACGTCGAACCTGACGACCACCTCGTCGTCGAGCGCGAGTCGCAGCGTCAGTTCACCATCGGTCAGCGGAGCGGTCACGCCGTGAACGCTACCCGGTAAACCGCAGGTACACCGTCGCCAGGGGTGGTACGGACAGCTCAGCGCTGCTCTCCAGCCCGTGCCACGGCGTGCCGTTGGCCTCCACCGCGCCGAAGTTGCCCACACCGGACCCGCCGTACGACGTGGCGTCGGTGTTGACGACCTCCTCCCAGCGGCCGGCGTACGGCAGGCCGAGCCGGTAGCCGTGGTGCGGGATCGCCGAGAAGTTCGCGATGCACGCCACGGCCGACTGACCCCCTGAGTCGTCAGGGCCGTACCGGACGAAGGAGAACACGTTGTTGCCGGCGTCGTTCGCGTCGATCCAGCTGAACTTCTCCGCGTCGTGGTCGGTCGCCCAGAACGCCGGGTTGTCCTTGTAGACGCGGTTCAGGTCGCGGACCAGGTCCTGCAGGCCCTGGTGGTCGCTGTGGTCCAGCAGCCACCAATCCAGCTCGCCCTTCTCCGACCACTCCGACTCCTGACCGAACTCGCACCCCATGAACAGCAGCTGCTTGCCCGGGTGCGCCCACATCATCGCCAGGTACGCGCGCAGGTTCGCCAGCTGCTGCCAGCGGTCGCCCGGCATCTTCCGCAGCAGTGAGCCCTTGCCGTGCACGACCTCGTCGTGGGACAGCGGGAGGACGAAGTTCTCGGAGTAGGCGTACATCATCGAGAACGTCATCTCGTGGTGGTGGAACTGCCGGTGCACCGGCTCGTGCTCCAGGTAGCGGAGCGAGTCGTTCATCCAGCCCATGTTCCACTTGAAGCCGAACCCGAGCCCGCCGAGGTGCGTGGCCCGGGTGACGCCCGGCCAGGACGTCGACTCCTCGGCCACCGTGATGACACCCGGTACCCGCTTGTAGAGCGTCGCGTTCATCTCCTGCAGGAACGAGACGGCCTCCAGGTTCTCCCGGCCGCCGTACTGGTTCGGCACCCACTGCCCGTCGGAGCGTGAGTAGTCCAGGTAGAGCATCGAGGCGACCGCGTCCACCCGCAGGCCGTCGATGTGGAACTCCTCGGCCCAGTAGATCGCGTTCGCCACCAGAAAGTTCCGCACCTGCGGACGGCCGAAGTCGAAGACCAGCGTGCCCCAGTCGGGCTGCTCGCCGCGGCGCGGGTCCGGGTGCTCGTACAGCGGCGTGCCGTCGAACCGGGCCAGCGCCCAGGCGTCCTTCGGGAAGTGCGCCGGCACCCAGTCCACGATCACGCCGATCCCGGCCTGGTGCAGCCGGTCGACCAGGAACCGGAACTCGTCGGGGTCGCCGAAGCGCGACGTCGGCGCGAAGTACGACGTCACCTGGTAGCCCCACGAGCCGCCGAACGGGTGTTCCATCACCGGCATGAACTCGACATGGGTGAAGCCCATCTCGTTGACATAGGCAACGAGCTCGTCGGCCAGCTCGCGGTACGACCTCCCCTTGCGCCACGAGCCGAGATGCACCTCGTACACGCTCATCGGCTCGGCGTACGCCTGCGCCGCGGCGCGCCGCTCGATCCACGCGGCGTCGTCCCACTCGTACGTCGACTCGTGCACGACCGACGCGTTCGCCGGGGGAGTCTCGGCCAGGTTCGCCATCGGGTCGGCCTTCTGCCGCCAGACGCCGTCGCGGCCGCAGATGTCGAACTTGTACCGCGTCCCCGGGCCGATGCCGGGCACGAACAGCTCCCACACGCCGGAGGAGCCGAGCGACCGCAGCGGATGCGCCCGGCCGTCCCAGAAGTTGAAGTCGGCGGTCAGCCGGATGCCCTGCGCGTTCGGCGCCCAGACCGCGAACGACGTACCGGTGACGGCGCCGCCCGGGCCCTCGTAGCGGCGGACGTGGGCGCCGAGCACGGTCCACAGCTGCTCGTGACGGCCTTCGCCGATCAGGTGCAGGTCGACCTCGCCGAGCGACGGGAGGTACCGGTACGGGTCGTCGACCTCGGTCGCGGGGCCGTCGGTGTAGGTGACCTCGAGCCGGTAGTCCGGGACCTTGTCGAGGTCCAGGACGCCGACCCAGACGCCGTCGTGCTCGTGCCGCAGGTCGAGGCGCTGCCCGTCGTACAGCACCGTCACGCTGTTCGCGTACGGACGGAGCGCGCGGACGGTGACGCCGTGCTCGCCGAGATGCGGGCCGAGCACCTGATGGGGATCGTGGAACGTGCCGGCGACCAGCCGCTCGAGGTCGGTCCGGCTGACCGGAACCGCTGTCACCACAGGCTTGTCGGCCGACACCACCGGCTCCTCAAAAGCTTCACGCTCTCCCATAAGCCCCATCCTGCCCGATCACGTCGTCGTACACGGCACCCCGTACCCGTCGACTCCCGAAGTACACAAACCCAGTCGGTCAGCGCCCAGATTCGGGGTCTAGCGTTCGGCCAACTGTGCGGCCGCCGACAGCGGGATCTGCAGCCAGGTAGGCCGGTTGCGGGCCTCGTAGAGGACCTCGTAGATCACCTTGTCGGCGAGGAACGCGTTCAGCAGCACGTGCTGGCCGCGCGGGTCGGTGCCCGCCACCTCGGCGTACCCGTCGCAGAAGGCCTGCTGGTTGCGCGTCGCCCACTCGGCCGCGCGGTACGCGATCTGCTGGTCGCCCTGGTGGTCTTCCAGCAGCGACCGGGCCGCGTAGTCGAACGAGCGCAGCATCCCGGCGATGTCCTTCACCGGGGTGTCCAGCGCCCGGCGCTCGACCAGCGACTTGGCCGGCTCGCCCTCGAAGTCGATCAGCTTCCAGCCCTCGATCGTGCGCAGTACCTGACCCAGGTGGTAGTCGCCGTGGATCCGCTGCACGGTCACCGGCTGGTCGTAGGCCGCGAGCGCGTCGAACCACCGGCCGAGACCGTCGCGGTAGGGCTGCAGGTCCGGGATCACCGAGGCCGCGTGGTCCAGTCGCCGGTGCATCGCGTTCGCGTGCTCGACCAGCTTGGCCGGCTCCCAGACGTCGGTGCCGAGCGCCTTCGCCAGCTCCGAATGCACCTGCGCCGTGCTCGCGCCGAGCCGGTGCGACTCCGGCGCGAAGTCACCGCCGACCTCCTCGGCGTGCAGGTCGGCCTCGGCGTACAGGTCCCGCACCGACGAGGTCGCGAACGACCAGCCGTCGGTCGAGTTGTTCTGGAACGCCGTCATCATCGCCAGCTCGCCGCTGTCGGTGCCGCCGCCCGCGCGCGGCCACCTGCCGCGCGCCGACCCCAGCACCTCCGGGACCAGCTCGGACCCGGCCTCGGTGAGCGCCGACTCGATCTCGACCCCGGGGTTGCTCCCGGGCTCGAGCCGGCGGAACACCTTCAGCAACGCCACGTCGCCGAACACCAGCGACGTGTTGCTCTGCTCCACGGTGAGGACCAGGGACTGTGCGTCCGGCGGCACCTCGACGTGGTGGTCCGGCGCCTGGACGGGATGGAACTCCAGCCCGTCCAGCTGCCGTCCGTGCGTCAGCCCGTCCAGCCAGTACGGCGTCGCTTCCTTGTCGTGCAGCGCGTCGTACACCCAGACCTCGGTGTCGCCAAGGTCCGGCTCGACCCACTCGCCGACCAGCGCGTGGCCGAGGTTCTCGACCGGTGCGTGGTGGTAGCTGAGCGGCAGCTGGTACACCCGGATCGGGATCTCGATCCCGGGCGGACCCGCACAGTAGACGAACCCGATCCGGACCGCGGGCCAGGCGTCCGTGTCCGACAGCCAGGCCGAGGTGGCCATCGCTTCGACATGAACGTCGTGTCCCTTCTCGCCGAACCACCTCTGGCCCGCGCAGAAGGACTGGACCTGGTCCAGATGGGAAGTCACTTAAATGCTCTCCTCGTGGTTATCCGGCTTCGCCACCGGCAGCCGGAACCAGTAGAAACCGTGGGCACCGAGGGTCAGGAGGTAGGGCAGTTCCCCGATCGTGGGGAAGTGCACACCACCGAGAAGTTCGACCGGCTCGACGCCCTGCCACTGCCGCAGGTCCAGCTCGATGGGCTGCGGGAACCTGGACAGGTTGTTCACGCACAGCACCACGTCGTCGCCGAACTCCCGGACGTACGACAGCACGCTCGGGTTGGAGCCGCCCAGGTCGGTGAAGGTGCCCATACCGAACGACGGGTGCTGCTTGCGGGTCTGGATCATCCGCCGGGTCCAGTGCAGCAGCGACGAGGCGTTCTCCATCTCGGCCTCGACGTTCACCGCCTGGAAGCCGTAGACGGGGTCCATGATCACCGGCAGGCTGAGCTTGCCCGGCGTCGCGGTGGAGAACGAGGCGTTGCGGTCCGGCGACCACTGCATCGGGGTCCGGACGCCGTCGCGGTCGCCCAGCCAGATGTTGTCGCCCATGCCGATCTCGTCGCCGTAGTACAGGATCGGGGAGCCGGGCAGGCTGAGCAGCAGCGCGGTGAACAACTCCATCTTGTTGACGTCGTTGTCCAGCAGCGGTGCGAGCCGGCGGCGGATGCCGATGTTGGCCTTCATCCGCGGGTCCTGCGCGTACTCGCCCCACATGTAGTCGCGATCCTCGTCGCTGACCATCTCGAGCGTCAGCTCGTCGTGGTTGCGCAGGAAGATGCCCCACTGGCAGGTGTCCGGGATCTCCGGTGTCTGGGCCAGGATCTCCGAGATCGGGAACCGCGACTCGCGGCGCACGCCCATGAAGATGCGCGGCATCACGGGGAAGTGGAACGCCATCTGGCACTCGTCGCCGCCGGAGTCGCGGTCGCCGAAGTACTCGACCACGTCGGCCGGCCACTGGTTCGCCTCGCAGAGCAGGACGCGGTCCTCGTAGTTCGCGTCCACCTCCTTGCGGACCCGCTTCAGGAACTCGTGGGTACGCGGCAGGTTCTCGCAGTTGGTGCCGTCGGTCTCGAACAGGTACGGCACCGCGTCCAGGCGGAAACCGTCCACGCCGCGGTCCAGCCAGAACTTCAGCGCCTCGATCATCGCGTCGCCGACGGCCGGGTTCTCGAAGTTCAGGTCCGGCTGGTTCGAGTAGAACCGGTGCCAGAAGTACTGCCCGCGGACCGGGTCCCAGGTCCAGTTCGAGGACTCGGTGTCGACGAAGATGATGCGCGCGTCGGAGTACAGCTCGTCGGTGTCGGACCAGACGTAGAAGTCGCCGTACGGACCGTCCGGATCCTCCCGCGACGCCTGGAACCAGGGGTGCTGGTCCGAGGTGTGGTTCATGACGAAGTCGACGATCACCCGGATGCCGCGGGCGTGCGCCTGGTTGAGGAACTCCTCGAACTCGGGCACGGTGCCGATCTCCGGCATCACGTTGGTGTAGTCGGAGATGTCGTACCCGCCGTCGCGCAGCGGCGACGGATAGAACGGGGGTAACCAGAGACAGTCGACGCCGAGCCACTCGAGATAGTCGAGTTTCTCGGTCAGGCCCTGCAGGTCGCCGATGCCGTCGGCGTTCGAGTCCTTGAAGGACCGCACGAGGACCTCGTAGAAGACGGCCCGCTTGAACCACAGCGGGTCACTCTTCGTCAGTCCGTGGTGCTGCTCCGGCAGCATGTCGGTCACGCTCACCTCCATCGGGTGTCTCCAAACCTAGCGGTACTGCGGCTGGCACTGCTGCGCGCCGCCACGACGTGACGACGCTGTGTGGACTCGGACGGACATGCACTTGTCCTCGTACCCCGTTGCGGCAAGGTTAAAAGGAGGAACTGCGCGTGGGTCCGGACGACTCCGGTGATGTGGTGACGCCGTGGGTCGGACGGTCCCGCAAGGCGTTGCGCACAGTCTGACGGCCCTTCGGCAGTACAAGCAAATAGGGCTCGCGATCCGGTCCTGCTGCGATTCGATGACGACCCGCGGCCGTCAGCGACGACGCCCTTCGTTCTGCCTCTCGGCCCCCTGATCCCGCCGGATCCGCCCACCCCCACGCCACAACCGAGGCCGCCGCTGCACCGCCCCCTTGGCGTCCGCAACCCCCCGCCGAGGATCCTTCTCCGCCAGCACTTCCGCAGCCGTCATCACCTTGTCCGGCTCCAACGCCTCCGGCTTGCCGGGCTCCGCCGCACCCTCTTCCACCGAACCGGTCACGGTTCGATCGTAGGACTGTGCTGGGGTCAGTTTTCCGGGATGTCCACGTCGACGACGAGTTGGTCGGGGGCGCCGGATTCGGCTACTGCGCGGGTGATCTGGGTGCGGAGATCTTCGAGGGAGGCCTCGCGGGTTTCGCCTTCGCCGGAGACGAAGATGTCCGGGGTGAGGGCGGCCTCGGCGATCCAGGTGCCGTCCTCGTCCTGGGCGGCGATGTAGGGCAGGTGGAGTTGGTGTCGCACGGTGTCTCCCGGGGTCATCCGCGCGGGTCCGCGGCCTTGCGCGGACGGCGCGCGTACTTGGTGAAGCCGGCTCGCTCGGCGTCGGCCTCGGTGCGGAACCAGACCTCGGGCTTGGTCCGGCCGTAGTACGGCGAATCAGGCGTGTGGAAGAGCATCGACTGCGCGTTCCCCTTGATCGTGAACCCGTCCGGCGGCCCCTGATGCGGCACCGCGTCGGCCGAGCCCTCGCCGTACCTTCCCGCCGGTACGACGGCCGCGTCGCCCGCGCCCGTCTCCGCGCCCGGCTGGATGTGGTCGAACAGCGTCGGCTCCCCGTCCATCAACTGCGAGAACTCCGCCCGCTTCTCCGGCGCCCGAACGGCGGCCGGTGCGTCGGCACGCGGCCCCTCCGCGGCAGACAGTTCCGCCGCCGCGGGCGACTCGCCACCGGCGGACGGCTCCTGGGCGCCAGGCGGCGTGCTGCCGGCGGACGGCTCGTGGGCTGCGGACGGCTCATGCGCTGCAGGCGGGTCCTGGGCGCCCGGCGGTTCGTGGGCTGCGGGTGTGGGGATCGGCTCGGGTGCGGCCGGGCCCGGCTGGGGTGGTGCCGGCGCAGGTGCTGTTGGTGCGGGGGCGTCGGCTGTGGGGATCGGGGGAGTGGCGGTGGCGGGGCGGCGGTCCAGGAGGTACCAGGTGATGCCGGCGCCCAGGAGGAAGGCGAGCAGGGAGCCGATCCAGTTGTCGCGGAGGAGCCAGCTCATCGGCGGGCTCCTCTCGCCGGCGTGCGGACCAGGCGGTGCAGCAGCCAGGCGGCTGTGCTGCCCAGGACGAACGCGACCAGCAGCAGAATCCAGGTCTCGGCGATCAGCCAGCTCATCAGTTCCCCCGGTGGGGACGACGGTGTCCTCCGAAGGGGAGAGGCATTCGGACAGAGCAGGAGTGCACCACGAATTGTCGGCTGTGCATGGAAGGATTCCTTTCGTGTCCAGGTACCGTCTTGCACCGGCTCCACAACAGGAAGATTTGCTTCTGGAGCAATGCAAGCATGCGCGGTACGTGTGGAACCTCGCGCGCGAGCAGTGGTCGATGTGGCAGCCGGGCAGGCGTGCCAATCCACCCGGGTACTTCGAGCAATCTCGCCAATTGACCGAAGCCAGGGCCGAGAACGCATGGCTGCGGGCTGGATCGCAGACTGTGCAGCAGGAGGCGCTGCGAGACTTCCGGCAGGCTGTGACCCATTTCCTGGCGAAGACGCACGGCCGCCCGACCTGGCGAAGAGCCGGTGTGCACGAGGGATTCCGAGTGGTCGGGCCACAGGCCCGGCGAGTTCAGCAGGTCAGCAGGAAGTGGGGTCGGGTGCTCGTTCCGAAGGTCGGATGGGTCCGATTCCGGCTGGCCAAGGCACTGCCCGACGCGAAGTCGTACAGAATTACACGTGATCGTGCGGGACGGTGGCACATCGCGTTCACGAGGATCCCGGACCACGTTCCCGGGCCAGGATCCGGTGAGGTTGTCGGAATCGATCGAGGTGTCGTGGTGTCGGCGGCGCTGTCCACCGGTGAACTGCTGACCGTCCCAGGTCTCCGGAGCGGCGAGCGGACACGGTTGCGGCGCCTGCAACGCAGGATGGCTCGGGCAAGGCGCGGATCGAACCGGCGCGCGAAACTGCGAGCCACGATTGCCAGGCTGAAGGCTCGTGAGACCGATCGGCGGAAGAACTGGGTGGAGCAGACTTCCACCGATCTGGCACGCAGGTTCGACACGATCCGGGTCGAGGACCTGCACATCGCCCAGATGACTCGATCCGCCAAGGGGACGGCCGACCAGCCGGGCCGGAACGTCGCTCAGAAAGCCGGTCTGAATCGAGGTATCCTCGCCAGCGCCTGGGGCCTCCTCGTGACTCGCTTGGAGCACAAAGCGCCGGGACGGATCGAGAGGATCAGTCCTGCGTACACCAGTCAGACATGTTCGCGGTGCGGGATCGTGGACCGGGAGGCACGCGAGAGCCAAGCTGCCTTCCGATGCCGGTCCTGCGGTCACACCGCGAATGCCGACGTGAACGCGGCGGTGAACATCGCGGCCGGACGGGCCGTGGCAGCACGCAGAGACCCGTTGTCGGGGTCTGAGAAGCGTGAACCTCAACTCGCTACCTCCGCGTAGCACGGTTAGAAATCCCGGCCCCAGGACCGGGAGGACGTCAATTCCCCTGCACTGCTCGGATCTCGGCGCGGCGGTTCGCGACCCGCCCGGCGCCGGTGGCGTTGGAAGCGATCGGGAACGCCTCGCCGTACCCGTGCGCGAGGATCCGGTCCGCGCGCACCCCGAGCCGCACCAGCTCGGCCTTCACCGCGGCGGCCCGGCGCTCGGACAGCGGCAGGCTGGTCGCGGCGGAGCCGAGGTCGTCGGTGTGACCGGCCACCTCGACACGCACCGTCTGGCACGACTTCAGGACGGCGGCGGCCTTCACCACGGAGGGCTTGGACGCGTCGTTCACGATCGACGTACCGGACAGGAAGTTGATCCGGTACTCCCGGCTGAACGCGGCCAGCCGGCTCTGGAAGGTACGGCAGGGCTCGCTGAGCGCGGTCTTCGGCGGCGCCGGCAGCTCCAGCTCGTCCGCGATCACCGCGCCCGGAACGGCCGTCGCGGCGGCCCGGGCGATGGTGGCCTTGGTCGCCTGGTCCGGCACCTGACCGGACAGCGTCACGGTCTCCCCGTCGTACCGCACCGAGGCGTCGCCGCTCCCGATCGCGAGCGCGCGCAGCAACGCGGTCAGCGCCGACGCGCCGGCCAGCCCGTTCGCGGCGTCGATGGTCGTGCGGTCGTCGTACTCACGGTCCGGACCGAGCACCTGCTCGACCTCGGCACGGATCCCGTCCTTGACCGCCTGGCTCTGCACCGGCGCCTGCACCCGGATCGACCGGTCCGTCCGCCCGACCTCGAACGCCGGTACGTCGGAAGGCCGCGGCGCACTGCTGCTCGCGGGCGCGCTAGGAGTCGGCGTGCTGCCGGAGCTGTTCTCGACCGCGACCGATCGGACGCCGTCGACCCCGGCCACGATCTCCCGGACCACGGCCGGATCGACCCCGGACGGCACGATGATCCGCGCGCTCCGGCCGTCGAAGTCGACGGAGCCGGCCTCGATACCGCGGGCCTTGAGCGCGGCCTCGGTACGCTCGCGGAGATCGTCTTCGGTGGTGCCGGCGCGCGCCGGAATCAGCACAGCGGTCAGCAGCACAGGTACTGCGAGGGCCGCGAGTAACCAGATGACGAGCGGCCGCCGAACCAGACCGGGCACTGTTCCTCCGTGGATGCGGTCAGAGTGGCCGTGCCCGAGGAGACTACTCCGCCACCCTTGCCGAGCGCACACCCATCGGGGGAGCGTCGCAGGTTTTCCTGTCCTGTCTCGGACAGGACGCATATGTGCCAGCCTGCCGCGCAGTGAATCCCTTGACTTAGTTCGGGGCGTGAACCGTACTTATGGCGGGTCGTTTCGACTGGGAGGGGCTTCCTGTGTTGGCGATGGCTGGTAAGTCAGCGGACAGACCGTCCGACTCTTCGTTGATCATCGGCGTAGCCGCGACCACGGCCGAGCGCGTTCAGTTGGCCCGTCTGCTGGGTGAGGCCGACGCGCTGCTGCTGGTGTCGAACGCCGACCAGGCGCGCGCGTTCCTGGACCTGACCGGTGTCGCGGTGGCTCCCAGCGCCGCGGTTGCCGTACCGGCCGTCGCGGCGCCTGCGACTGCGGAGCGGCGGATCCAGGCGGTCCGGGCCCCCGAGCCGGTCGCCGGGCTGCGCCTCGACGTCGACCGCCGGGTGGTCCGCTGGAAGGACCGTGAGATGCCGTTGACCCGGCTGGAGCACGACTTCCTGCACTGCCTGGTGGCGGAACCCGGCCGGGTGTGGACGTACCAGCGTCTGCACCACGCGGTCTGGGGCAACGAGCACCTCGGCCGCGGCTCGCACATCCACTCGGTCGTCAAACGCCTCCGCCAGAAACTCGCCAACCTCGGCGCCACGGTCACCATCCACGCCGTCCGCGGCGTCGGCTTCCACCTCCTCCCCGCCACCTGACCGCCCCTGGTTGTCGTGCTGGTCGCGGTGGCGGTCCGCGTTCCGGGCCCGCTGTGCGTGGCCGGGCTGTACCACCTCCTGTGCAGGCGCCCCGTCCGCGCCGGCACAAGCCGACCGGCCCCGGACGAGGTCCGGGGCCGGTCGGGTCAGCAGAAGCTGACTGCTGCTTGATGGACTGCTACTTGATGGACTTCAAGGCGAAGTCCTCGGTGACCGGTTCACCGGCCAGGAGCTTCGTCGTACGGGTCTGGGGCTTGTAGCCGTCCTTCGCGGCGATCAGGGTGAGCGGGTTGTTGCGACGGTCGAGCCAGTAGGCGTACTTACCGTCCTTGTCGGTGATGAAGGTGTAGGACTGGGCCCACGAGTCCACCTGCACGATCGCGCCCGGGAGGGCGGCCGAGGCGCCGGACGAGCTGACGCCCGTGACGGTGCCCTGCAGCTTGCTCCAGGTGGTGGGCGGGGTGACGTTCATCGTCACGCCGACCGGAGCGACCGTGTAGGGGGTGTTCTCGCCGATCGTCACGGCACCGCTGTAGGTACCGGGCTGGTCGACGCTCGCGGTGAGCGTGACCTTGACGGTCGTCGACTGTCCCGGGGCCAGCGTGGCCTCGGTCTTGTCGATCGACAGCCAGCTCACGTCCGCCGACGACTCGGCGCAGTCCTCGAGACCCGGCAGGGCCTCGCTGTCCGCGGTGGCGGTGAAGCCACCGGACGAGCCACCGACCTTGTAGAAGCCGCAGGCCGCACCACCGCGGTACCGCGGCAGGTTGGCGTTCGGCAGCGCGGTCCAGGCGTCCGCCGACGGGTCGTACGAGAACCCGGCGTTGGTCACCGCACCGGCCTGGACACCGCCGACGATCAGCAGCTTCCCGCCGGCGACGGCGTACGACGCCGCCCAGTGGTCGGCCGGAGCGTCCGCGATCGCCGTCCACGAGTCCGCACTCGGGTCGTAGACGTACGCCGACTTCAGCGAGTTCGTGCCGTCGTTACCACCGGCGCAGTACAGCTGGCCGTCGATGGCGCCACAGGACGCGAACGCGACCGACTTCGGGTAGTTCGCCAGCGTCTCCCAGGCGTTCGCCGCCGGGTCGTACCGGACGACCGTGTTGCTCATCGGCAGACAGCTGGAGGTGGTGCACCCGCCGACGGCGTACAGCTTGCCGTCGAGCACGGCCTGACCGGCCGCGGCCCGCGGGGCCGGGTTGGCGGCCAGTGCGGTCCAGGCGTTGGCGGCCGGGTCGTACGACCAGGTCTCCGGCGCCGGGCCGGACGATCCCCAGCCGGAGCTGGCGATGATCTTGCCGCCGATGACACCGACGCTGATGGCGTTGCGAGCACCCGGCAGCGGGGCGATCGCGGTCCAGGCGAGCGCCGCCGGGTCGTACACGTAGCTGTTCCCGGTCGACGCACTGCCGTTGCCACCGGCAATCGAGTAGGTCTTGCCCTCGAGGCTGACCACCCGGTTGTCCATCACGCTGGCCGGGTAGTCGGCGATGTCGACCCACGGAGCCGCCTGCGGCTTCGCGGCGGCCGGCGCCGCACCGGTCTTGCCGGTCAGCATCCGGGCGAACGAGGTGTCCACGGCGAGCCGCTGCAGCGGGGCGCCGGGCCCGTTCTCCACCTGGGCCTTGGTCGTCGTGCTGCCGTTCGCGTTCTGCAGGACGAAGCCGCTGTCCTTCTCGCCGAACTTCACGTCCACCGGCGCACCGCCGTTGTTCGTGACGGTGAACGACTTGGTCACCTTGCCGGTCGGCAGCTTCAGGTTGCCGGTGACACTGCCCGGCGTGACGGCCAGCTGGCCGGCCTTCAGCGTGAAGTCGGCCGTGGTGGTCCAGTCGGCCTCCACCGCGACGGTCGCGGTCGAGCTGACGTAGTTGCCTGCCTTGGCGGTGAAGCCCTGGTTGCCGTCCGCGGACGAGTACAGCCAGTAGAAGCCGTCGTTGAGACCGGTGTCCTCGGGCGTCGCCACGGTCGTCGCGGACTCGGTGCTGCCGTCACGGGTGACGACCGCGCCGTTCACGAAGCCGTTCGTGTTGGCGTCCTTGACGTTGCCGACGACGATGCCGCCGCCGGTCGGTACACAGGTGACCTGGCTGCCGACGAGAACGTTGTCGACCTCCCACCACCATTCGTACGAGGCGTTGTAGTAGTGGAACCGCACCTGCACCGCGGACTGGCCGGCCGCCTGCGGGATCGCGATCTCCTTGACGCCGCGGACGTCGGCGGCCTGGGTGAGCACGTTGCTCCAGGTGGCGCCGCCGTCGATCGACAGGTCGACGTCGGCCTTCTCGCCGCTGAGGTAGTTCAGGTCCTGGTTGAACTTGATCACCGGAGCGGTGACCGAGGTCAGGTCCACGACCGGGCTGACCAGAGACGTGTCCTGGGACCCGCCGCTGCCGTACTTGTCACTGTCGATGACCGCGAACTTGCCGCTGCCACCAGCCAGGTTGCCCCGGTTGCCCGGGTCGTCGAACTTCCAGACCTGCCCGTTGCCCTTGTTGTCGACGACGGTCCAGCCGCTCGGCGCGGCACCAGAGTCGAAGGTCTCGTAGACGCCGTCCGAGCCCCACTTGTAACCGGGCGCGGTGGTGCACGAGGTGGCGTCGGCCGGGACCGCGATGTTCTGGGTCAGGTTGCCGCTGCCGACCGTGATCGGCTGGCTGACGGTCTGGTAACCCGGGTACTTCGTCTCGACCTTGAGGCTGTACGCCGCACCGGACGGGACCTTGAGGCTGTACCGGCCGTTGCTCGGGGTCGTGTAGTCGAACACGCCGCCCGGGCCTTCGACCGTCACCTTCGCGTACAGCGGCCAGCCGTGGCCGGAGCCGTCCGTGACAGTGCCGCCGACGCTCACCTGCGGAGTGCTGACCAGGGCGAAGTTCTTCGTGGTGGTCTGACCGGTGGTGATCGTGACGCTGGCCGTCTGGGTGGCGTACCCGAAGGACGCGACCGTCAGGGTGTAGTCGCCGGCCTGCAGCACGGACGTGAACGCGCCGGTGCTGCTGGTGGTCAGCGTCTTGTCGGCCTGACCGTCCTGGTGCACGGTCACGCTCGCACCCGCGAGCGCGGCGCCACCGGTGGCGGCGGTGACGGTGCCGGACAGCGTGCCGGTGTCGCCGATCGGCGCCGCGTCCAGGAGCGCCAGCGCGTCCAGACGGCCCTGACCGAAGACGTTGTTGTTCGCGTCGGTGCCGCCGCACTGGCTGTTCGGCGTGTCGATCGCGGTCGAGTTGAGCAGCGCCCGGGTCGCCGCGACGTCACCCTTCAGCGACGGCGAGGCCGACCAGAGCAGGGCCACGGCGGCGGTCAGGTGCGGTGTCGCCATCGACGTACCGTTGAACGCGCCGTAGGTGTTGCCCGGCAGGCTGGACCGGACGTTGACACCCGGAGCGGAGATGTTCGGCTTGATGGTGCCGTTCTGGCCCACGCCGCGGCCGGAGAAGGACGCGATGTTGTTGTTGATGTCGTAGGCGCCGGCCGAGTAGTTGCTCGTCAGGCTGCCCGGCGAGCCACTGCTCTGACAGGCCGAGCCGCTGTTGCCGTTGGCGAACGCACCGAAGATCCCGGACGCGGTCCAGGCCAGGGTGATGTCCTCCATGAACGGGTCGTTCGACGGCAGCGTGGAGCCCCACGAGTTGTTGATGACGTTCGGCCGCTTGCTCGCGTCCGGGTTCTGCCCGGCGAGGTCGGTCGGCTCGAGCATCCACTGGCCGGACTCGATCAGCGCGGCGTCGCTCGGGCAGCAGCCGTTCGCGGCGATCCACTTCACGCCCGGCGCGACACCGATCTGGTTGCCCGCGCCGTCGTCGCCGGCCATGGTGCCCATCGTGTGGGTGCCGTGGCCGTTGCCGTCGGACGGTGCGTTCGGCGAGGTGCCGGCCGCGTCGAACCAGTTGTAGTTGTGGTTGAAGGTGCCGTCACCGTTGTTGCCGCGGTACTGGTTCACCAGCGCCGGGTGGTCGTACTGCACACCGGTGTCGATGCTGGCGACGACGATGCCCTCGCCCTTGTCGCCGTACTGCGACCAGACCTGGTTCGCCTTGATGTTGGCGACGCCCCACTCGACGGCCTGGATCGCCTTCTCCTGCTGGCCCGGCGTGACCTTCGGTACCTCGATCTGCAGCGGCGCGTACAGACCCTCGACCTCGGTGTGGCCGGCCAGGGTCTGGGCCAGGTCCAGCGAGCCGCTCTCGATGCGGATCGCGTTCGTGCCCCAGAACGACTGGTACTTCACATGCTGCGCGTCCAGCTCGGCGCGGATCTTCGCCTGGCTGTCCGCGGCGGCCTTCTTCAGCGCGGCGGCGACCGCCGTACCGCGCTCGTTCCAGTTGGTGATCTTGCTGGCGGCGGTCAGGTCGGCCTTCGCCGCGAACCGGACCCAGTAGTCCGTCGCGGTCTTGGCGTCCTTGCCGTCCAGCTTCTCCATCAGGTCCGGCTTGATCTTGGAGGCCGGTGTGGCCTCCGGCTTGGTGGGCGGTGACGCTTGGGCCTGGCCGGCGGCGGCCATCCCGGTCGCCAGCACGGCCACCGTCGCCAGGGCACCCACCAGAGATCTGGCGAGTCCCTTCCGTTGATGTGACATCTCTGCAGCCCCTCACTTGAAAGACCCCGAGTCGACTCCCCCGAGTCATCTGCTGCAGGAGGGCTCGTGCGAACTCTGTGTGCCCCCCAGGTCGCGGCATGTGACACCGCAAGCCTGACGAGGAATCTATGTGTCAGAACAACGTGGTAACAAGCACACTTGGTGAGCAAGATGTGACTAGCTGTCGCACCGATCGAAGCAAGATAGGCAAACCTTGGCAGTCCGTTGACGATCCCGGGCAGATGTTGACATCGTGACCAGATGGTCACCGCCCGTGAACCCGCCCCTCCGGACGCCGATCTGACAGAGAACTTCCCGCTGCTGATCGCGGTTTCGGCCTCGGCCGAGCAACGAGTCCGCCTGGCCGAGCTCGTCGACGACGTCGCGCCGTTGCTGCTGGTCTCCAGCCTCGACGAACTGCGCCGCCTGCTGGTTCCCGCGCAGCAACCGCCGCCCGGCGCGCCCGAGCAACCCGAGCCGCCGGAGCCGGACGCGGTCGACGCCCCGGCGGTCCGCGCCGGCGGCGAGGATCCCGACGCGGACGTGCTCACCATCGACCGGGCCCGCTCGGTCGCCCGCTGGCGCGACGGCGAGATTCAGCTGACCGACCTCGAGCAGGAGCTGCTCAGCCGGCTGATGTCGACGCCGCTGCGGGTCTGGTCGTACGACGCCCTGCACCACACCGTCTGGCGGGACGGCAGCGTCCGCGGCACCGCCGATGTCCACTCGGTGGTGAAACGCCTGCGCCGCAAACTCGACGACCTCGGCACGACGGTCACCATCGACGCCGTCCGCGGGATCGGGTTCCGGCTGACCGACCACCAGCGCCCGATGATCACCGATCTGCGCGCGGGGTAGTTTCTGTCGATGTGACCTTCTCCGCGCTGAGTCATCTCGAATGCCCGCGTTGCGGGGCGACCCACGACGCCGACCAGATCATCGGCCTGTGCCCGTGCGGATCGCCGCTGCTCGCGCGGTACGGCGTACCTGCTTTCGGCAAGGCAGATCTGGCGGCACGTGCGCCGGATCTCTGGCGGTATCACGAACTGCTGCCGGTGCGGTCGCCGTCGAACGTGGTGACGCTGGGGGAGGGGATGACACCGCTGCTGCCGATGGCGCGGTACGGCGCCTCGATCGGCGTCGAGCGGCTGCTGATGAAGGACGAGGGGCTGATCCCGACCGGTACGTTCAAGGCGCGGGGCGCGGCGGTCGGGGTGTCGCGTGCCTACGAGGTCGGCGTACGGAAGATCGCGATGCCGACGAACGGGAACGCCGGGTCGGCCTGGGCCGCGTACGCCGCCCGCGCCGGGATGGAGGCGCTGATCGCGATGCCGATCGCCGCACCCGAGATCTGCCGGCGCGAGGTGACCGCGGTCGGCGCCCGGCTGCAGCTCATCGACGGGCTGATCGGCGACGCGGCGGCGTACGTCCGGTCGCAGTCCGGGTACTTCGACGCGTCGACGCTGAAGGAGCCGTACCGGATCGAGGGCAAGAAGACGATGGGCCTGGAGATCGCCGAGCAACTCGGGTGGTCGTTGCCGGACGTGATCGTCTACCCGACCGGCGGCGGCGTCGGCATCATCGGCATTTGGAAGGCCCTGACCGAGCTGCGCGACCTCGGCTGGATCTCCGGTCCGCTGCCGCGGCTGGTCGCCGTACAGTCGACCGGTTGCGCGCCGATCGTCCGCGCGTGGGAGAAGGGTCTGGCGGAGAGCGAGCCCTGGCCCGACGCCCGAACCGTTGCCTTCGGCATCACCGTCCCCAAGGCCCTCGGCGACTTCCTCGTCCTGCAGGCGATCGCCGAGACCGGCGGCTGTGCCGTCGCCGTCGACGACGCCGACATCCTCGCCGAACAGCACTTGGTCGCCCGCCTCGAAGGCACCTTCATCTGCCCCGAAGGCGCCGCCAACTTCGCGGCCATCCGCACTCTGCGCGACTCCTGCTGGATCACCGCGGACGACCAGGTGGTGGCCTTGAACACCGGCGCGGGCCTGAAGTACCCGGAGACTGTTCAGCTCTAGCGGGAAGAACCACCCACGCGTGCTAGTTCGGCTCAGGCTTGGCCGCGGCGTACGGCGAGGATGTGGGCGGGCTCGCCGTTGGGGTCGAGGCGGATGTAGTTGCTCTGGCCCCAGCGCCAGGTGGCGCCGCTGATTTCGTCGTAGACGGTGAAGGTGTCTTCGGGGCGCATGCCGAGGGCGGCCATGTCGAGGTGGACCATGGACTCGCGGACCGAGTGCGGGTCGGTGTTCACCACGACGATGACGGTGTCGCTGTGTCCGTCGGCCGCGGTCGAGCGCTTCGAGTAGCACATGATCGCTTCGTCGTCGACGCTGTGCAGCGCCAGGTTGCGCAGCTGCTGCAGGGACGGGTGCCGGCGGCGGATGTTGTTGAGCAGCGTCAGGTACGGCGCCAGCGAGCGCCCCTCCGCCTCGGCTGCCTCCCAGTCCCGCGGGCGGAGCTGGAACTTCTCGGTGTCCAGGTACTCCTCCGAGCCGGGCCGCAGCGCGACGTGCTCGAACAGCTCGTACCCGGCGTACACACCCCAGGCCGGCGACGACGTCGCCGCGATCGCGGCGCGGATCTTGAAGGCGCCCGGTCCGCCGTACTGCAGGTACGCCGTGAGGATGTCCGGCGTGTTCACGAAGAAGTTCGGCCGCAGGTAATGCGCGCTCTCGCGAGTGAGCTCAGTCAGGTACTCCTCGAGCTCCCACTTCTCGTTGCGCCAGGTGAAGTACGTGTACGACTGGTGGAACCCGACCTTCGCCAGCTCGCGCATCATCGGCCGCCGGGTGAACGCCTCGGACAGGAACACCACGTCCGGGTCGGTCTTGCGGATCTCGCCGAGCAGGTACTCCCAGAAGTTGACCGGCTTCGTGTGCGGGTTGTCGACGCGGAACACCGTGACGCCCTTGGAGATCCACAGCTTCACGATCCGCAGCACCTCGGCGTAGATGCCTTCGGGGTCGTTGTCGAAGTTGATCGGGTAGATGTCCTGGTACTTCTTCGGCGGGTTCTCGGCATACGCGATCGACCCGTCGGCGCGGACCGAGAACCACTTCGGGTGCTCCTTCACCCACGGGTGGTCCGGCGAGGCCTGCAGCGCCAGGTCGATCGCGACCTCCAGGCCGACCTCGCGGGCGCGGCCGACGAAGTACTCGAAGTCCTCGAAGGTGCCGAGCTCCGGGTGGATCGCGTCGTGGCCGCCGTCCTCGGAGCCGATCGCCCACGGCGAGCCCGGGTCGCCGGGCTTCGGGTCGAGGGTGTTGTTCGGGCCCTTGCGGAACGAGTGGCCGACCGGGTGGATCGGCGGCACGTAGAGGATGTCGAAGCCCATCTTCGCGACCGCTTCGAGCCGCTGCGCCGCGGTCCGGAAGGTCCCGGACTTCCACTCACCGGCTTCTTCGTCGTACGTCGCGCCCTCGGAGCGCGGGAAGAACTCGTACCAGCTGCCGTACAGCGCGCGGGTCCGGTCGACCCACACCGGGTACGTCTCGGAGGAGGTGATCAGCTCGCGCACCGGGTACCGGCCGAGGGCCGCGCGGACCTGCGGCGAGATCCCCGCGGCCAGTCGGGCCTCCGGCGGCAGCGCGCCGTTCGCCAGCGCATGCGCCGCGTCGCTCAGCGTGCCGCGGTCCGCCCGGACGGCGGGCGGTACGCCGGCGGCGGCGCGGTCGAAGAACGCGGCGCCCTCGGCGAACATCAGGTCGACGTCCAGCCCGGCCGGGATCTTGATCTCGGCGTTGTGCCGCCAGGTGCCGTACGGGTCGCTCCAGCCCTCTACCGCGAACGTCCACGCGCCCTGCTCCTGCAGCGTGACGTCGACGGTCCAGCGGTCGGTGCCCTGGCCGACCGGGGTCATCAGCATGCGTCTGGTCTGCCCCGACGGCGAGGTCAGCACGACGTTCGCGTTCACGGCGTCATGGCCTTCCCGGAAGACCGTTGCCGCGATGGTGAACGTCTCGCCGACCGCTGCCTTCGCCGGATAGGCTCCGGCGTCGACGGTCGGGGTGACGTCGGTGATCGGGATGCGCCCAGTCATGGCGTAGACGAACCTTCCCATCTGATTGAGTAGCCGTCCGTAACGTGTAGGGCTTCGGATTCGGCGGGTTGGGTAACTACGTCGCGTACGACACTGCTGACGTTATCGGTTCCCAGTACCCCGCTGTGACACACCGGGCTGCAAAATCTTGCTCGCGTTGCAAGATCGATGCATCCCGAGGGTGTCTTGCGCACCGTTGCCCGGTACGGTGTCCCGGTGCGAGCGATACGACGATTCTCCGTCCGCCCTGTCCTGCCCGAGCCGCTGACCGGCCTGGGCACCCTGGTGAACAACCTCCGCTGGGCCTGGCACCCGGAGACGCAGGACGTCTTCGAGGCCGTCGACCCGCAGCTGTGGCGGAGCACCGGCGGTGACCCGGTCAAGCTGCTCGGCGAGGTCCCGGCGGCCCGGCTCGACGAGCTGGCCCACGACCACGCTTTCCTGCGCCGGCTCGAACTGGCCGTAGCCGACCTGGACAGCTACGTGACCGACGACCGGTGGTTCCAGACCGCGGGCGGCTCGCCGCTCGACGCGGTCGCCTACTTCTCCCCGGAGTTCGGCATCACACACGTGCTGCCGCAGTACTCCGGCGGTCTGGGCATCCTCGCCGGCGACCACCTGAAGGCCGCCAGCGACCTCGGCGTACCGCTGATCGGCGTCGGCCTGCTGTACCGGCACGGGTACTTCGCGCAGTCGCTGAACCGTGAGGGCTGGCAGCAGGAGCGCTACCCGCTGGTCGACCCGGACGGGCTGCCGATCAGCCTGCTCCGCGACGGTGACGCACCGGCGACCGTCACGCTGACCCTGCCCGGCAACCGCGAGCTGCACGCGCAGATCTGGGTCGCCCAGGTCGGCCGTGTGCCGCTGCTGATGCTCGACTCCGACATCGAGGAGAACGAGCCGTCCGAGCGCGAGGTGACCGACCGGCTGTACGGCGGTTCGACCGAGCACCGCCTGCTGCAGGAGCTGCTGCTCGGCGTCGGCGGCGTCCGCGCGGTCCGTACGTACTGCCGGATCACCGGCCACGCGGCCCCGGAGGTGTTTCACACCAACGAGGGGCACGCGGGCTTCCTCGGGATCGAGCGGATCCGTGAGCTTGCCGCCGGCAAGGACCTCGACTTCGACACCGCGCTCGAGGTCAACCGCGGCGGCACCGTGTTCACCACGCACACCCCGGTGCCGGCCGGTATCGACCGGTTCCCGGTCGAGCTGATCCAGCAGCACTTCTCGCCGGACGTGTTCGGCCCCGACGTCCCGATCGACCGGATCCTCGAGCTCGGCGCCGAGGACTTCGAGGGCGGCGACCCGGCGCTGTTCAACATGGCGATCATGGGCCTGCGGCTCGCCCAGCGCGCGAACGGCGTGTCCAAGCTGCACGGCGTCGTCAGCCGCGGCATGTTCGCCGGGCTGTGGCCGAGCTTCGACCCGATCGACGTACCGATCACCTCGATCACCAACGGCGTGCACGCGCCGACGTGGGTGGCGCGCGAGGTCCACGACCTCACCTACGCCAACTACACGACCGAGGGCGACGAGGTGTTCGAGGGTCTGGACAAGACCACCGACGCCCAGATCTGGGAGACCAAGCGGCTGCTCCGGCAGCGGTTCATCGACGACACCCGCGCGCGGGTCCGGCAGTCCTGGCTGAACCGCGGCGCCAGCGAGGCCGAGCTCGGCTGGGTCGACCAGATCCTCGACCCCGACGTGCTGACGATGGGCTTCGCGCGCCGCGTCCCGTCGTACAAGCGGCTGACGCTGATGCTGCGCGACCCCGAGCGGCTGAAGGCGCTGCTGCTGCACCCGCAGCGGCCGGTGCAGATCGTCATCGCCGGCAAGGCGCACCCGCACGACGAGGGCGGCAAGAAGCTCATCCAGGAGATGGTCCGCTTCGCCGACGACCCGGAGGTGCGGCACCGGATCGTGTTCGTGCCGGACTACGACATCAAGCTCGCCCAGCCGATGTACCCGGGCTGCGACGTCTGGCTGAACAACCCGCTGCGTCCTTATGAGGCCTGCGGTACGTCGGGCATGAAGGCGGCGCTGAACGGCGCTTTGAACTTGTCCATCCGCGACGGCTGGTGGGACGAGTGGTACGACGACGAGTTCGGCTGGGCGATCCCGTCCGCCGAAGGGATCGAGGACACCGAGCGCCGCGACGACCTCGAGGCGCACGCGCTGTACGACCTGATCGAGAAGCAGGTCGCGCCGCGGTTCTACGACGGTGACGTGCCCAGCCGCTGGATCGAGATGCTGCGGCACACGATCAAGGAACTCGGCCCGAAGGTGCTCGCCACCCGGATGGTGCGCGACTACGTCGAGCAGCTGTACGTACCGGCCGCCAAGTCGTCGCGGGCGCTCAACTCGACGTACGACGGTGCTCGTGAACTGGCCGCGTGGAAGCAGAAGGTCCGCGCCGCGTGGGCGCAGATCCGCGTCGATCACGTGGAGCTGCAGGGCCTCGGCGACGTACCGCAGCTCGGCACGACCGTCGGGATCCGCGCGTTCGCGGCGCTCGGCGACCTGGACCCGTCCGACATCTGCGTCGAGGTCCTGCACGGCCGCGTCGACACCAACGACGAGATCACCGACCCGGTCCGGACGTCGCTGTCGCTCGCCGAGACCTACGAAGGCAACCGGCACCGGTACGAGGGCGAGCTCAAGCTCGACCGCACCGGCCCGTTCGGCTACACGGTCCGCGTCGTCCCCAACCACGCCGGCCTCGCCAGCCCCGCCGAACTAGGCCTCGCCGCCGGCCCGTCCGACCCCGAGGACCCATCCACCCCCGACCTCCCCGCCGGCTCGGAATTCTGAGCCGTTCCACACAAAAGACACACCCCCGCCTGCCTCACCAGGCGGGGGTGTTTTGTGTGCAGATGTTCGTGTACTGCGCGAAAGCCGACCCACGCGCACTACGCACACTCCCAGCTGTGCCGCGTTCCGGAAGGTTTGGTGAGTGACGGAGTCCTGACCCCGGTTGCCTGGCATAGTCCGGAAGTTGTGGAACCTTCTGTTGCGACCTCCTGGCAGCGCATTCTCGGCTGGCTGGCAGAACACCTGCCGCAGGCCGGCGCCCATCTGCAGCCGCCTGCGACTCTGGCGGAGATCTCCTCGCTGAGGGCGACGATGGGCCGCCGTCTGCCCAGCGGCCTCGTCGCTTGGCTGAACCTCAACAACGGGTTCGACCGGATGGCGGACTTCGGGCGTCCGATTCCGTTCCTCTACGTACCGATGTCGATCGACGGGATGCTGCGCGACCGGGAGATGATGCTCCGTGTCCGTGCCCAGGTCATCGGTGAGTCCGAGCGCCCTGCGGAGACCCAGCTGGCGGGAACACCTGGGTTCGAGTGGCTCGATGCCTTCCTGCCGTTCGGTGACGCCGGTACCGACTGCCACCTGATCGTCGACCTTCGCGACGGCGACCTGCACGGCTCGGTCGGCACGTTCGACTACGAGAGCGGCGGGTACTCCGGACCGGAGTGGTTCAGCATCGCGGAGATGTTCGCGGACGTGGCTGACTCGCTGACCAGTGGCCGGGCCGCCTTGCAGGACCATGCGCGGAGATACGCCGCGACTCACTTCCCCAAGGCGCCGCCGCGGGCGTGGGAGCCGTACATCGATGACAACAACCGGCTTCGATGGCGGCTCGTCGACCTGCCTGAGTAGCGCTCAGCTGCTGCCCAGCTGCGGTACGAACGCCGCCAGCAGGCTGGTGACGAGCGGTGCGAACACGTTGAGCGCAGTGAGCGGACTGCGCAGCAGGCCGACGTCGATTCGTAGCAGGTGCTCGAGTCGTTCCCTGTCGGCTACCCAGGCCTCGGTGATCTTCCCATCTGCCGGGAGCGCAAAGACCTCGTCGACGAAGCCTCTGGCGCGTGACCGCCAGACGGAGGCGAACGGAAGCGTGAGGACCGTCAGCACGATCGCAAAGACCGCGCCGTAGAGCAGAACGCTGGACGCGGGAAAATCGGTCCGGTCCGGGTCGTACGCCAGCATCGCGTTGCGCAGGGCGCCGGACGTCAGCAGCGCCGCGACCACACCGACGGAGAAGGCTCCGGCGCTTCCGATGAGCAGTCGTCGTAGTTGCAGGAGGCTCTCGAGCCCGTCGTGCGGCAACTTCGCTAGCTGTACGACGTCGAGCGCACGCGCCGCATCGAGGCCGAGCCACACCAAGACCAACCAGGGTGTCGCGGCGGCCAGTCCCGCGAAGAGGACTGCGTTCGTTCGGGGCCCGAGCTCGTTCACCGGACTGGCGGGCGAGAACGTGTACCCGAACGCCTTGAGGACAGTCAGTAGCGCCATCGTCCCCACGGCGATGAGGAGGTAGGTCCGCCTCCGATCTTTCACGCTCGACAAACCCCATTGGCTCAGCTCGCCGAGGAGACGCGAGCCGATCAGCAACGCCGCTAGGAAGACGGCGATCGCCAGCGCGCCGCACAGCTTCCAGGCTGTCCAGGCGAGGCTGAACGAGTCGCCGTCCTCGGTGCCGACGTGGTCGCGGAACCCGAGCAGCGCGAACCCAGCCGCCACCACGCCGACCGACACGAACGTTGTAAGAGGCGCAGCCAGTCGCTCCAGCATCCGGGCCTCCTTCCCCCGGCGAGCAGGCTATCGCCCACGAACGCGGTGCGGAACGCCGTACGTGAGCGAGTCGCACCGCGCGACCGCCAACAGGGCGAGTCTTCGGAAACAAACCCGCGCCTGGTGGCAGAAAAGTTCCGCAGAGCGGCGCTACGCGAGGTCCTTCCAGACATACTGGCCGCCGCTGGCCGGGGAGGTGACGAAGGCTCTGCCGGTGAAGGTCAGGGCTGGATTCGTGCGGTAGAGGTCGTTGACCTCCTTGGTGGCCGCGTCGTCTCCGTTGTCGGAGGCAAGCATCAGGTCGGCGATCCGGTCGGTGAGGTCGAGGTCGGCGCCGTCGAGGGTGTCGGACATGCCGCCCCAGTTGTCCCACAGCAGCAGTTCGTCGCCGTTCAGGTGGGCGAGTTGGTAGTGCACATAGGTGCGGATGAACCAGCCGCCGTGCAACTTCAGCGGTGCGTCCGGGTTCGGGTCGGCGCCGAACAGGTCGCCGTCGAGTACGCCGTCGCGGTAGCCGCGCCAGACCTCGGCCGCGGACCGGAACGGGCCGGCCGGCATGTCCGCGACGTCGAAGGTGAACCGCGGGTCGGCCGGGTCCATCTCGGCGTCGATCATCACCCAGCGGTCGCCGTTCCAGTACTCCGCGACCACATGGTCGTGGTCGAAGCCCTCGGCGAAGTAGTTGCCGAATCCGACCCGGCTGCGGGCCGGGATGCCCTTGTGCCGCAGGATCGACACGAACAGCAGCGTGTAGTCCCGGCAGCATCCGACAACCCGGTCGAACGGTTCGCGCGGCACCGCGAGCGCCGTACCGTTGCGCTTCTGGTCGGTGGCGAGAATCGCCGATACCCAGCGATTGTCGATCTCGGCGAGCCGGTCACCGGTGAACTCGATCCCGTCGGCGCGGTAGTGGATCAGCAGGTTCCGAACCACCGCGGCGATCCCGGGGATGTCGTCCGGCAGCGCGTCGAACAGTCCGGCGTGTACGCCGGGATCGCTGAAGCGAGTCTGCATCGCGTAGTCCATCAAAGGTTCCTCTCCAGAATGGGCAGTGCGATGTCGACGGCCGGTTCGTCACGGGGGAGCAGGTGGCAGTCCGGGCGGTAGATCTCGCGCGGCGGACCCGCATCGGGGGTGCTGGACGCGCGTGCCCAGTCGTAGACGAGGTCGTACGCGAGCATGATCCGCGGGTACGCGCACTCGTCCATCGTGATCGTGCAGTACGCCTCCCGGTGCGCCGGCTCGACACGGATGCCGATCCGGCCGGACGGGTCCACGAGGCCGTCGAACGGCAGGCAGATCTCGACCGTCGCCTCGGCCTCCGGTGTCACGGCGCCGTGGAAGATCACCCACGAACCGACGTCCGCGGCCGCGCCGCAGGAACGCAGGTACGACATGATCTCGTCGGTGCACGTCACGAGGTTCCCGACCAGCATCTGCTGATCGGTGTCGACCCGGATCGAGGCGACCTTGGTCGCCGGCACGTCCCGTGTCAGCACCGGCCGCGGCGCGAGCCCCGGCGTACCCGACCGGGTCAGCCGGTCCCGCAGGTACCCCAGCGTCGCCCGGCGTGCCGCGGTGGTCGCCTCCTCGGCGGCCCACCACCGGTCGAGCCGGATCAACGCCTCTTCGTCGGTCCCCGCGAGAACCTCGGCGATCGTCGTCAGCGGCATGTCCAACTGCCGCAGCACACTGATCCGCCGCGCCCGCTCGAGCTGACTCTCGTCGTACCGGCGGTACCCGTTCGCCGGATCCACCTGCGCCGGCGCCAGCAGCCCTGACACGTCGTACAGCCGCAGGGCTTTGTGTGAAAGCCCCGCCCGCCGCCCGAACTCGCTGATCGTCAACACGCGACCATCACACCCCCTGCCCCTGGGGCAGAGTAAAGGGGAACGCCTTGACGTCCGGCTCGACCCACCCGGTCCGCGCGGCCGGCGACGCCAGAGCGCGCGAACTGTAGAACCGCGTCAGCAGCCGCTTGTCGAGCAGGCCGGGGTTGCGCCGTACCAGCTCGTCGAAATCACCCGGCGCCTCAGCCATGTGGTACGCCGTCAGCTCGACCCAGGCCCGGCTCACGGTCGCGTTGTACTTCTGCGGCACCCCGGCGTACCGCGCCGTGCGACGGATCCCGTCACTGATCAGCTCGACCGCCCCAGCAGTCCCACAGCGCCGTACGGCGAGCCACGTCAACCGCACATGCTCTCGATGCCCGAAGCGTGCGGCGGTCGACATCACCTCTTCCATCAGCTCGTCGAAGACGCTCATGACGCCGCCAACGCACTCAGCACCCGCCGGGCCTGCTTGACCGCAGACTCCGGTACGCCGTCCAACGCCCGCGACTCCACCGCCGCGAACGCCTCAGAGATCCGCGCCGCACTCCGCGCCCCGCGCGGGGTCAGCCAGATCTCCACCGCCCGCCGGTCACCTGCGTGCGCGGCCCGAGCCAGCAGGCCCTTGTCCGAGAGCCGATCGAGTACGCCGGTCAGCGTCGTCGGCCGGACGCCCGCAGCCACCCCGATCTCGGAGACCGTCCGCGGCTTGTCGTCAGCGAGATTCGCCAGCACGTTCAACTCAGAAGCCGTCAGTTTCAGATCGGCCAGCTCCGTCGCGAGCACCTGCAACGTCACATGCGTGGCCCGCTGCAGCAACACCAGCAACAACTCATCACTTTCCACGGATCCAGATTATCCGGATCCGTAGTAATTGCCTAGGTGTTTCTGTGAGCCGCCTCACGCCGGGGAACGTCTGCCTGCAGGACCTCCTCTTCTGGGTGTCCGAACAACGAGGAGGGGTCATGCGACGGATTGTTGCCGGAGTGCACATCGCGCTCGCGGCGCTGCATGTCTACTGGGCGACAGGAGCCACTTGGCCGGCAGGCGATGAGCGGAGCCTGTCGCTGGCGGTTCTGAACGCTCCGGTCAGCTTCGCGCCGGCAGTGGTGTTGCCTCTCGCAGCACTGCACCTGTTCTTGGCGGGCGCAGTACTCACCAGTGCACGCTGGAGCCTCAGCAGGCTCGTGGTAGGCGGACTGGCGGCGGGGCTGGCGGCACGCGCGGCTGTTGGGCTGGTGTGGATCACTGGTGCGGGCGACGCGGGTCGTGCCTTCTACTGGCTCAACCTGGTGCTCTATACGCCGCTGTGTATCGCCCTGTGTCTTGCAGACTTGAAGATGCTACGGATGCGGCGGCTGAAGGTAGCTGTCGTCGCGGGCCCGGTGGCTGTCGTACTGGTGGGCGCGTTGGTTGCCTACGGGTACCAGCCGACGGAGCAGCCCCACCCAAGCGCGTCGGCTGACTCCCGCTACCTGGACACTCCACTGGCGCGCATGCACTACCTACAGCGGGGCAACGGTTCACCGGTGGTCCTGCTGGCGCCGGGGGCGCTAGGTCAGTTCCTCGACGCCCTGCATCTCCAGAGCGTCGCACTTGCCGGCAACTCGTGGAGCGGTGGCTGGGGCCTCGCTTACGCGCAGCGGCACCCGGACCTGGTCACGCCGCAGCTCGTCGACGCGATGTGGATCCCCGGAACGTATCGTGACAACGTGCGATCCCTGTACGCGCTCGAGCGCGGTCTCGACTGGAGCGTCACGGAACGCGCACTGCCGTCGACCCGGCAGCCGACGCTCGTGGTCTGGGGTGACCACGACACGATCCTGCCGGTCGAGCAGGCCGCCCGCTTCGGGAAGCTGTTGCCGAACGCAACCGTGTACGTCCTCCCCGGCTGCGGTCACGCGCTCACCGGCGACTGCCCCGGCCAGGTGTCACGGCTGCTGGCCGCCTTCGTCGAATGATCGAGGCGGCGAGGGTCCGCGCGGCCCAGCGCGGTGACAGCGTGGCGATGAACGACGTCCTGGACGCGTTGACGCCGTACGTCGGGAAGATCTGCGGGCCGATCGCGCTGGCCGACGGGCCGGACGCGGCGCAGGAGGCGCTGATCGCGATCTTCCGGGGACTCCACAGCCTGCAGGAACCTGCGGCGCTGTTCGGCTGGGCGCGTGCGATCGCAGTCCGCGAGGCGGTCCGGGTCGCGCGGCGCGGGCAGCGGCAGCAGCCGGCCGAGCTCGCGGATGTCCCTGCCGCGGACGATCCGCAGCTCGCGATCGACGTACAGGACGTACTCGAAAGGCTGTCGCCCGAGCACCGGGCGGTCCTGGTGCTGCGAGACCTCGAAGGACTGGACGAACAGGCAGCGGCCGCCGTGCTCGATGTCCCGCCGGGTACGGCGAAGTCCCGGCTGCACCGCGCGCGGGCGAGCTTTCGGAAGGCGTGGAGATCATGAACTGGCCACAGGTGGAACTCACGGACGTCGAGCGGTTCCGGGCACTCGCCGCCGGTGTGCCGGGTGCGGCGGTCACCGAACGCGTCCTCCCGTACGAGCCCGGCCGGGTGAAGGCGATGCTCGCCGATCTCGACGTCTTCGCCGAGATCCATGCGGATCTGGAGTCGGCGACGCTGCTGGAGCGCGACGGCGACCGAGTCGTCGTCCGGGCGAAGGGAGCCAGGGGACAACGCGCACGGCTGGAAGGTCAGTTCCGTCCGGGCTGGTGCTGGCTGCAGAGCCGCTTCCTGATCATCGGTACGGCGGTCGCCGCCGAACCGGGAGGCGGCACGCGTGTTGCGCTGACCGGAGGCATTCGCGTACCGGGCCGTGCCGCGATCGTCCCGATCAGGGTGCGACAGGAGAGCGCCAAGACGCTGGACCGGCTGCAGCGGTTGCTGGAAGGTTGAGCAGGCCTGCCGGGAGTGCGGCGAGAAGGGCGTCGGCGTGGCGGCGGTAGCCGAGGTTGTTGGGGTGGAACGCGTCGGGGGCGAGCAGGCCGCGCCACGGCGGGCGCGCGTACCGCGACACCTCCGCGACCGGCAGCCCGCGGGACGTGGCGGTGGTGCTGATGTGCTGGTTGATCCCGGACACGTAAGGGCTCACGGCTCCACCGATCCGCCAGAGACGGTCCGGCACTGTCAGGTCCATCACGACCGCGGAGGAGGGGAGGCGGTCGATCACCTGGCGCAGGCGATCGCGGAAGCGCTTCGGCGGTGTCGCCAGGATGTCGTTGTTGCCGATGCCGCAAGTGACCAGTGCCGGAGTGAGTCCGTCCAGCAACGGGAGCTGGTCGTCCAGCACGTGTTGGGTCTGTGCACCGGACCGTGAGAGGTTCAGGACTCGCCACGGCGTGCCCTTACGGCGCAGGGCGTTCAGCACCTGGCCGACGTACCCGTGCAACGGCGAGGACGCGCCAAGTCCTTGCGCGGTCGAGTCTCCGAGCACGACCCAGAGCGGCCCGTCGCCGGCCAGCGTCAGAGAGTTCTGCTGCGTCCAGTACTCGGCGTACGTCCGCGCCTGGACGTCGACGAGCGCCACGCCGTCCACCCAGCGCTGGATCGCCAGCCGCGAGCTGGTCCGCTCCGCCTCGCCCCACCGCATGATCGCGCGATGCAGCGCCCCGATCGGTGTCATCGATCCCCCCAGCACATGAACGGCAGGTGACCGACGAATGTACAGGCGGAAGGTTAACAACCTCTTCGACGGCTCAGAGCGCGCGCAGCAGCACCAGACAGCGCGGGGCGAGCGGCACTGTCGCGCCGGCCTCCACCTCGGTCACCATGCTGTTGCTGGTGTCCAGCACGACCTCGTAAGCCGGCGCCCACGATGCGTCCGGTACGACGACGTTGCGCGTCTCCGGTGTCGCGTTCAGAGCCAGCAGGAACGAACTGTCGGTCAGCGCGTTGCCCTCGGCGTCGGTCGCCCGCAGCGCATCGCCCCGCAGGAACATGCCGATCGTCCGGAGGCTGCCGTCGAACCAGTCCGCGTCGGTCATCTCGCCGCCGTGCGGTGCGATCCACGACAGGTCCTTGCGGCCGCCCGACACCACCGGCTGACCCGAGAAGTAGTGCCACTGCCGCAGCGCGGGGTGTGCGGCGCGCAGTGCCAGCAGCTTCTTCGTCAGCTCGAGGTGATCGGACCACGCGGCCGGCAGCGACCAGTCGAACCAGGACAACGAACTGTCCTGGCAATAGGCGTTGTTGTTGCCGTGCTGCGTGCGCCCGCACTCGTCCCCGGCGGTGATCATCGGGACACCGGTCGACAGGATCAGCGTGGACATCAGGTTCGCCATCTGCTGCTTGCGCAACGCGATCACGCCGGCGTCGTCGGTCTCGCCCTCGACACCGCAGTTCCAGGAGCGGTTGTCGTCGGTACCGTCCCGGTTGTCCTCGTGGTTCGCCTCGTTGTGCTTGTGGTCGTAGCTGACCAGGTCCCGCAGCGTGAACCCGTCGTGCGCGGTGACGAAGTTGATCGACGCGTACGGGTAGCGGCCGTCGTCGCCGTACAGGTCGCTGGACCCGGACAGCCGGTAGGCGAGGTCCTTCACGCCGTCGGAGGTGTTGCGCCACACGTCGCGGACGCTGTCGCGGAACTTGCCGTTCCACTCCGACCACGGCGGCCCGAAGTTGCCGACCTGGTAGCCGAACGGGCCGACGTCCCACGGCTCGGCGATCAGCTTCACCCGGCCCAGCACCGGGTCGGCGGCCACCTCGGCGAGGAACGGATGGTCCGGGATGTCGACCTCATGCCGCTCGTTGCGCACCAGCGTGACGGCCAGGTCGAACCGGAACCCGTCGACGCCCATCTCCTCGACCCAGTACCGCAGCGAGTCCATTACCAGCCGCCGGACCTGCGGGTGCGACGTGTCGACCGAGTTGCCGGTCCCGGTCACGTCGTACATCGCGGCGCCGTGCGCGAGCCGGTAGTAGGCGCGGTTGTCGATCCCGCGGAAGCTCAGCGTCGGTCCGTCGAAGCCGCCCTCGGCGGTGTGGTTGTAGACCACGTCGAGGATGACCTCGATGCCCGCGGCATGGAACGCGGCCACCATCGCCTTGAACTCGGCCACCTGCTCGCCGCGCGAACCCGACGACGAGTACGGCGCGTGCGGAGCGAAGAAGCCGAGTGTGTTGTAGCCCCAGTAGTTCGGCAGGCCGCGCGCCGCGATCGAGGGCTCGGTCAGGAAGTGGTGGATCGGCAACAGCTCGACCGACGTCACCCCGAGCTCGGTCAGGTACCTGATCACCGACGGATGCGCGAGCCCGGCGTACGTGCCGCGCTGGTGCTCGGGTACGTCGGGGTGCAGTTGCGTGAAGCCCTTCGTGTGCAGCTCGTAGACGACCGTCTCGCCCCAGTGCACCGGCTTGCTGATCGGCGGCGGGGGATCCGACGGCGCGACGACCACGCCGACCGGCACGTGCCCGGCCGAGTCGGCGTCGGAGGAGTCGTAGATCACCGGGCTCGCGTAGTCCAGGGCTCCGTCCACCGCGCGCGCGTACGGGTCGAGCAGCAGCTTCGACGGGTTGAAGCGCAGGCCGTGCGACGGATCGAACGGGCCGTGCACGCGGTAGCCGTACCGCTGGCCGGCGCCCACGCCGGGGACGAACCCGGTCCAGAACTCGCCGGTGTGGGTCAGATCCAGGTTCCGCTGGCTGCCGTCGTCGGCGATCAGCGCGAGCTCGACGCGCTCGGCCGCCGGGGCCCACAGCGTGAACGTGGTGCCATCGGTCTGGACCACTGCGCCGGGACGCGGAGCGGTGCCGGCGGACAAGCCGGCAGCATCCGGGGCGGCGGTCGCTTCTGTCACCGGGACATTCTGCACAGGTCGCTGCCAGTTCACGATAGTGAGGTGGTTGTGTTCGTGAGACGGTAGTTGTGAACGCCTGTGCGCAGTGATAGGCAAGGACCGTTACTAATTTACCCACCCCAGGGGAACACATGTCGGAAGAGTTGGCCGGTCTGACTGTCGGTCTGATCGGCGCGGGCAACATCTCGCGTATCCACGCCGCGTCCTGGAAGGCCGTCGGCGCCCGGGTGCTGGTCTATTCGCTGGAGGGCGCGGAGGAACTGGCGGAGCAGTTCGGGCTGGAGGTCGTGCCGTCGCTGGACGGTGTCCTGGCCGAGGCCGAGTTCGTCGACATCGTCACGCCGTCGGCGACGCACAAGGAGATCACGCTGGCCGCGATCAAGGCCGGCAAGAACGTCATCTGCGAGAAGCCGCTGACGCTGACCGCGGCCGACTCGCACGAGGTGATCGACGCGGCCGCGGCGGCCGGCGTCCGGCTGTACCCGGCGCACGTGGTGCGGTACTTCCCGGCGTACAAGGCGGCGTACGACGCGATCCAGGCCGGGCGGATCGGCGAGGTCGCGGTGGCGCGGTTCTACCGGCAGGCGTCCTCGCCGGCCGGTGCGGGCTGGTACCGCGAAGTGGCCCGGTCCGGCGGCGTGATCATGGACCTGATGGTGCACGACCTCGACCAGGCGCGCTGGCTGTGCGGCGAGGTCGCCACCGTGTACGCCGTACAGAACCCGCCAACCGTGGACGGGGTCAGCCCCGTGAACGTCGCGGCGCACGTCACGCTGACGCACGAGTCCGGAGCGGTCAGCCACTGCCGTGCGACCTGGGGAGCAACCGGCACGACGTTCCAGACCGGCTTCTCGGTCGCCGGTTCGAGCGGCGTACTGAAGTTCAAGTCCGACAGCGACACGGGCTACAAGGAAGAGCTGCAGAACGGCGCCACCGCAGGCGATCTGCTGATCCCGGAGTCGTCGCTGGGGGAGAGCCCGTATCTCACGCAGCTGCGTGAGTTCGCGATCGGCCTGCGGGGCGGCGCGGAGCCGCGGGTGCTGGCGTCCGACGGCGCGACCGCGGTGTACCTGGCCGAAGCGGCCCGCGCCTCGATGGAGTCGGGTCAGCCGATCGACATGAAGACGTTCGTCTCGACGGGAGCAGTGGCATGACTTTGAAGGTCGCGATCGCGTCGTTCGCGCACGTCCACGCGGGTTCGTACGCGCACCTGCTGGCGTCATTGCCCGAGATCGACGTGCTGTCCGCCGACCCGGACGGTGCCACGGCGCCCGACCCCGGTCCGCGCGGTGCGGAGTTCGCCGCGCAGTTCGGCATCCCCTACGTCGACTCGTACGACGAACTGTTCGCCTGGGGCCCGGACGCGGTGGTGGTGACGTCGGAGAACGCCGGCCACCGTGAACTGGTCGAGCGGGCCGCCGCGGTCGGTGCGCACGTGCTGTGCGAGAAGCCGCTGGCCACCGAGGTCGCCGACGGCGAGGCGATGCTCGCGGCGTGCGAGGCGGCCGGGACGATCCTGATGATCGCCTACCCGGTCCGGTTCGCGCCGTCGTACGCGCAGCTGCGGGCGAACGTCGAGGCGGGCCGCCTCGGTGACGTGTTCGCCGTACTGGGCACCAACAACGGGAAGATCCCGTACGCCGCCCGGCAGTGGTTCACCGACGCCAAGCTGGCCGGCGGCGGAGCGCTCGTCGACCACACCGTGCACTGCGCGGATCTGATCGACGGCCTGACCGGCGGCGCGTCCGCGACCCGCGTGTACGCCGCGGCGAACCGGATCCTGCACCAGGACAAGGGTGTGGAGGTGGAGACCGGCGGGCTGGTGACGATCAACTACGACAACGGGCTGCTGGCAACCATCGACTGCTCGTGGAGCGTTCCGGACAACGGCCCGACCTGGGGCGGCGTGACGCTGCAGGTGACCGGTACGAACGGGTCCGTCGAGATCGAGCCGTTCGCGACGCACGTCGGCGGCACGGACGCCGGCGGCGAGGTCTTCCTCGGCATCGGCGGCAACCTGGACGCGTCGCTGCTCGACACGTTCCTGGACGCCGTCCGCACCACCGGCCCGGCGAAGCCCGGCCAGGCCCCGGCCGTGGTACCCCAGCCGGACGGCGCGGTAGGCCTCCGCACCCTGAAAATCGTCGACGCTGCCCGCCGCTCCGCGGCGTCCGGCCAGGCGGTGGACCTGTAACACTCACCAACCTGCCCGGACGGCCGTCGCCCACGCTCAGGCGCGGCCGTCCGGACTGGTTGTGCGGGGTTTGATGAGTGCTGGGCGTCCGCATCCGGTACCGTTCCCGGGGATGTGACCCGTGGGTAGGCGCACAGGCAAAGGAGCGGATGCATGGGCGAGTTCGTCAATCTGACCGTGAGTGACGGGGTCGGGACGATCCGGCTGGACCGGCCGAAGATGAACGCGCTGAACGTCCAGGTCCAGGAGGAGATCCGGGCCGCCGCTCTCGAGGCGGCCGCGAACGACGAGGTCCGGGCGGTCGTGATCTACGGCGGCGAGCGGGTCTTCGCGGCCGGCGCGGACATCAAGGAAATGGCCGACATGTCGTACGCCGACATGGCCAAGCGCTCCGGTCCGCTGCAGTCCTCGCTGTCCGCGGTCGCCGCGATCCCGAAGCCGACCGTCGCCGCGATCACCGGCTACGCGCTCGGCGGCGGCTGCGAGCTCGCGCTCTGCGCCGACTACCGGATCGCCGCGGAGGACGCCAAGCTCGGCCAGCCGGAGATCCTGCTCGGCATCATCCCGGGCGCCGGCGGCACCCAGCGGCTGTCTCGCCTGGTCGGCCCGTCGAAGGCCAAGGACCTGATCTACAGCGGCCGGTTCGTGGATGCGGCCGAGTCGCTCCAGATCGGTCTGGTCGACAAGGTGGTGCCGGCTGCCGAGGTGTACGACGCTGCCGTGGCGTGGGCCTCGCAGTTCTCCCAGGGCGCGGCGATGGCGCTGCGCGCGGCCAAGGAGGCGATCGACTCCGGTCTGGGCGTCGACCTGGCCACCGGGCTGGAGATCGAGCGCACCCAGTTCGCCGCGCTGTTCGCCACCGAGGACCGCACGATCGGGATGAAGTCCTTCGTCGAGAACGGCCCGGGCAAGGCCGAGTTCAAGGGAAAGTAGATGTCTGCAACCGAGAAGCCGGCCGCGACTGCCGAAGAGGTCGAGGCGGCCTGGAACGACAACAAGCTCGCCCAGGTGCTGTACCACGACTGGGAGGCGTCGACGTACGACGAGAAGTGGTCGATCTCGTACGACGAACGCTGCGTCGACTACGCCCGGGACCGCTTCGTCGCGGTCGCCGGATCGCGCGGCTGGCCGTACGGCAAGACGCTCGAGATCGGCGCCGGCACCGGCTTCTTCACGCTGAACCTCAAGCTGGCGGGCGTCCTCGACGAGGCGCACGTCACCGACCTGTCGCCGGGCATGGTCGAGGCCGCGAAGAAGAACGCGAAGACGCTGGGCTTCGCGGTCGAGGGCGAGGTCGCCGACGCCGAGAAGCTGCCGTACGACGACAACACGTTCGACCTGGTCATCGGGCACGCGGTCATCCACCACATCCCGGACGTCGAGCTGGCGTTCCGCGAGATGCTGCGGGTGCTGAAGCCGGGCGGCCGGTTCGTGATCTGCGGTGAGCCGACCCGGTACGGCGACTTCGTGGCCCGGCGGCTGTCCCGGTTCACCTGGTGGGCGACCACCAACGTGACCAAGCTGCCCGCGCTGGCGCACTGGCGGCGGCCGCAGGAGGAGCTCGACGAGTCGTCCCGCGCGGCCGCGCTGGAGGCGGTCGTGGATCTGCACACGTTCGACCCCGACACGCTCGCGCGGACCGCGGCGCGGGCGGGGGCGGCCGAGGTGCGGACCGTGACCGAGGAGTTGCTGGCGGCCTGGGTGGGCTGGCCGATCCGGACGTTCGAGGCCGCCGTACCGGAGCAGAAGCTCGGGTTCGGCTGGCGGATGTTCGCCTACAAGTCGTGGCTGCAGCTGTCGAAGGTCGACAAGGTGCTGTCGTCCGTCGTGCCGGACGAGCTGTACTACAACGTCTCCATCACCGGAGTGGCGAGCAAGCAGTAGGGTGTTGCGATGCGGTTGCTGTCCGTGGCGAATCTGCGCTGGGTGGTGCGCCATCGGGCGTGGACGCCGTACTACCTGAAGCGCTACTGGCGGTTCGCCTGGTTCAAGCTGCGCCACCCGCAGGTGATCACCGAGGGTTTCGTGTTCCTCGGCAAGCATCTGGAGATCGTGGCGCGGCCCGGGCACGGCCGGATCGTGCTGGGCAAGTGGGTGCACCTCGGCGACGAGACCCGGCTGCGCGCACACGAGGGGACGCTGCGGATCGGCGACAAGGTCGTGTTCGCCCGCGACGTCACGGTGAACTGCTACCTGGACGTGGAGATCGGCGCGTCGACGCTGATCGCGGACTGGACGTACATCTGCGACTTCGACCACAAGACCGAGGATCTGGACCTGCCGATCAAGGACCAGGGGCTGGTGAAGTCGCCGGTCCGGATCGGCCCGGACTGCTGGCTGGCCACGAAGGTCACGGTCACTCGCGGTACCGACATCGGCCGCGGCGTGGTGATCGGCGCGAACAGCGTTGCCCGTGGCAACATTCCGGCGTACGCCGTGGCGGCCGGCGTACCGGCCAAGGTGCTCGGCGACCGCACCGAGCGGTACGCCGCCAACGTCGAGCGGCGCAAGTACCTGGCCGGCCTGGCCGACGCGAACGACCGGACCGCCGCGCTGCTGCGATCCGGTGTGACGCCCAGTGAGAAACCCGGTGAGAAACCCCGTGAGAAACCGTGCGCGGAGACACCTCCTGCGCCGCCGCGAAGCGTGGCGCCGGAGGATGCGGGTGGTGATGAGGTAGAAGCAGAAGGTGAAAAAGAGAGCGTGAGGGGTTCTCAAGTTACTCACCAGTCGGGCACTATGGCCCCCACATCCGGTCGGACGCCCACGAGCGGATGAGTATCGGCATCGGCATCGGAGAGGAGAAGTAGCGTGGCCGACCGGACCGCCGAGCCGGCTGACCGGTCGCCGCTCGACCAGGCCGCGGCCGACACCTCGATCACGCAGGCGCGGACCAGCGCGGTCGATCCGGTCCCGATCGTGGCCGGGCCAGGAGCCCCCGGCGGCGCTACGTTGGAACCAGTGCTTGAAACGAACGAGTCAGACATGGGCGTGAACACCAGCGTGAACCCGGAAGCACAGGCAGTGGATGGCACCGACCGTATGGACGGTGCGGACGGCAGTACGGCCGTGGCGCCGGTGGCGGGTGCCCGCCGCAGGCTGTCGCCGCGCCCGGTCCCGGTCAGCCGGCGCCGGAGACCGCCGGCCGCTGCGGTGAGCACGGACGAGGAACGGACCCCGGCTGAGGAGATGGACGACGTGGGTACGCAGGACGAGAAGGCGACGGCTGCCGAAGCCGGCAAGGCCGGTACGACGCCGGACGCCGGCGCGGCGGCGACCGGCACCGGTCCGGGTGCGGCGACCGCGACGAAGACCGCCCGGCCGAAGACGGCCGCGGAGATCGTGGCCGAGCAGCGGGCCCGGGAGAAGGCGGCCGAGGGCGCGACGCCGGATGCGGCCGGCTCGGAGGATGCCGCAGCCGGTGCGCCGGAAGGCGTCGCGAAGGAGGCCGGGGACGAGAAACCCGCTCCCGCAGCGACTTCTGGTGCGGCGACAGGTGCGACCGGCAAGCCGGTGACACCACCATCCGGTGCCTCGGGCAACAAACCGCCGGCGGCCAAGGGCGGCTCGTCGGGATCGGGGTCCGGCAAGGGCAAGCAGGCGCTGACCTCGGTCGGCTCCGGCGTCCGGAAGCTGCGCAACCTGATCGCGTCGCTGATCTGGCTGGCCGCGGTGCTCGCGGCCGCGGTCCTCGCGCTCGGTGCGCTGTTCACCGCGCTCGACCAGACCAACCAGAGCAACGAGATCGTGCGCTGGATCCTGGAGCGCGGTCACGACCTGGTTGGCCCGTTCAAGGACCTGTTCCGGCTGGAGACCGCGAAGAACACCCTGCTGGTGAACTGGGGGATCGCGGCGCTGGTCTACCTGATCGCCGGCAAGCTCCTCGAGCGGATCGTCCGGCCCTAGCGTCCCGGCCTAGCCCTTCGGTCGCGCAACGAGCAGCAGATCGAGAGATTCGTCCAGGTCTCCTGGGCGGATCTCGAAGTCGGCGTACGTCGTACTCCGCACGAGCGCGGCCAGCTGGTCGTCCCACTGGTCGTGCCCGGCGGCGAGCTGCGCGTCGACACAGGAGCCGTGCTGCGCTTCCCAGGACGTCAGTCGTTCGCCGTGGTGCAGTCCGAGCGCCTGCGTGACGACGAAGTGCGGCTCGAGCAGCTCGGCGAACTCGGCGGCCGTCAGTTCGCGCGTGTGGTACCAATTGCCGCTCGGGAAGGTCAGCCGGTTCGGCGTACTGAGGACGAGCGTCCCGTCCGGTACGAGGATGCGCGCGCACTCCGCGACGAACCGCGGCTGCTCCCACAGGTGCTCGATCGTCTGCAACGAGGTCACGGTCCCGAAAGCGCTGTCGGCGAAGGGCGTCTGGACGAGATTGCCGCGCGCGACATTGACCTGTGGATAAACCCGGCGGACGTGCCGCAACGTCGTATCTTCATAGTCGAGACCGGTCACGGAGCTCGCCCCGGCCAGCCGGAGCAGCTCCGCGCCGTAGCCCTCGCCGCAGCCGGCGTCGAGGAACCGCCCGGTCCCGATCGGCAGTTCGGCCGTGATCCAGCGGTAGGCGGCATCGTGGCGCGCGAACCAATAGTTCTCGTGCCAGATCCCGGGCGCGGTCCTCTCACCGGTCAGCGGTAACGTCTCGTTGACTGCTCCCCGATCTGACGGGCGTGGATTCCGACCATCAGTAGCGATCATGGGATTCATGGCTCACGCTGCCTTTCCAGCCGGCGACTGAAGGGGTCTTCCGCGATCGGCACCATCCGGGTTCAGACCTGCCCGGTTGAGCATCACGCGCGCGGAGTTCTTGTCTCTCGGTGAGACTGCCCCGCACGCGATGCAGGTGTAGGTGCGCTCACTCAGCGGCAGTGCGTGCTTGGCTCTTGCTCCGCAGTGTCCGCAGTCCATCGTGGTGTGCGCGGGGTGTACCAGCAGGACGGTTCTGCCGTGCTTGCGGCCCATGTCGATGAGGGCTTGCTTGGTGGCTGCGATGGCGGCGTCGGCGGCCTTCTTGGCCATCGTGGACCTGGCGAGGAACTTCGGGCGGAAGTCCTCCACGGCCAGCGAATCGTGGTCGCGGACGACCCTCTTCGCCCACTTGCGGGCGTAGTCCTGTCGCTGCCGGGCGACCTTCTTCAGCAATCTCGCACGACGCTTCTTCGCCTTCTTGTAGCCGTTGCTCTGCGACTGGTTCTTCGGCCTGTGGCGTCGCGATACTGCTTTGTCGGCAGCAGCCAGCCTTGCCGACGCTTTCTTCCCGAACCCAGGGTGCGGCAGGTCGTGGCCGTCGCTGGTGGTTGTGGCGATGTCCTTGACGCCCCAATCTATCCCCACGACGGCGCCCGTGGCCGGCAGCGGCTGCGTCTCGGCCTGGACGACGAACGACGCGTACCAATGGCCCAGCGAGTCCCGGTAGATGCGGACACTCGATGGCTCTGCCGGCAACCCGCGCGACCAGACCACGTTGACGGTGATGTCTCCCGCCAGGTTGCGCTTGCCGTTCTTGAAACGGAAACCTTTTCGTGTGTAGTTCACTGTCGGTGCCGCCAGACTCTTTCTCTTGAAGCCCGGCATCCCGGCGCGCCTGCGCACCGGGGGCTTGCCGGCGATGTCCTTGACCGCCTTGGCGCGCGCAAGCCCGAAGTCGCGAATGACTTGCTTCTGAGGGATCGACGCGCCCGCCCGCAGCCACGCGCGCTCGGCGCGCCACATGGTGCACTTCTTGTCCAGTGCCGCAGGACCGATCTTCGTGCCGCTTCTGTACGCCGCTCTCGCCTCGGCGACGCATTGGTTCCATACCCAGCGGCAACGGTCCCACTCGGACAGCAGCAGCCGTTCGGCAGCCGAGCCGATGCGCAGACGGTACGTGTACCGCGCTGCACTTGTGGCTGTGTCCATGACTCCAGATCTTGCACCAGGCGTACGACAAGTTTGATGTCGCACTCGTTCGAGGCGGGTCGGCCTTCAGAACGCTCGCATTCTTCGCCGCCTTCATGGAGCAGGCCTACGCAGTGAGTCACGGATCACCTTGGGTCAGACTAAGGTGCCTGAGTACGGTGCCGGAGTATCAGCCGGTGCTGCGCGAGACTGTGATGGGACTCGCACGCAGCTTATGTTTCTCGCGGGTAACATCCGTGGCAGGCTTGGCAGAGACCGTTAACCAGAAGGGGTCCCACACGCTATGAAGATCGTCGTCTGCGCGAAGTTCGTGCCGGATGCCACCGCGGACCGCCGCTTCCGCTCGGAGGACAACACGGTGGACCGGGCCGGTGTCGACGGGCTGCTGTCCGAGCTGGACGAGTATGCCGTCGAGACCGCACTCACTGTCAAGGAGGCCGGCGACGCCGAGGTGACCGTTCTCACGGTCGGCCCGGAGCAGGCCGCGGACGCGGTGAAGAAGGGTCTGCAGATGGGCGCGGACGCGGGCGTCCACGTGCTCGACGACGCGATCCACGGGTCGGACGCGGTCGCGACGTCGCTGATCCTGTCCAAGGCGCTGGCCAAGCTGGAGGCCGACCTGGTCGTGTTCGGCATGGGGTCGACCGACGGCGGTATGGGCGTCGTCCCGGCGATGGTGTCGGAGCGGCTCGGGCTGCCGGCGGTGACGCTGGGCTCGGAGGTGACCGTGGACGGGCAGACCGTCCGGATCCGCCGCGACGGCGACACCGCGAGCGAGACCATCGAGGGCACGCTGCCGCTGGTGCTGAGCGTTTCCGACCAGGCCAACGAGCCGCGGTACCCCTCGTTCAAGGGGATCATGGCGGCGAAGAAGAAGCCGGTCGAGACCTGGTCGCTGGCGGATCTCGAGCTGACGCCCGAGCAGGTGGGCGGTTCGAGCGCGTGGACCGAGGTGGTCGAGGTGACCGCCCGTCCGGCGCGCACCGCCGGCACGATCGTCACCGACGAGGACGGCAGCGGCGCTGCCGGGCTGGTCGAGTTCCTGTCCACGAACAAGTTCCTCTGAGGAGCGGTTGAGTAATGTCGAACGTTCTGGTTCTCGTTGACCACACCGCGGGCACGGTCCGCAAGACGACCGCCGAGCTCCTCACGATCGCCCGTCGCCTCGGCGAGCCGGTCGCCGTGTTCATCGGCGAGGGTGTCTCCGGCGCGCTGCCGGCCCTGGGGCAGTTCGGCGCGACCAAGGTGATCGCGCTGAGCAACCCGGAGCTGTCGCAGTTCCTGGTGGCGCCGAAGGCCGAGGCACTGCAGCAGGTCGCGGCCAAGATCGAGCCGTCGGCGATCCTGATCTCGTCGAGCGCCGAGGGCAAGGAGATCGCGGCCCGGCTCGCGGTCAAGCTCGACTCCGGGCTGATCACCGACGCGGTCGACGTCCAGTCCGGCGACGGCGGTCCGGTGACGACGCAGTCGGTGTTCGCGGGCAACTTCACCGTCCAGGCGAAGGTGACGCACGGCACGCCGATCATCACCGTCAAGCCGAACGCCGCGACCCCGGAGGCGGCCGAGTCGTCGCCGGAGGTGGAGGAGTTCGACGTGACGATCTCCGACGCCGCGAAGACGGCGCGGATCACCGACTCCAAGCCGCGCGAGGCGACGGGTCGTCCGGAGCTGACCGAGGCCGCGATCATCGTGTCCGGTGGTCGTGGCACCGGCGGTGACTTCGGCCCGGTCGAGTCGTTCGCCGACTCGCTCGGCGCCGCGGTCGGTGCGTCCCGCGCGGCCGTCGACTCGGGGTGGTACCCGCACGCCTACCAGGTCGGCCAGACCGGCAAGACCGTGTCGCCGCAGCTGTATGTCGCGGCCGGCATCTCGGGTGCGATCCAGCACCGCGCCGGTATGCAGACCTCGAAGACGATCGTCGCGGTCAACAAGGACCCCGAGGCCCCGATCTTCGAGCTGGTCGACTACGGCGTCGTCGGCGACCTCCACAAGGTCCTCCCGGCTGCCACCGAGGAAGTCACCAAGCGCAAGGCCTGAGCAAGCCCCGTGAAGGCCCGGTCCGGATCATCCCGGGCCGGGCCTTCACACGTCTCGTCCAGCGCCCAGCGCATCCGTTGACCAGAAGCGCTAGGTGGTCAGCTCCCGGCGGACGGCGGCCAGGTCCTCGGTGGTCGCGGCGTGCCGGGTATCGGCGCTCTTGAGGTAGTCGGCGAGCGCGGTAGCGGCCGTGGTGCACCGCTCGTTGAGGTTGCTGACCTCGCCCGCGGCCCGTGTCCGGTCGTTGGCGACGGCTCGGCGCAGCGACAGGTAGCTGTTGAGGCCGAACGCCATCACCACCAGACCGACCACGATCCAGAACCAGTGCAGCAGCAGGCCGAGCCCGATCGCCACCACGGCGCCGCCGGCGAGCAGACCGATCGGGACAGCGCGCTGCCCGGTGGTCACGACGCCGCCGGCCGCGGTGAGCGTCGAGGTCGCCTTGCCCAGTTCGAGCGGGTCGGGACCGTCGGCGCGAATCGTGATCGTGTGGCCGCCGCTCTCGACGGACACCTGCGTCGGCCCGGGGAGTTCGGCGGTCTTCGCCAAGGACTCCACCCCGGGCAGCGCCAACGGCCCGACGACGCGCAGCGCGGTCGCCGACAGGTGCGGGTCGGCAGACAGCCCGAGGTCCTCGGTGAGCAACGTGTCGACCGTGCCGGCCGGATCCTCCAGCGCCATCGCCGCCGACTCGGGTGAACCGGTGACCCGTGCCCGCAGTACGGCGATCCGGGCCAGCGTCTCGCGCTCGGGGTCGCTGCCTTCGGAGATCAGCAGGCGCAGCATCGCCGCCGGGCTGTCCTTGTCGGGCTGGCCGTCCGCGTCGGCGCCGCGACGGGACTTGCCGTCGCGACGGGATGCCGCGTCGTCGTCGGGGGTGCGGTCGGTCTTGCGCTCCTCGGGGTAGCTCAGCTCCGGGTCGGGCTCACGGGCCGCGGTGTTGCCGACGATCGTCTCGACGGCGTTCCGGATCCGGCTCAACCGGTCCCCGGCCTCGTCCTGCGGTTCGGTCGCCTTCAGCCGCGGGCCGCGCGGGCGGGACGAGCTGCCGCGCATCTCGAGCCGGGACAGCCAGGCGCCGTCGGGCGACGCGGCCGACTGCAGGCGCTTCACGACGAGCTCCAGGCCATCCGGTCCGAAGCCGCCGCGCGCTGCTGTCGTCCACAGCACCCGCTGCACCCTGGTCAGGCTCCCGTCGGCAGCCGGCGCGCCGAACGCGACGTCCAGCCATTCGGTGCGCACCTGGTGCCGCTGCCCGAGGACCGCCAGCGCCAGTGACAGGTAGATCGACGTACGGCGCTGGTCGAGCTCCATCGCCGTACTGACGGCCTCCTCGGCGGGCTTCCCGGCGTGCAGGCCGATCAGGGCTTCGGTGGCGGGACCCAACCAGTACCGGGGGACGGGCTTGCCGGTCTCCGGGAGCTCGGTGCTGGACGCCATCGCGGACAGGACCCGCGTGGCGTAGCGGCGGAGTTCGGCGGCGTCGACGAAGCCGGCCGTCTCGTGGCGGAGGTCGGACAGCTCGACGAAGGCGTCGAAGGCCCGCGTCAGGCTGTCCACCCGGTTCTGCAGTCCGCCCTGGATCCGGGACAACTGGGAACGCAGGCTCGAGGTCTCCTGCCGCGCGTACGACATCTCGCTCTCCAGGTTGGAGAGCTGCTCGTTCTGCTTGCGCTCGGTCCACCAGTCGGACATGCTCCGCCTTCCACTCCACCGGATGTTGCTCTCCGGAAGGATGGCGGGTGAGCGGGTCATCACAGCCAGACCGGCCGCCGCGAGTCGATGCCCGTGCCGTACTGCGGGTCGCCGCCGGTGACCAGGATCCAGTGCTCGGTCGGGCGGGCGCGATAGAGCCGGATGTCGTCGTGCAGTTCGTCGACGGAATACGCGCGCAGCTCCGGGTAGCGGGCAGCGTAGAGCGCCACGCACCGCTCCAGTTCGTCGTCCGGCACCTGTGTGGCCCGGGCGCGGAAGTACACCGCCGACGCGCCGCCGATCGGGACGCTCGAGTCGAAGATCGCGATGCTGACGTCCGGCCGCTCGGCCACGTTGCGCGAGTGCAGCGCGTCCGGTGACGACACCCAGTAGAACGCGCCGTGCTCGTCGGGGGTGAAGTAGACCGGCGTCACCCAGGGCAGGCCGTCGGCGCCGACCGTCCCGAGGACCAGGTACTTGTTCGCTTCGACGACCGCCGCCGCACGCCGGTCGAGGATCTCCTGGGTCATGGCTTCTCCACGTCGTACGTCAGGTGGGTCGCGTTCGGCGTTCTCGTGCTCTCGCGGGGCACCAGCCGGATCGGCGCCAGCGTGGTGCGCTCGAACAGCGGCGTACCGTCGCCGAGCACGATCGGCGCGACGTGGACGCGCAGCTCGTCCACCAGCCCGGCGTACAGGTACTGCCGGCACAGGTGCCCGCCGCCCATGATCATCACGTCCTGCGCACACGCCGCGTCGCGGGCCAGCTTCAGCGCGGGCCGGATCCCGTCCGGTACGAACTCGAACCAGCCGTCCAGCCGGACCCGGCTCGGCGGGTTCGACGTCACCACGAAGATCGCCGGCCGCTCGCCGCTGAACCCGTCGGCGCTCCAGCCCTGCGGACCGTCGATCAGGTCGAACGTCCGGCGGCCCATCAGGACGGCGCCGATGCCCGTGGAGGTGCGCTCGAACGCTTCCCGGTCCGCGTCCGTCTGCTCGCCGGTGATCCAGTCGTGCAGCGGCTCGCCGCCGATCCCGAGACCGTGCGTGAGGTCCGCGCCCGGCCCGGTGACGAAGCCGTCCAGCGACATCGTGATGTCCAGCAGTACTCGTCCCATGGTCTTCTCCTGACGTCCGAGGTTGTCGTTCCACCATCGGCGCGGGCGGTACGGAAAGTCGTCCGTACCGGCCACGGAAGGACCACGGATCCCGCATGATGGGCCAATGGCTGGTCCGAAGGACGTGTCGGCGCGGGAGGCCGAGGTGCTCGCCGCGCTCGCGGGTGACCGTTCGAACGCCCAGATCGCCCGGCGGCTGCAGATCAGCGTCCGGACCGTCGAGAGCCACATCTCCTCGCTGCTGCGCAAGTACGGCGTCGCGGACCGCCACGAGCTCGCCGCCCTGGCCGACGCGCAACCGGAGGGCTTCAGCACACCGACCGGTCCGGGGACGACGTTCGTCGGCCGCGAACACGACCGCGCGGAGCTGATCAGAGCACTGGGCAGCAACCGTCTCGTCAGCCTGCTCGGCCCGGGTGGTGTCGGCAAGACCCGCCTTGCGCTCCAAGTCGCCGCAGAGGTCGCCGACAGGTACCCGCACGGCGGTGCCGTGGTTGACCTGGTCCCCGTACGGCCCGGCTTCGTCGTCGCGGCGGTCGCCGAGGCGCTGCAGGCCACCGAGCAACCACCGCAGACCCTCACTGACGCAGTACTCGAGCGGCTGAAGCGCGGGCGCACCCTGCTGGTCCTGGACAACTGTGAGCACCTGCTGGACGACGCAGCCGGCTTGGTCGCCCGCATCCTCACTGAGGCGACCGAGACCGCCGTACTTGTGACCAGCCGCGAGCGTCTCGGCGTAGCGGGCGAGCGGCCGGTACAGCTCGGTCCGCTGATGCTGGGAACCGAAGCGGAGCAGTTGTTCCGGGACAGGGCCGCTCTGGTCGCGCCTGAGCTGGCTGACGACAGTCAGCTCGCGCGCAAGGTGTGCGCCGAGCTGGACGGCGTACCGCTGGCGATTGAGCTGGCTGCGGCCCGTGCGGGCTCGCTGGGGCCGGACGGGTTGCTGGCAGCGCTCGACGACCGGCTGCGGCTGCTCTCCGGAGGGCGTGGGCCTGACGAGCGACATAACTCGCTGGCCCACGTGATCGGCTGGAGCTACGACCTGCTCGCTGAGGACGAGCGCAGGTTGTTCCGGCGACTCGGGGTCTTCGTCGGGGGCTTCGACCTCGCTGGGGCCGCCGGTGTGTCGCCGGACAGCACGAAGAGCGAGCTGAGCGACCTCCTCGGCCGGCTGACTGACAAGAGCCTCTTGCACCGCAGCCTGTACGCAGGGACGAGTCGCTGGCGGATGCTCGAGACAGTGCGCGTCTTCGCCCTGGAACAGCTGAGGGACGAGCACGACGAGGTCGCCGCGCTGCACGTGGCATGGGCCGCCGCGGTGGCGACCAGGCTCGAGCAGCAACTGGAGGCAGGGGAGGACTGGCAACAGGAGTTCGACCTGTTGGCGCCGGACCTGCGCGCGGCGCGGGGCGACGTACGGCCGCTTGCTCGCACCCTCGCCCACCTGACCTTCGCCCGGCGACGTTTCCTGGAGGCGCGGGAGCACTACCTGGCCGCCGCGGACAACGCAGGTACCGACGCCGAGTTGTACGACGATCTGCGCGACGCCGCCGATGCCGCGATGGTGGTCGCAGACGGCGAACACGCGTACCGGTTGATGATGCGGGCGGGCGCCGACGGGAACCCGGACGCTCTCGGGTACGCCGTCACGATTCTGAACCGCTACGAGATGACTGACCCCGCCAGGCTGCCGGACGACCGTGGCGCCGGACTGCTGCCCGACACCGGCGGAGACGATGTGGTCAGCGTGCCGCTCCAAGTCGCGCGGGCCTGGATCGACCGATTCGATCTGGCGTCGTCCGAGGCCGCCGTCCGCGCGGCCCGGCAGGGGAACCACCCGCTGGACCTGCTGAGCGCGCTGGACGCCTACGGCATCGCGGTCGCGGCCGCCGGGCGGCTCCACGACGCGGACGCGGTCGCGAGGGAGCGGCTCGCCCTCGCGGCCACGCTGCCCGATCACGAGCCGCGGGCTGTTGCCGAGATCGTCGACGCGTTCCACTCCGCCTCGACGTCGGCGGTCGCGGTCGGCGATCTCGTCGAGGCGGTCCGGCTGGCGCGGCTGACGGACGACCCGGTGCACGGGCACCCGTACATCACCGCCCCGCGCAAGGTTCGTGCCTATGCGCTCAGCGGGATGTTCGACGAGGCCGTGGCCGCTGCTGACGTGATGTGGAACGGCTGGCGGGCCGCCGGCTGCCCGCCGCGGGTCTGGATGGCCTCGGCCGCCGCGGCGGCCGCGCTGGCCCACGGGCTGCTCGGCACCGGTCAGGAGACGGTGTGGCAGGCCCGCGCCCTCGAGATCGCGCGGGTCACCGACCCGGCCGACGATCCCGGCCTGGCCGCGCCGGCCGCCTTCGTGGAGGCCCGGCTGCTCGTCCACTGCCACGACACCGGTGCTGCGGTCACGGGAGCGGCGGCGGTGGTCCGGCGCGCCTTCGAGCCGTTTCCCGAGCCGTGGTGGATCCCGTACGCGCATGCCGCCGGCGCGGAGCTCGCCGTCGTGTCCGGCGATCCCGGCGCGGCGCAGTACCTCGACCGGGCGGCGAGCGAGAACGCCTGGGCGGACGCGGTCCTGCGCAGGGCCCGGGCCCGCTTGGCCGGGGACCGTGCCGCGCTGGCGGAGGCGGCCGGGATGTTCGGGCAGATCGGTGCGTCCTTCGAGCAGCGGCACACGCTGGAACTCGCGCGCTGACTCCCGAGGAGCGGGAACAGCCGTGCCGGACATACCCTTGAAACTGTTATGACTCCTCCCGACCGCCGCACGGTGTACCTGGACCACGCGGCGACGACTCCCATGCTCCCGGCCGCGATCGAGGCGATGACGCAGCACCTCGCCCGGACCGGTAACGCTTCGTCACTGCACGGCTCCGGCCGGTGCGCGCGGCGGACGGTCGAGGAAGCGCGCGAGTCGCTCGCCGCCTCGCTCGGGGCCCAGCCGAGCGAGATCGTGTTCACCTCCGGCGGCACCGAGGCGGACAACCTCGCGCTCAAGGGCCTGTGGTGGTCCCGGCTGGCCGCCGACCCGCGCCGGCGCCGGATCCTGCTGAGCGGTATCGAGCACCACGCGGTGCTCGACCCGGCGGTGTGGCTCGGCCGGCACGAGCACGCCGAGATCGAGTGGCTCCCCGTCGACGAGCTCGGCCGGGTGGGTCCGGACGACGTCCGGCGGGCGATCGAGCGCGACCCGGAGTCGGTGTCGTTCGTCACGCTGATGATGGCCAACAACGAGGTCGGCACGCTGCAGCCGGTGGCCGAGGTCGCCGCGATCGCGCAGGAGTACGGCGTGCCCGTGCACACCGACGCCGTGCAGGCGATCGGGCAGCTGCCGGTGGACTTCGGCGAGCTCGGCGTCGACGCGATGACGGTGTCCGCGCACAAGCTCGGCGGGCCGTACGGGATCGGGGCGCTCGTCGTCCACAAGGAGACGCAGCTGACGCCGATCCTGCACGGCGGCGGCCAGGAGCGCGACGTCCGGTCCGGCACCCTCGACGTACCGGCGACCGCCGGGTTCGCGGTCGCGGCCGAGGACGCGGTCAAGCACCAGGCCGACGAGGCGCTCCGGCTGGCCGAGCTGCGGGACACCCTGATCGCCGGCATCACCGGCACGGTCGAGGGGGCGCTGCTGTCGGGGGACCCCGTGAACCGTTTGCCCGGTAACGCACACTTGTCCTTCAGCGACTGCGAGGGCGACTCGCTGTTGCTGCTGCTCGACGCACGCGGCATCGAGGTCTCGACCGGATCCGCGTGCAACGCCGGGGTCGCCGAGCCGAGCCACGTGCTGCTGGCGATGGGGTACGACGACCAGCGGGCCCGCGGCTCGCTCCGGTTCACCCTCGGGCACACGAGTACGCGCGCCGACATCGACGCCGTACTGGACTCCATCGGGCCGGTCGTGGAGCGGGCGAAGTCCGCCGGCCTGCAGAACGTGGGAAGGAACACCTGATGCGGGTACTCGCAGCCATGTCGGGCGGAGTGGACTCCGCCGTCGCGGCCGCGCGGATGGCCGAGGCCGGGCACGACGTGACCGGAGTGCACCTGGCGCTCAGCCGCAACCCGCAGTCGTACCGCAGCGGCGCCCGCGGGTGCTGCACGATCGAGGACTCCCGCGACGCGCGCCGGGCCGCCGACGTGATCGGCATCCCGTTCTACGTGTGGGACCTGGCCGAGCGGTTCCACGCCGACGTGGTCGAGGACTTCGTCAGCGAGTACGCCGCCGGCCGGACGCCGAACCCGTGCCTGCGCTGCAACGAGAAGGTCAAGTTCAGCGCCGTTCTGGAGCGGGCCCTCGCGCTCGGCTTCGACGCGGTCGCGACCGGGCACTACGCGCGGATCGTGGATACGGCGTCCGGGCGTGAGCTGCACCGCGCGGTGGACCCGGCCAAGGACCAGTCGTACGTGCTCGGCGTCCTGACCCAGCAGCAGCTGGCGCACGCGTTCTTCCCGCTCGGCGACACGGTCAAGACCGAGGTCCGCGAGGAGGCCGAGCGGCGGGGGCTGTCGGTGGCGGCCAAGCCGGACAGCCACGACATCTGCTTCATCGCCGACGGCGACACCGCGGGCTTCCTCGGCGCGCAGCTCGGCGAGGCGCCGGGCGACATCGTCGATGCGCAGGGCAACAAGCTCGGCGAGCACCAGGGCACCCACGGCTTCACCATCGGCCAGCGCAAGGGCCTGCGGATCGGGACGCCGGCCGCGGACGGCAAGCCGCGCTTCGTGCTGGACATCAGCCCCGTCGACCGCACTGTCACCGTCGGCTCCCGCGAGGAGCTGGCCGTGTCGGAGCTGACCGCCTCCAAGCCCCGCTGGTGCGGCCCGCCGCCGGCCGCGGAGCTCCACGCCACGGCCCAGCTCCGCGCACACGGCGAAGAGGTGGCAGTGACAGCAACAGTTCTGGACGATCGAGTGCAGGTCTCCTTCAAGGAGCCCACGTCCGCTGTCGCCCCTGGGCAGGCGGTTGTGCTGTACGACGGCACACGTGTCATCGGCTCCGCGACGATCGACTCGGTCCAGCGCGCCACCGCCGGCGTATGACGACGACAGGCCTGGGCTCCGTCCCCGGCGACGACATCCGCGAGTGGATGCGCGCAGTACTCGAGCTGGTCGACCTCCCGTTCCTGCCAGAGCTCCCGGCGCGCCCGTACGGCGACATGCTGAGCCGGACCGTCGCCGTGCTGACGGAGCTGGCCGCGGACCTGCAGCCGGTGGGGTGGCGGCTGACCGGTGGCGGGGACGCGCGGGCCAGTCTGGATCAGCGGCGGGCGCGGGCGCTGCTGCAGGAAGACCTGGACGTGCTGGAGGAGTACGGCGACGGGTATGAGGGCCGGCTGAAGGTACAGGTCACCGGCCCGTGGACCCTGGCGGCTGCGATCGAGCGGCCGCGCGGCGACAAGGTGCTGGCGGACCACGGTGCGCGGCGGGACCTGGCGCAGGCGCTGGCAGATGGTGTGCAGCAGCACGTGGCTGAGGTACGGAAGCGGGTTCCGGGCGCCGAGGTCGTGTTGCAGGTGGACGAGCCCGGGCTCCCCGCCGTACTGGCCGGGGCGGTTCCGACGGCCTCCGGTTGGAGCAAGCACCGCTCGGTCGACGGCCCTGGTGCCGTGGAGCTGCTCAGCCTCTTCACCACCGGCGGCCCGACCGTCGTTCACTGCTGCGCGGCCCGGCCGCCGATCGAGGTCTTCACCAAGGCAGGCGCGAGCGGGGTCGCCGTGGACACGGCACTGCTCAACACCCCGGCCTGGGATCAGATCGCCGTCGCAGCCGAAGCCGGCACGAGCATCTACGCGGGCGTCGTACCCACCACGGGCGCCCTGCCCAAGGCGGAACGGGCGGCCGAGCCGCTCGTACGCCGCTGGCGTGAGCTCGGCCTCGACCCGCAGTTGCTGAAGCAGGTCGTCATCACGCCGGCCTGCGGGCTCGCAGCCGCTCCGTCACCGGCCGACGCCAGGGCGCGCCTGAAACTTCTCCGCGACATCGCCGACGTGGTCGGAGAAGCCGCCGACGAATGAGCCGGACCTGTCCGTGAGGCCCCGCCTCCACACCCGCCGCCGGAGGCGGCGTGACCACGAAACGTCGGTGGGCAGTTGTAAGTTCTCTTCATGAGCGACAACGGCGGGGCTCCGGCGGATGTGCGGACGCGGCATGCGGACCTGAGCAAGGAGATCGAGGACCACCGGGCGCGGTACTACCTGGCCAGCGCCATCATCTCGGACGCCGACTTCGACGCGCTGATGCACGAGCTGCAGGGCATCGAGGAGGAGTACCCGGAGCTCCGGACACCGGACTCGCCCACCCAGAAGGTCGGCGTGCCGATCTCGACGCTGTTCACCCCGGTCCAGCACCCGATGCGGATGGAAAGCCTCGGCAACGCCTTCTCCGCCGAGCAGATGGAGGCCTGGGCGAAGCGGCTGGAGCGCGAGGTCACGGTCCAGCAGATCACCGACAGCGGGTTCCTCTGCGAGCTCAAGGTGGACGGCCTCGCCCTGGACCTCGTGTACGAGAACGGCAAGCTGGTCAGCGGCGCCACCCGCGGTGACGGCCGCATCGGCGAGGACGTCACGCCGAACGTCCGCACGATCAAGAGCATCCCGGAGCAGCTGCGCGGCGACGAGCTGCCGGCCTTCCTGGAGGTCCGCGGCGAGGTCTACTTCCGGGTCGAGGACTTCGAGGAGCTGAACGCGCAGCTCGTCGAGGCCGGCAAGGACGTGTTCTCCAACCCGCGCAACAGCGCGGCCGGGTCGCTGCGCCAGAAGGACCCGCGGGTCTCGGCCGGCCGGCCGCTCCGATTCGTCGTGCACGGCCTCGGCAAGGTCGAGGGCCACCACATCGGCCGGCTCTCCGAGGCGTACGACCAGCTGAAGGAGTGGGGCCTGCCGGTCAGCGACCGCGCCCGCCGGGTCGGCACGCTCGACGAGGTCAACGAGTTCATCGCGTACTACGGCGAGAACCGGCACTCGGTCGACCACGAGATCGACGGCGTCGTGGTGAAGGTCGACGAGGTCGATCTGCAGCGCGCCCTCGGGTCGACCTCGAGTGCGCCGCGCTGGGCGATCGCGTACAAGTACCCGCCGGAAGAGGTCAACACCAAGCTGATCGAGATCGAGGTGAACGTCGGCCGCACCGGCCGGGTCACCCCGTTCGCGCACATGGAGCCCGTCCGGGTGGCCGGGTCCACGGTCGAGTACGCGACGCTCCACAACGCCAAGGAGGTCGCCCGCAAGGACGTCCGGCCGGGCGACACCGTCGTCCTGCGGAAGGCCGGCGACGTGATCCCCGAGGTCCTCGGACCGGTCGTCGACCTGCGCCCCGACGGCCTGCCGGCCTGGGAGATGCCGACCCGGTGCCCGTGGTGCGACACGGTGCTGGCGCCCGCCAAGGAGTCCGACGTCGACATCCGCTGCCCGAACTCGCAGTACTGCCAGGGTCAGCTACGCGAGCGGCTGTTCTACCTGGCCGGGCGGTCCGCGTTCGACATCGAGGGGCTCGGGTTCAAGGCGGCCGACGCGCTGATCCGCGACGGGCTGATCGCCGACGAGGGCGACCTGTTCGCGCTCACCGAGGAGAAGCTGGCCGAGAGCGCGTTCTTCACCACCAAGGCCGGGGCGCTGTCGGCGAACGCTCGCAAGCTGGTGGCGAACCTCGAGGAGGCGAAGACCAAGCCGCTGTCCCGGGCGATGGTGGCGCTGTCGATCCGGCACGTCGGGCCGACCGCCGCCGCGGCGCTCACCGAGGTGTTCGACAACATCGACGACGTCCGGGCCGCGAGCGAGCAGCAGCTGGCCGAGATCGAGGGCGTCGGGCCGACCATCGCGCAGGCGATGATCGAGTGGTTCCAGGTGCCGTGGCACCAGGCGATCGTGGACAAATGGCAGGCTTCCGGCGTCGTCATGCGCGAGGAGCGCACCGGGCCGGCGTTGCCGCAGACACTGACCGGGCAGTCGGTCGTCGTGACCGGGACCGTCGAGGGGTTCAGCCGCGACGAAGCGACCGAGGCGATCGTCGGGCGCGGCGGGAAGGTCGCCGGCTCGGTGTCGAAGAAGACCTCGTTCGTGGTCGTCGGCGAGTCGCCCGGATCGAAGTACGACAAGGCCGTGCAACTCGGCGTACCGATCCTGGATGCCGCCGGCTTCCGGGTGCTGCTCGAGGACGGCGCGGACGCCGCCGCCGCGGTGGCGACCACGCCCGCGGCGGACGAGTCGTAACGATTTCGCCAGACTGCGAACCGGATGGATCCAGTGACGGCTCTGATCCGTCCGACTGTTAACTTTGCACGTCGACACTGGGTCAGAAGGAGCAAATATGACGACGCCGCCGCAGGGACCGTGGGGTCCTGGGCAGCCGGGGGGCCAGCCAGGCGGGCAGCACGGGGGACAGGGTGGCCAGCCGCCGCAGCAGGGCGGCTGGGGACAACAGCCTCCGGGCCAGAGTGGTGGCTGGGGCCAGCCTCCGCAGCAGCCCCAGCAGGGTCAGCCGCAGCAAGGCCAGCCGCAGCAGGACCAGCCGCCGCAGCAGGGTGGTTGGGGCCAGCAGCCTGGTCAGGGGCAGCCCAGTCAGTACGGTCAGCCGCCGGCGGGCGGTTGGGGTCAGCCGCCGCAGCAGCAGGGCGGCGCCTACCAGCAGCAGTCGTGGGGCCAGCGCCAGCAGCAGCAAGGCGGGTGGCACCAGCAGCAGAGCGGTCCGGGCCAGCAGTGGCAGCCGGGCGGTCCGGGCTCCAAGGGCCCGGGTGGCATCGGCAAGGAGAAGCTCCCGCTGCTGATCGGCGGCGGCGTGGTCGGCCTCGTGGTGATCGGCCTGCTGGTGTTCCTCGGGATCCGTGCGTTCGGCGGTGACGACGAGCCCACGACGCAGCCCACGACCACCTCGGAGCCGACCGGCAACGGCACCCCGAACCCGACCGGCTCCCCGTCGACATCGGGCGGACCCGGCCAGAACGGCGAGCTCGGCAACGCGGCCGGCCAGGCCAAGGCCGCGACCGAGAAGCTGCAGGGCCTCGGCTTCGGCTGCAGCGACCTGTTCAACACCGGTCAGGGCGCGCACCGCGGCTGCTTCAAGCAGGACGGCCGCAAGGAGTCCGAGGCGATCTTCCAGTTCTCGCCCGACGGCACCATCATCGCGGTCCGGCTGCAGGCCCAGGACGACGACAACTTCAACAACGCGCAGGTCTCCTTCGACCAGCTGCTGCAGGCGCTCGGCAACGACACCTTCGGTGCCGACCAGGTCAAGAAGATCCAGGACTCGGTGAAGACCGGTCAGCGTTCCGACGAGGTCGGCACCACCTGGGGCGAGTTCCAGCTCAGCAACCAGGGTCAGAGCGTGCGGGTGTCCGGTCACAAGTCCGGCGAGGACTCGATGGACCTGCCGGACCAGACCTTCGACACCACCCAGGCGCAGCTGGTCGCGGCGCTGAAGGCCAAGGGCTACGTCTGCACGACCTCCTGCAAGAAGGACGTCGGCAAGTACGGCTACCAGCGGGTCTTCTTCTACGCCAGCAGCGGCAAGGGCATCAAGGACATCGAGGTCAGCGCCTCCGGTGAGGCGGCGGACGCGAAGAAGGCGCTGCCGGCCGCACTCGGCGACGCGTTCGGCGCCCTCAAGGGCGGCAACATCGAGGCCGTGAAGTCGTACGTCGACGCACACAACGACGGAAAGTCGTACGCTGCCTATGTCGGCGGGTGGAAGGTCGAGATCAGCGGGAACAGCTCGGCCAGCTACACGTCGCAGCAGGTCTCGATCTCGTACGAGTCGTTCTACGCCTGAGCAGCACGGAGGACGGATTGAAGTTCCCCCGGGAGAAGCGGGAGTCGCGGACGGTGGCCCAGCCACCGCCCGAGGCCGTCCAGCGCGTCGACGGCGGGGGGCCCTGGGGCCCCACCCAGTTCGACCTCCCGGACCGGAACGGCAGCAACAGCCAGGCGATCCTGATCGTCAGCCTGGTCGGGCTCATCGTCCTGCTGGTGATCGCCGGCCTCTGGGCCCTCGCCTACTTCCAGTTCACCTGAACCACAGCCGAGCCCCGCTCGATCCGTCGAGCGGGGCTTTCGCCTTCCCAGCACGCCCGCGGACGCACCAGCACCCGAGCGGTTATCCCCTCGACCGATGGGCTCGTACGGGGTCTGGTGCGCGCGGTCAGGCGGTGGCGCGGATGGTGACGGCCAGGGAGGCCAGGTAGGACAGGCGGGCGACCTCGGAGCCCAGGAACTCGGGGCCGCCGCGACGGCCGATCACCAGAATCCGGCGGTCGGACTCCAGCGGCGCGGCGACCAGGACCGACTCCGAGAGGCCCTTGTGGTCCGGCGCCTCCAGCGTGGTCGCTTTCTCCATCGGGAGCCAGCGGCCGGCCACGTCGCCGAACTCCGGCGTCGCGCTGGTCTCCAGCGCGACCTTCACCTCGCTGCCGGTGCCGTCGAGCAGCGCCGCCCAGTCCGCGTGCAGCACGGCCGGTGACTGCTCGACCAGGATGTCGATCGCATCCGCGGGCGCCGACGTCATCTGCTCGACCGCTTCCAGGTCCATGTGCAGGCCGCCGCCCGCGCCGTAGCGCGAGAACCAGATGACCTCGACGTCCGGGACGCTGTTGCAGGCGGACACCAGCCGGTCCGGGAGCACGCCCGGTGGCAGGTCGACCACGATGTCGTCGACGGCGGTGCCGTTCTCGCGCCGGTGCTCGACGATCTCGATCGCATGGATGTCGGCGTTCACCTCACCGAGGGCAGTCGCCACGGTGCCCAGAGATCCGGGTCGGTCCGGGATGATCAAGCGCAGCAGGAACACCGAACGATCATCTCCCAGCCGATCACCTTGCGCGTAACGCCTTGTCGCCGCCCATGTTACAGAGCGGTAGGGGAGGACACGCCCGCCCATCTCATCCGGCCGTTGTCCACACCCCTGGGGACGGGGAAACGCGACCGTCACACCGGACCACTAGGATGACTGGGTCGTGGCGGAAAGCGCTACGGGAAGTCCTGCGAACCATTGGATCAGTTCATGCCATCGATTACCCGCGAAGAGGTCGCGCACCTGGCGCGACTGGCGCGGATCGAGCTCACCGACGACGAGCTCGACCACCTCGCGCCGCAGCTCGACCAGATCATCACCTTGGTCGGGCAGGTCAGCCAGGTGGCGGCGGACGACATCCCGCCGACCTCGCACGCCCTGCCGCTGACCAACGTGATGCGCCCGGACGAGAACGTCCCGTGCCTCACGCCCGAGCAGGCGCTGTCCGGCGCGCCGGCCGCGGAGGAGCAGCGTTTCCGGGTGCCGCGGATCCTGGAGGAGGACTGACCATGGCCGACCTCACCAGGAAGACCGCGGCCGAGCTCGCGGAGCTGATGACGTCCGGGCAGGCCAGCTCGGTGGAGATCACCCAGGCCCACCTCGACCGGATCGCCGCCGTCGACGGCGCCGTGCACGCGTTCCTGCACGTGGACTCCGAGGGCGCGCTGGCGCAGGCGAAGGCCGTCGACGACAAGCGCGCCGCAGGTGAGCAGCTGTCCCCGCTGGCCGGTGTGCCGCTGGCGCTGAAGGACGTGCTCACCCAGGAGGGTGTGCCGACCACGGCCGGTTCGAAGATCCTCGAGGGCTGGAAGCCGCCGTACGACTCGACGGTCGTGAAGCGGCTGAAGGACGCCGGGATCGTGATTCTTGGCAAGACCAACATGGACGAGTTCGCGATGGGCTCCTCCACCGAGAACTCGGCGTACGGCACCACCCACAACCCGTGGGACCTGGGCCGGATCCCGGGTGGTTCCGGTGGCGGTTCGTCCGCGGCCGTCTCGGCGTACGAGGCGCCGCTCGCGATCGGCACCGACACCGGCGGCTCGATCCGGCAGCCCGGCGCCTTCACCGGCACGGTCGGCGTCAAGCCGACGTACGGCGGCACCTCGCGGTACGGGTTGATCGCGCTGGCCTCCTCGCTGGACACGCCGGGCCCGTGTGCGCGGACGACCCTCGACGCGGCTCTGCTGCACGAGGTGATCGCCGGCTGGGACCCGATGGACTCCACGTCGATCAACCAGGACGTCCCGCCGGTGGTCGAGGCGGCGCGCAACGGTGACGTCGCCGGTCTGCGGATCGGCGTCGTGAAGGAGCTCGGCGGCGAGGGCTACCAGCCGGGCGTCGAGGCCCGCTTCCACGAGGCGGTCGAGCTGCTCACCAAGCTCGGCGCCGAGGTGGTCGAGGTCTCCTGCCCGCACTTCCAGTACGCGCTCCCGGCGTACTACCTGATCCTGCCGAGCGAGGCCTCGTCCAACCTGGCCAAGTTCGACGCGATGCGGTACGGCCTGCGCGTCGGCGACGACGGGGAGAACAGCGCCGAGAAGGTGATGAGCCTGACCCGCGAGGCCGGCTTCGGCGCCGAGGTGAAGCGCCGCATCATGCTCGGCACGCACGCCCTGTCCAGTGGGTACTACGACGCGTACTACGGCCAGGCGCAGAAGGTGCGGACGCTGATCGCCCGCGACTTCGCCAACGCCTACGAGCAGGTCGACGTGCTGGTCTCGCCGGCCACGCCGACGACCGCGTTCGCGATCGGCGACCGGATCGACGACCCGATCGCGATGTACAAGAACGACCTCTGCACGATCCCGTCCAACCTGGCCGGTAACGCGGCCGCGTCGTTCCCGTGCGGCCTCGCCGACGAGGACGGCCTGCCGGTCGGTTTCCACGTGATGGCGCCGGTGATGCGCGACGACCTGCTCTACACGGTCGGCGCCGCGCTGGAGTCCGCGCTGGCCGAGCAGTGGGGCGGCGTACTGATGACCAAGGCTCCGGAGCTGGAGGTGACCCGATGACTGCCGAGGTCCTCGAAATCGACGACGCGCTGGCGCAGTACGACCCGGTGATGGGCCTCGAGGTCCACGTCGAGCTGAACACGAAGTCGAAGATGTTCTGCGGCTGCCCGACCGAGTTCGGCGCGCCGCCGAACACCCAGACCTGCCCGGTCTGCCTCGGTTTGCCGGGCGCGCTGCCGGTGGTGAACGCCAAGGCGGTCGAGTCCGCGATCAGGATCGGCCTGGCGCTGAACTGCGAGATCGCCGAGTGGTGCCGGTTCGCCCGGAAGAACTACTTCTACCCGGACATGCCGAAGAACTTCCAGACCTCGCAGTACGACGAGCCGATCGCGTTCAACGGCTGGACCGAGGTCGTCGTCGACGGCGAGACGTACCGGATCGAGATCGAGCGCGCGCACATGGAGGAGGACACCGGCAAGTCCACCCACATCGGCGGCGCGACCGGCCGGATCCACGGCGCCTCGCACTCGCTGGTCGACTACAACCGGGCAGGCATCCCGCTGATCGAGATCGTCACCAAGACGATCGAGGTCCCGCCGGCGAAGGCAGCTGCGGTCGCCCGGGCGTATGTGAGCATGCTGCGCGATCTGCTGCTGTCGCTGGACGTCTCGGACGTCCGGATGGACCAGGGCTCGCTCCGTTGCGACGCGAACGTCTCGCTGAAGCCGCACGGTTCCACTGCGCTGGGCACGCGGACCGAGACCAAGAACGTGAACTCGTTCCGTTCGGTCGAGCGCGCGATCACCTACGAGATCACCCGGCAGGCGGCGATCTTGTCGTCCGGCGGCAAGATCCTGCAGGAGACCCGGCACTGGCACGAGGACACCGGCATCACCACGTCCGGCCGGGAGAAGTCCGACGCGGATGACTACCGGTACTTCCCGGAGCCCGACCTGGTCCCGGTCGCGCCGTCGCGCGAGTGGGTGGAGGAGCTGCGCGGGACGCTGCCGGAGGCGCCGTCGGTCCGGCGGGCGCGGTTGCAGCAGGACTGGGGTTTCACCGACCTCGAGATGCGCGACGTCATCAACGGCAACGCGCTCGAGCCGATCGTCGCGACGGTCGAGCTCGGTGTCACGCCGGCCGCCGCGAAGAAGTGGTGGCTGGGTGAGCTGGCCCGCTCGGCGAACGAGTCCGGTCAGGAGCTCGACGCGCTCGGCGTCGGCCCCGCCGAGGTCGCCGAGGTCCAGAAGCTCGTCGACGACGGCACGCTGAACGACAAGCTCGCCCGCCAGGTCTTCGAAGGCCTCCTCGCCGGCGAGGGCACCCCGGCCGAGATCATCGAGAAGCGCGGCCTGGCCCTGGTCTCCGACGACTCCGCCCTCCTGGAGGCGATCGACCGCGCCATCGCCGCCAACCCCGACGTCGTCGAAAAGGTCAACTCCGGCAAACCAGCCGCCGCCGGCGCCCTCATCGGCGCGGTCATGAAGGACATGCGCGGCCAAGCAGACGCCGCCAAGGTCCGCCAGCTCCTCAACGAGAAGCTGGGCATCTGACTCTCACCCGCCACCTGACCGGCCATCTCGGGGGTCAACCCCCGAGATGGCCGGTTGGCACCTGAGAATCATCGTCCGCAACCGGCCATCCGAAGGGTTGACCCCTCAGATGGTCAGGCGGCGTCGCGCTGCTGTTGCCCCGGATGCGGGGCGTCGGCGATCACGGTGCGCTCGACTCGGCCGTCGTCGACGTCGGCCGCATCCGCGAGCAGGGTCTGGGCGACCGACAGTTCCTCGGCCGTGCAGCGGACCTCGTAGCGGGTTGGCAGGACCTCAGTGGTCACGGCTTCGGGGCGATTACGGACCAGCCCGCGGAACAGCCCCCCGAGCGCCCCGACGAGTACGCCGTACACAAATCCCCACACCACAACGGCGAGACCGTTCAGCGTCGTCTCGGCCACCAGAGTGACGAAGACCGCCGCGAGTACGCCGAGAAGCGCGCCGTGCGCGGCACTGACCAGGGTGAGCCTCACGGCTGGGACGGTTCTGCGTCTGGTGGCCTGCCGGAGTCCGGCGCCGACGATCTCCAGGTTGGCCGCTGTCATCCCGTAGCTTCTGAGGTACTCGACTGTTCGCTGAGCATCGTCGAATCTGCTCACCGATGCGATCACGCTGCTGTGGACGCCAGACGCCTGGCCGGTCGGCATACCGATCTCCTCCTCAGGTCGTTTCCTTCCAACAAGTACCAGACGACCGAAGAGCTGAAACGGTTGACTTCTGCTCAGGAGGTGCTGATCGTCACGCGCAGGATCCGGTCGTCGCCGTCGCGGGTGTCGCCGCGGCCGTCGGTGTTCGACGTGGTCACCCACAACGACCCGTCCGGCGCGGTCTCGACCGTACGCAAACGCCCGTACTGGTTGGTGAAGAACGCCTGCGGCTCACCGACCCGCTTGCCGCCCGCGACCGGGATCGCCCAGAGCCGCTGGCCGCGCAACGACGCCATGAAGATGTACCCCTTGGCGAACGCGATCCCGGACGGCGACGCGTCGGCCGTGTGCCACTGCGCGATCGGGTCGGTCATGCCGTCGAGTTGGCTGATGCCTTCCGCGGCCGGCCAGCCGTAGTTCGAGCCGGGGGTGATGGCGTTCAGCTCGTCCCAGGTGTTCTGCCCGAACTCCGCGCCGTACAACTGGTCGCCGTCGAACGCGAGCCCCTGGACGTTGCGGTGGCCCTTGGTGATCCACACCCGCCCGTCCGGGTTGCCCGGCGCGGCCTTGCCCTCGGTGGTGATCCGCAGGATCTTCCCGCCGAGCGAGTCGTCGTTCTGCGAGTTCGGCCGGTCCGACCCGTCGCCGGTCCCGGCGTACAGGAACCCGTCCGGACCGAACCGCAGCCGCCCGCCGTTGTGGATCGCCGCGGCCGGAATCCCCTCGAGGATCACCTGCTGGTCCGACAACTTCCCGCTCTGGTAGGTGATCCGCGCGATCCGGTTGTCGTCGCCGCCCGAGTAGTACGCGTAGAGGTACGGCTTCCCCGGATACCCCGGATCCACCGCGAGCCCGAGCAACCCACCTTCGGACGACGGGTTCACGCCATCCACCTCACCGACGTCACTCACCTGCCCGTCGGCGATCCGCTTGATCTTCCCCGAATCCCGCTCCGCCACCAACGCACTCTTGTCCGGCAGAAACGCCAGCCCCCACGGCACCTCGATCCCCGTCGCCACCGTCGAAGCCACCGTCAACTTCACCGCCCCCACAGCCCCGCTCGCCGTACCCGAGCTGACAGTCGCCGGCGCCGTACCCGCCGCCGACGACGAGTCCTCCGAACACCCCACCACCAACGCCAACGCCGCCACCACCACCGCAGCCCGACCGCGCACGCCCGTCTCCTCCACTCGCCCTGCCCCCAAGCTAGCGACAACCACCAGCCCGCACCGCCGGAATGACCCGACCTGCAATCAATTCGAGAGACCACACGCCGAAACCGGCAGGACTTGATGCGCCGGGCGTATGACTCACCAGGTAGGTCTCAGCGGGAAGTGGGAGTTGCCGCGGTGGTCGGGTTTTGTGGCGAGGACTTGGTGGAGTTGGATGGTGTTGTGTTCGAAGCCGGCTCGGCTGGCGGCTAGGTAGAGGCCCCAGATCTTCGCGGTGGGGTGGCCGACCTCGGCGACGGCCTCGTCCCAGTGGGTGACCAGGTTTTCGTTCCAGGCGGTGAGGGTGAGGGCGTAGTGCTCGCGGAGGTTCTCCTCGTGGCGGACCTCGAAGCCGGCGTCCTGGGCCTCGGTGATGATGCGGCCGGAGCCGATCAGTTCGCCGTCGGGGAAGATGTAGCGGTCGATGAACGCGCCGGTGTTGCGGAACCGGTTGTCCGGCCGGGTGATGCAGTGGTTGAGCAGCCGGCCGCCGGGCTTGAGCCGGCTGTGCAGGAAACCGAAGTACGACGGGTAGTTCCGGACGCCGATGTGCTCGGTCAGGCCGATCGAGCTGATTGCGTCGAAGTCGTACTCGGGGACGTCGCGGTAGTCCAGGAACCGCACCTCGGCGCGATTCTCCAGCCCGTCCCGTTTGATCGCCAGCGCTGCCCATTCGGCCTGCGCCGCGGACAGCGTGACGCCCAGCGCGGTGACGCCGTACTCGCGGGCCGCGTGCCGCACCATGCCGCCCCACCCGCAGCCGACGTCGAGCAGCCGCATGCCCGGCTTCAGGTCGAGCTTGCGCGCGACCAGGTCGTACTTCTCGAACTGCGCCTCTTCCAGCGTGGCGTCCGCGGTCGGGTAGACCGCGCACGTGTACGTCATCGACGGCCCGAGCACCCACTCGTAGAACGTGTTCGACACGTCGTAGTGGTGGTGGATCGCGGACTTGTCCCGCGCCTTCGAGTGCCGCAGCCCCTCGAAGGTACGCCGCCACTTGGGCAGGTGCTCCTGCGGCGGGGGAGGCGGCGGCTTCAGGTGGCTCCACCCAAGGCTGCGGAGGATCCGGACGGCCTCGGCGGCCTTCGGCCGGTGGAAGTGGAACTGATCGAGGATCATCCGCATCAGGTCGTACGGGTTGCCCGGGTGGACGCCGGTGATCTCCAGGTCGCCCATCACGTACGCGCGGACCATCCCGAGATCGCCGGGCGCGGTCAGGATGTACGACAGCCCGCGCTCGTTGGCCAGATGCATGTGAATGGGCGAGTCCGAGGGACCCGCCTCGCTGCCGTCGTACGCCGAGAACCGGAACGGCAAAGCGTCCGGAATCACGGCCGTGAGGGCTTCGGCGATCGATACCTGCTGGGTCGCGAGCGTCGTCATCGGCGCGTCACCGCCTTTTCGTAGAGCCCGGTGAGCCGGGCGTCCGGGTCGTAGCGTTTCTTCACCTCGTCCAGCGCTGCGACGTTGTAGAGCCGGTCGAAGGTCTCACGGTCGTAGTAGGCGTCGGAGTACAGCGACTTGTGGCCGCCGAAGTCGGTGACGGCGGCCTCGATCCTCCGGTTCACGTCGCCGTCGGCGGCGCCCGGCGCGATCGGCACGGTGCCCCAGAAGCCGACGTTGACGTACGTCTCGCCGGGCTTCAGTGGATACAGCGGCCAGGACGCCGCGCCGCGCAGTCGCAACGGGCAGAGCCAGACCGGCCGCATGCCCACGTTCGCGTCGAACCAGCGCAGGAACTCCGCCAGTCGCGCGACCGGGATCTCCACGTCCTGCACCACGCGCTCGCGGTCCGCATGACCGCGGCGGCGGTTCAGCCGGGCGGCGACGTGGTGCCGGTTCTCGAAGCCGACGATCTTGTAGAACACGTCGCTGCGTCGCCAGCGGCGAGGCCACAACCGCCGTACGACGGGCTGCTGCGCGCCGAACGCCCTCGAGCACCAGAACCAGTCGGTGTCCCAGCGCCACAGGTAGTCGTGGGCGGTGAGGAAGTCCCGCTGCCGCTGCTGGATCGAACGGTAATAGATCTGCTGACCTGTGTAGTCGCTGGTGCGGATCGCGGCGTCGCTGTTGCGTCCGAGGGTGAGGTACGCCTCCGACGGGCTGAACGCGACGCCGTCGACGAAGTGCACCGGCTCACCGTCGTACGTGCCGGAGGCAACGATCTCGTCGATGGCCGGCGCGAGCTCGTCCAGGCCGAGCCGGATGTGCCGGAGCGCGACGTACGGCGAGATGCGGTCGAGCTCGATGCGCAGCCGGGTGGCGTACCCGAGCGTGCCGTAGGAGTTCGGGAACATCCGGAACAGGTCCGCGTGCTCACCGGAAGGCCGCGCCGTGACCACGTCGCCGGCGCCGGTGAGGATGTCCAGCTCGAGCACGGACTCGTGCGGGAGGCCGGCGCGGAACGACGACGACTCGATGCCGAGCCCGGTGACCGCGCCGCCGAGCGTGATCGTCTTCAGCTGCGGCACCACCATCGGCATCAGGCCGTACGGAAGGGTCGCCGCGACCAGGTCCTCGTACGTGCACATGCCCTGGACGTCGGCCGTGCGGGCGGCCGGGTCGATGCCGAGGACACCGGTCAGCTTCGACACGTCCAGCCCCGGACGGTCGACCGCGGCCCGCGGCCGGAACAGGTTCGAGCTGCGCTTGGCCAGCCGAACGGGCTCGCCCGGCGGGATCAGTTCGTACGACTCCCGCAGCCGCCCGACGGCCTGATCGTGCGCGACCACCACCGCCCTGTCCGATGTCGAAGGCACCGATCCAGAGTACGACGACGGCCGCTCCGTGGCACCGGAGTTCAAAACTGTCCACGATCCCGAGTAGGTTGAAACGCATGGTTGACGTGGTGAAGGCATGGCTTCCGTGGGAGGACCCCGCCGGGTTCCTCGGCGGGGTGCCCGACGGGTTCGACGTGGACTTCTATGCCGGCGGCGAGCGGCCCACGTCGCTCGACGAGGTCGAGTTCTATGTGCCGAGCTACATGGGCGGCGGTGACGTGTTCGACGTCATCCGCGACATGCCGGCGCTGAAGGTCGTGCAGCTGCAGACGGCCGGGTTCGAGCACGCGCAGTCGCGGCTCGCCGACGGCGTCACCCTGTGCAACGCGCGCGGCGTGCACGACGCGTCGACGGCCGAGCTGGCGGTCGGGCTCATCCTCGCGTCGTTCCGGAACCTGCCGCGTGCGGTCCGTGACCAGGAGCGCCAGGTCTGGCCGGGGTCGTACGACGAGGTCGACGACTCGCTCGCCGACCGCACGGTGCTGATCCTCGGGTACGGCGCGATCGGCGAGGCGCTCGAGCGGCGGCTGACCGGGTTCGAGTGCGACGTGATCCGGGTCGCCCGGAGTGCGCGGGACGGCGTGCACCCGATCGCGGAGCTGCCCGAGCTGTTGCCGCGCGCCGACGTCGTCGTGCTGCTGACCCCCGCGACGCCGGAGACCAAGCGGATGGTGGACGCCAAGTTCCTGGCCTCGATGAAGGACGGCGCCCTGCTGGTGAACGTCGCCCGCGGCATCGTCGTCGACACCGACGCGCTGCTCGCCGAGCTCGGGACGCGCCGGATCCGGGCCGCGCTCGACGTGACCGACCCGGAGCCGTTGCCCGCCGGACATCCGTTGTGGTCTGCTCCGAATGTGCTGATCAACCCGCACCGCGGCGGCGCCTCGACGGCGTTCGCGCCGCGGGTCGCGCGGCTGGTGCGTGCGCAGTTGCAGCGCTACGCGTCCGGGGAACCGTTGATCAACGTGGTGGCTGGCCCGCCACGCTAGAACACGCTAGGACACGCTAGGAGGAGGACGACGATGTCCGAGGCCGTACTGCTGATCGGTACCAAGAAGGGGCTCTGGATCGGCCGGAGCGACGCTGCCCGCAAGGACTGGCAGCTGGACGGGCCGGTGCCCGAGTTCGAGATGCAGGGCGTGTACGCCGTGGGCATCGACACTCGCGGCGACCGGCCTCGGCTGTTCGTCGGCGGCACCAGCGAGCACTGGGGGCCGGCGGTCTTCCACTCCGACGACCTCGGCAAGAGCTGGGCGGAGCCGCCGGAGGGCTCGATCGGGTTCCCGGAGGACGCCGACGCGTCGCTGGAGCGGGTCTGGCAGATCCAGCCGGGACCGCCAGGTCAGCCGGGCGTCGTGTACGCCGGGTCCGAGCCGCAGGCGCTGTGGAAGTCGACCGACGGCGGGGTCACGTTCGAGCTGGTCCGCGGTCTGTGGGACCACCCGCACCGGTCGGAGTGGGGCGCCGGGTTCGGCGGCGCGGCGATCCACACCGTGGTGCCGCACCCGACCGATCCCGACCGGGTGAGTGTGGCGATGTCCACCGGCGGGGTCTACCGGACCGCCGACGGCGGCGCGACCTGGTCCCCGGCGAACCAGGGGATCCAGGCGAAATTCTTCCCGGACCCGTACCCGGAGTTCGGCCAGTGCGTCCACAAGCTGGCCGCGCACCCCGACGCACCGGAGCGGCTGTTCGCGCAGAACCACCACGGCGTGTACCGCTCGGACGACGGCGGCGCGGTCTGGACGTCGATCGCGGACGGCCTGCCGTCGGACTTCGGGTTCCCGATCGTGGTGCACCCGCACGAGCCCGAGACCGTGTACGTGTTCCCGCTGGTCGCGGACGCGAACCGGATTCCCACCGGGGCGCAGTGCCGGGTCTTCCGGTCCCGGGACGCCGGCGCCACCTGGGAGCCGCTGGCGGCCGGACTGCCCGACGTCTCCTACGTCCCGGTGCTGCGGGACGCGATGTCCACCGACACCGCCGATCCCGCCGGGGTGTACGTCGGCACGCGGGACGGCTGTGTCTACGCGAGCCCCGACGCCGGCGACGGCTGGGTCGAGGTCGCCCGGCACCTGCCCGACGTACTGACCGTGCGCGCCGCGGTGGTCGGATGATCGGCGTCCGGCTGCCCACGGTGCTCCGGCCGTTCGCGGGCGGCGCCGAGCGCGTCGAGGTCGAGGCGCGGACCGTGGCCGAGGCGTTCGCCGCGCTCGACGCACCGCTGCGCCGGCGGCTGACCGACGAGCAGGGGGCGATCCGCCGGCACGTCAACATCTTCCTGGGTGACGACAACATCCGCGATCTCGACGGTCTGGGGACGCCGCTCGACGACGGCGACGAGCTGCTGATCCTGCCCAGCGTCGCGGGCGGCTGACGGCGCGCGAAACAAAAGACTGCACTTCCGGGCGCCGCTTGGCTAGCGTCGGGCGGCATGAGCAACGTCCTCCTGCTGACCGGGCCGTCCGGCTCCGGCAAGACGACCGTGGCGCGACTCGTCGCGACCGACGCGCCACGGCCCACGATGCACCTGACCACCGACGAGTTCTACCGCGGTATCCGGACCGGCTTCGTCGCGCCGTACCTGCCCGGTGCGGAACGCCAGAACGAGGTGGTCGTCGAGGCGATCGTCGCCACCGTCGCCGTCTATGCGCGCGGCGGATACGACGTGGTGGTCGACGGCGTCATCGGCCCGTGGTTCCTCACCCCGTTCCGTGCGGCCGCGGCAGCGGGGGAGTGGGCGATGTCGTACGTCGTCCTCCGCCCGGACCTCGGGACGACGCTGCAGCGCGGACAGGCCCGGCCCCAGCCCGAGTTGACCGACGCCGACGCCCTCACCGGGCTGCACGGCGCGTTCGCCGACCTCGGCGCGCTGGAGCCGCACGCGCTCGACACCACCCGGCTCGACCCGGACCGAACGGCCGCCGAGGTCCGCAAAGCCGTTGCCTCCGGCTCCTACCTGCTCAACGCCAGCGGATGAGGACAGGCTGTGACCGTCGGCGCCGAGGGGTTGTGACCCTGTCCCGGCCGACCTAGATTCGCGGGTGGGGGCCGGCGGCTGGGCCGTCGCCTGGGGGGTGCCCGGGGGGAGGGGCACCTCATGCATGCATTCCTGCACCGCCTCGGTCGCGGGGCGGCACACTTCCATTGGCTCGTGATCGGCGGCTGGCTGGTGGCCGTCGTCGCGCTGTTCGTGCTCAAAGGTGCGTTCGGCGGCACGTATTCCAACAACTACACGGTTCCGGGCAGTGAGTCATCCGCTGGTTTGAACATCCTGAACAAGGACTTCAGCACCGCCGGCGGCTATTCGGGCTCGATCGTGTTCCACGCGAAGTCCGGCACGGTGGCCGAACACTCCGCGCAGGTCAAGTCGTCGATGGACGCCGTCGCGAAACTGCCCGACGTGGTCAGCGCCGTCGACCCGCTGGCGACCTCGCAGACGGCGTACATCTCCAAGGACGGCAGCATCGTCAACGCGCCGGTCTCGTTCTCGGTTGTCCCGGCCGCACTCGACAGCTCGTACCTCGACAAACTCGACGCGGCGGTCGAGCCGGCCCGCGCGGCCGGCCTCCAGGTCGAGTACGGCGGCGGCGCCGGTCAGATCGGCAAACAGGCCGACGACCTCCCCTCGGAGGCGATCGGTCTCCTGCTCGCGCTGGTGCTGCTGTTCCTGATGTTCCGGTCCGTCGTCGCGGCCGGACTGCCGCTGCTGTCGGCGGTCTTCAGCGTCGGCGGCGGACTGGCGATCCTCGGTCTGCTCGCGGCGGTGAAGACGTTCCCGGTGTCCGCGCCGACGGTCGCGACCTTGCTCGGCCTCGGGGTCGCGATCGACTACGGACTCTTCCTGGTGTCGCGCCATCGCGAGCAGCTGGAGGACGGGATGAGCGTCCGCGAGTCGGCCGGGCGCGCCGCGTCCACCTCGGGCGCGGCCATCGTGGTCGCCGGCGGGACGGTCGTGATCGCGATCCTCGGTCTGTACGTGTCCGGCGTACCGTTCGTCGGCGCGCTCGGGCTGTCGTCGGCGATCGTGGTCGCGGTCACGGTGCTGGCCGCCCTGACGCTGATCCCCGCGCTGCTGGGGCTCGCGAATCTGAGGGTCCTGAACCGCAAGGACCGGCACCACCTCACCGAGGAACGCGAACTCGAGGCCGCTCTCCCGGACGATTCCGCGGTCGCCGCGCATCGTGCGGAGGAACACGAGCTCCGCGACGCCGCGCACGAGCGGAGTGCGTTCGCGCGCTGGGGCCGCAAGGTGAGCGCCCGGCCGTGGCCGTTCGGCATCGCCGCGACGCTGGTGCTGCTCGTCCTGTCGATCCCGCTGCTGTCGATGAACCTCGGCCAGCTCGACGCCGGTACCGACCCGGCCCAGGACTCCAGCCGGAAGGCGTACGACCTGATCGCGCAGGGGTTCGGCCCGGGAGCCAACGGTCCGCTGACGGTCGTCGTCCAGCTGGAGTCGGTCAGTGCGGCCGACAGGCAGTCGGTGCTCAGCGGCCTGGCTTCGACGCTGCAGGAGACCCCGGGTGTGGCCGCCGTCCAGCAGCCGAGCACGAACAGCGCCGGGACGACCGCGATCATCAACGTCGTCCCGACCACGTCGCCGTCGTCGGCCGACACCGAGGACCTGGTCAACCGGATCCGTGACGACGTGCTGCCCGGCCAGAAGGAACCGACGTACGTCGTCGGCACCACCGCCGGGTACGTCGACTTCACCGAGAAGGTGGGCAGCCGGATGCCGTGGCTGATCGGGGCTGTGGTGCTGCTCGCGTTCGTGCTGCTGACGGTGGCGTTCCGCTCGCTGCTGATCGGCGTGAAGGCCGCGGTTCTCAACCTGTTGTCGGTCGGGGCCGCGTACGGCGTGATCGTCGCGGTCTTCCAGTGGGGCTGGGGATCGTCGCTGGTCGGGATCGACGAGAAGGTGCCGATCCCGTCGTTCGTGCCGATGCTGATGTTCGCGATCGTGTTCGGGCTCTCGATGGACTACGAGGTGTTCCTGCTGTCCCGGGTGCACGAGGCCTGGATCGCGACCGGGGACAGCCACCGCGCGGTCGCGATCGGGATCGGCGCGACCGCGCGGGTGATCACCACGGCGGCCGCGATCATGATCGTGGTCTTCCTGAGCTTCGTCCAGGACGACGACCCGACGGTGAAGATGCTGGCGGTCGGCATGGCCGTGGCCGTGCTGATCGACGCCAGCATCGTCAGGATGATCCTGGTCCCGTCCGTGATGACGCTGCTCGGCCCGCGCGCCTGGTGGCTGCCGCGCTGGCTGGACCGGATCGTGCCCGACATCCAACTCGAGGGCGGATCGCCGCCGGCGCCCCCGGCGCCACGGGAGAAGGTGGGCTCGGCTCCCTGATCAGTGCCGGAACAGCCGGACACCGGTCACGGTCCGGCGGATGCCTCGCTCGGCGCACGCCGCGGCGACTTCGCCGGACCGGATCGACCCGCCGGGCTCCACGATGTGCGTGACGCCGTACCGCTGCGCCTCGTCGACGTTGTCGCTGAAGGGGAGTACGCCGTCGGACACCATCGTGACGCCGGTGAGGGGCTCGTCCGAGCGGCGTGACCACCACAGCGCGGCCTTCTCACCGGCCAGGCGGGTGCAGTCGACGCGGGACTGCTGGCCGGCGCCGATGCCGATCGCCACCGCGTCCTTCACCATCACCACGGTGTTCGACTGGGTGTAGCGGGCGACGATCAGGCCGAGCACGGCATCGTCGGGGAGGTCGCGCGGCATCGGCAGCGCGTCGCGCTCCTGCGTCAGCCGCGCGCCGAAGATCTCGCGTACCTCCTCGGCCGGCGGCTCGAACTCCGGGTCGACCTCGAGCACCAGGTAGGTTCCGCGCTTCTTCGCGGCCAGGATCTCGACGACGCCCTCGTCGTACCCGGGCGCGATGATCCCGTCCGAGACGACCCGCTTCAGCACGCCGGCCAGCTCCAGGTCGACCGGGTGCGAGACCGCCACGAAGTCGCCGTACGACGACTTCGGATCGGCGTCCCGGGCGCGGGTGTACGCCGCCGCCACGGTCTCGCCGAGTGCCGCGCCGGCGGGGGAGACGTGCTTGTACGACGCCGCTGCCGGCCTCCCGAGCGTCCGCGCGGCGTCGCGCACCAACTGCCATCCGGTCAGGGCGTCGAGGATGTTGATGTACGACGGTTCGCCCGCGACCACCGTGAACGGCGGGTGCTCGACAGCGGCCGTCTGATGAGGATTCGTTCCGTACCGCAGGCGCATCGGGACCTCCGAGTCGATCGGAGGCGCCCAGGCGGACGACGCCCTGTAGTTCGCTCCCTGGTGGTGATCCACCCTCGCCAGTCGCGGTGGGCCCAGACTACTTCGTGGCGCGGACGACGAGCATCGGCGCGTCCGCGGTCAGCGGCTGCCCGTGCCACCCGCTCTCGATCGTCACGTCGGTGAACCCGGCCTGCCGCAGATCGGCCGTGATCTCCTCGGCCGTCCGGAAGTACAAGACGTTGCGGTAGACCGCGTCGTGGCCGTCCGGGAAGACGTTGTGGGCATCGAACACCACGCGCCCGCCGGCGATCTCGATCAGCTCGAGCCACTCCTTCAGATGCCCGGCCGCGGTGTCGCGCTCGCCGTACGTCGCGTCGCTCGTCCACTGCTCCCACGCGCGGGCGGCCGGGTTGCGCGACTCGAACGCGAACATCCCACCGGGACGCAGCGCGGCGGCGAGCGCTGTCACCGACGCCTGGTGTTCCGCGACGTGCATCATCGTGTTGCCGCTGCTGACCACGAGATCCGCATCGCCGCTCGGCTCGACCACGTGATGGTCGCCGTCGATCCAGGTGACCGCCTGGGCGCCCGGCTGGCGGCGTGCGTAGCCGAGCATCGTCGGGCTCGGGTCGATGCCGATCACCGCCCGGCCCGGTGCAACGAGGGAACGGGTGAGGAGACCGGTGCCGCAGCCGAAGTCGATGACCTTCGTCGTGCCCTCGGCCAGTGACCGGTAGTAGGCGTGGTCGTCGCCCGGCGGGTTGTCCAGGTCGTACAGATGCACCAGCTGCTCGTCGCCGTACGGATCGTCAGTCACCTTTCGCATGCTAGGTCCTCCCCCGGACCAGGCAGTTGGGGAGCCGGTGCGGGGGACGAGTGCCGCACCGGCTCGATCAGGGGATCAGACCGCGGAGACCCAGGCGTAGATGTCGGCGGGACGGCCGGCGTTCCCGGCGTGCTGCGGGTCGAACGGCCCGTGCTTGCGCACCTCGTTGCCCGAGTTGCCCTCGACCGTGGTGATCCTGCCGTCGGTGCCGACGGCAACGACCACGCCGGTGTGCACGCTGGTGTCGGTGTCATCCGGGCTGGTGCCGTAGAGCACGATGTCACCGGGCTGCATGCCGGTGTCGCCGTCGTGCGTGCGGCCCTTGCCCTGGCCCCAGGTGTAGATGTCGCCGGTGAAGCCGTAGTTGGGGATCTGGATGCCGGCCTGCCGCCAGGTCCAGGTGGCGAAGTGCGCGCACCACGCCTCGCACGGTCCGTACGGGTTGCAGTTGCTGCCGGGCGGTGTCTCCTGCTGGCCCACCTCGCCGTTGGCCGCGTTGACGATGGTCGTCCGGGTGTCGGCCGCGGCGGCGGTCAGTGACAGCGATCCGCAGAGGGCGACGGCAACGGCCGCCACGAGGATTCGTACCGAGAGGCGCATGGTCACTCCGATCGGGAGAGGGGGCGGTGGAAACCTTCGAGCGCGCGACCCCAGTATGTGACTGATTAACCTCACAGAGCCATTGCGGTGGCATCAAGTTACCGACACGCTGATCGTAAGACGCTTGTCCCAGATATTGAGATACGAGCGAGCCCAACTTGACCCGCTCGCCGGTTGTCGGCGAATAATGCCTACATGCGATCGATTCTCCTCGTACTTGTGCGGCGCGCCGACTGACGCGACCACAGAGTCGAGCGCGCCCCTTCAGCCAACCCGGCGGAAGGGGTTTTTTGTTGCCAATGCGACTATCTGCGACCCAGTAGCGCGGCGGGAACGACCACGAGCGAGGATGGATCGGTCGCGAAAAGCGCAGCTTTTTCGGCACAACAGCGTGACTGACTGAGGGAAGGCACTCATGAGTGAGCAGCTGACCGGGGCACAGGCTCTGATCCGCGCACTGGAACATGCCGGGGTCGACACCGTCTTCGGCATCCCGGGCGGCGCGATCCTCCCGGCGTACGACCCGATGCTCGACTCGACCCAGATCCGCCACATCCTGGTACGTCACGAGCAGGGCGCCGGCCACGCCGCCCAGGGGTACGCCGCGGCGTCCGGCAAGGTCGGCGTCTGTATGGCCACCTCGGGACCGGGCGCGACGAACCTCGTCACCCCGATCGCCGACGCGTACATGGACTCGGTGCCGCTGGTGGCGATCACCGGTCAGGTCGCGAGCGCCGCGATCGGCACCGACGCCTTCCAGGAGGCCGACATCCGCGGCATCACGATGCCGATCACCAAGCACAACTTCCTGGTCAACAACCCGGACGAGATCGCCACCACGATCGCCGAGGCCTTCCACATCGCCTCCACCGGCCGGCCCGGCCCGGTGCTGGTCGACGTGACCAAGGACGCGATGCAGACCAAGGGCGTCGACTTCCAGTGGCCGACCGAGCTCTCGCTGCCCGGCTACCGGCCGGTGACCCGCCCGCACCCCAAGCAGGTGCGTGAGGCGGCCCGCCTGATCGCCGCGGCCGAGAAGCCCGTGCTGTACGTCGGCGGCGGCGTGATCCGTGCGCAGGCCAGCGCCGAGCTCAAGGAGCTCGCCGAGCTGCTCGGCATCCCCGTTGTCACCACGCTGATGGCCCGCGGCGCCCTGCCGGACACCCACGAGCTGCACTTCGGGATGCCCGGCATGCACGGCTCGGTGTCCGCCGTCGGCGCGCTGCAGCGGTCCGACCTGCTGGTCTGCCTCGGGGCCCGCTTCGACGACCGCGTGACCGGTCGGCTCGACTCGTTCGCGCCGGAGGCGAAGGTCATCCACGCCGACATCGACCCGGCCGAGATCGGCAAGAACCGCGCCGCCGACGTGCCGATCGTCGGCGACTGCAAGGAGGTCATCACCGACCTGATCGCGGCGCTGCGCACCGAGATCGCGAACACCGGCCGCACCCCGTCGTACGACGCGTGGCGCAAGCAGCTCGACGCGGTCCGCGCGCGCTACCCGCTCGGGTACGACGAGCCCGAGGACGGCACGCTGTCGCCGCAGCACGTGATCAAGCGGATCGGCGAGATCGCCGGACCGGACGCCGTCTACACCGCGGGCGTCGGCCAGCACCAGATGTGGTCCGCGCACTTCCTGCCCTTCGAGAAGCCCGGCCACTGGCTGAACTCCGGCGGTCTCGGCACCATGGGGTACGCGGTGCCGGCCGCGATGGGCGCCAAGGTCGCGCGGCCGGACAAGACCGTCTGGGCGATCGACGGCGACGGCTGCTTCCAGATGACCAACCAGGAGCTCGTCACCTGCGCGCTCGAGGGCATCCCGATCAAGGTTGCCGTGATCAACAACCAGTCGCTGGGCATGGTCCGGCAGTGGCAGACGCTGTTCTACGACAAGCGCTACTCCAACACCGACCTGCACTCGGCCCGGATCCCGGACTTCGCCAAGCTCGCCGAGGCGATGGGCGGCGTCGGGCTGCGCTGCTCGGACAAGGACTCGGTCGACGCCACCATCGAGAAGGCGATGGCGGTCAACGACGCGCCGGTGGTCGTTGACTTCGTGGTGCACCGCGACGCGATGGTGTGGCCGATGGTCGCCGCCGGCGTCAGCAACGACGAGATCCAGATCGCCCGCGACATGGCCCCGACCTGGGACAGCGAGGAACTCTGATGAGCAAGCACACTCTGTCGATCCTGGTCGAGAACAAGCACGGTGTGCTGGCCCGCGTGGCGGCGCTCATCTCGCGTCGCGGGTTCAACATCGACTCCCTCGCGGTCGGTCCGACCGAGCATCCCGAGGTGTCCCGGATGACCATCGCGGTCAGCGTGGACGAGCAGCCTCTGGAGCAGATCACCAAGCAGCTCAACAAGCTCGTCAACGTGATCAAGATCGTCGAGCTCGAGCCCACGCAGACCGTCCAGCGCGAACTGCTGCTGGTCAAGGTCAAGGCGGACACCCTGACCCGCGGACAGGTGCTGGAGACCGTCCAGCTGTTCCGTGCGAAGGTGGTCGACGTGGCACCGGACGCGATCACCATCGAGGCGACCGGCAATCCCGAGAAGCTCGAAGCCATGCTCCGGGTGCTGGAACCGTTCGGCGTCCGCGAGCTGGTGCAGTCCGGCATGGTGGCGATCGGCCGGGGCAGCCGCTCCATCTCCGACCGCACCCTGCGACCGGTCCCGGTGCCGCCGCCGCACGTCCAGTCCGGACCCCCGAACGTGCAGGCGCGACCCGCTGATCGCCAGCCTTCGCACCCGGTACCGGCGCCGCCGCCGGGCCGTGCCGCCGCCGTACCGAATCAACACTAAGGAGAAGTGCCCGAAGTGGCTGCTGAAATGTTCTACGACGACAACGCCGACCTGTCGGTGATCCAGGGCCGGCACGTGGCCGTCCTCGGCTACGGCTCCCAGGGCCACGCCCACGCGCTTTCGCTGCGCGACTCCGGCGTCGACGTCCGCGTCGGCCTGCCCGAGGGCTCGAAGAGCCGCGCCAAGGCCGAGGCCCAGGGCCTGCGGGTCGTCACGCCGGCCGAGGCCTGCGAGGAGGCCGACGTGATCGTCGTCCTGGCGCCGGACCCGGCCCAGCGCAAGCTCTACACCGAGGCCATCGAGCCGAACCTGGTCGACGGCGACGCGCTGGTCTTCGGTCACGGCTTCAACATCCGATTCGGCTACATCAAGCCGCCGGCGGGTGTCGACGTGTTCATGGTCGCCCCGAAGGGCCCGGGCCACCTGGTCCGCCGTGAGTACTCCGAGGGCCGCGGCGTCCCGGTGCTGGTCGCGGTCGAGCAGGACGCCACCGGCAAGGCCTGGGACCTGGCGCTGTCGTACGCCAAGGGCATCGGCGGCCTGCGCGCCGGAGGTATCAAGACCACCTTCACCGAGGAGACCGAGACCGACCTGTTCGGTGAGCAGGCCGTCCTCTGCGGTGGCGTGTCGGCGCTGATCCAGGCCGGCTTCGAGACGCTGACCGAGGCCGGCTACCAGCCCGAGGTCGCGTACTTCGAGTGCCTGCACGAGCTCAAGCTGATCGTCGACCTGATCTACGAAGGCGGCATCGCCAAGCAGCGCTGGTCGGTCTCCGACACCGCCGAGTACGGCGACTACGTGTCCGGCCCGCGGATCATCGACGCGTCGGTGAAGGCCCGGATGAAGGAGGTCCTCGGCGACATCACCGACGGCACCTTCGCGGCCCGCTTCATCGCCGACCAGGACGCCGGCGCGCCGGAGTTCGCCGAGTTCCGCAAGCAGAGCGAGGCGCACCCGATCGAGGCTGTCGGCAAGGAGTTGCGCGGCCTGATGGCGTGGGTCAAGTCCCACGACGAGGACTACGTCGAGGGCAGCGCCGCCCGCTGACGAACACGCAGTGCAAGGCCCGGACCATCCAGGTGGTGGTCCGGGCCCTTTTCTTTGGCACAATCAGTGAGGGGTTCGTTGTGAGCAGGTGATGGGGGAGGTTTCCTATGGACGGTCGCGAGCAGCCGCGACCGCCGCGGCGGGTTCCGGCAGGCGCCGGGACGCTCACGCAGATGGAGACCCCGCGCCGCCCGGCCCACCCGTCCGAGCCGCAGCCGCGCCGCCCGTGGATCTTCGGCCGGGTCCTGGCCGGGTTCGTCGTCCTGCTGGTGATCGTCGCGGGCGGAGCCGGCGCAGGCTGGTACATCCGGCAGCAGACCCTCCGTATCGACACCGCCGCGGTGCTGGCGTCGGCCGGCCCGGCCGTCGTCCGGGTGCTCGCGAGCACGTGCGCCGGCACCGGTGAGGCCTCCGGCGTCCTGATCGACAACGGGCGGATCCTGACCGCCACCTCGGCGGTCGACCAGCCGAAGTCCATCGTCGTGATGGCGCCGGACGGCCGGATCCGGCGCGCCAACCTGCTCGCCACCAGCGCGGACGGCGTCGCGATCCTGCAGTCGATCGGCTTCGACGAGTCGCCCCTGCGGCTGCCGAAGGCGGACCCCGACCCGAAGGCCGAACGCGCCCTGGTCGGCTACACGGCCGCGGGCAAACAGGTCGTCAACGCGGTCGGGTCGGAGGCCGACCCCGAGGCGCTGAGCCAGTTCATGAACGCGGCCAAGCTGGGCGGCCCGGTCGTCAGCAAGTCCGGCGAACTCGTCGGCCTGGTCACCGGCGACACCGTCCAGGCCAGCACGATCGTCGCGCTCAGCAAGCTCCGCGGGTACGTCGCCCAGGCGCCGTCCGGCGTCACGGTCGGGACTCTCGGGGAGTGTGCGCAGTCCCGCGGTCCGCAGGGCGCCATCGCGCCGGAGCTGCAGGTCGCCGGTACGCCGCTCGCACAGGAGGCGCGGCAGCTGCTCGCCGGCTACCTGACGCTGGAGAACCAGCAGGACTTCGCGGCGCTGCAGGCGCTGTACTCGCCGAAGTACGCCAAGGGCATGACCGAGGCCGTGGACCGGAACAAGCACCAGACCACGTACTTCTTCAACCCGCGAATCACCGACCTGGCGCCGGACGGATCCTCGGTCCGGATGGCGTACAACGTCATGTACTCGCCCGAGGCGAAGGGCGCCGGCGGCCAGAACTGCAGCCGGCTGGACACCAGGTTCTCCCTGGTCAGGTCGCGTGGCAAGCTGGTCATCGACGCCACCAAGGCGTTGGGAGGCTCACCTCCCTGCGACGCCTAGTGACCGGCATCCGGGTCGCTCCGCACTGCGCTCCGTGGACGCGGTACCATCGAGTCAGCGGGCACAGCGCGGTGCTCTGTTCTTGATGAGCCCCTACCGCTTCTGCAGGAGATTCCTCCATGACTGACGTAACCCGGCCCGTCGTCCTGATCGCCGAAGAGCTCAGCCCGGCCACCGTCGAGGCGCTCGGCCCCGACTTCGAGATCCGGCACACCAACGGCGCCGACCGCGCCGAGCTGCTCCCGGCCATCGCCGACGTCGACGCCATCCTGATCCGCAGCGCCACCAAGGTGGACGCCGAGGCCCTCGCCGCCGCCAAGCGCCTGAAGGTCGTCGCCCGGGCCGGTGTCGGCCTGGACAACGTGGACGTGAAGGCCGCCACCCAGGCCGGGGTGATGGTCGTGAACGCGCCGACCTCCAACATCGTCAGCGCCGCCGAGCTCGCGGTCGCGCTGCTGCTCGCCTCCGCGCGCCGGGTCCCGGCCGCGAACGAGTCGCTGAAGAAGGGCGAGTGGAAGCGCAGCAAGTACTCGGGTGTCGAGCTGTTCGAGAAGACCGTCGGCATCGTCGGCCTCGGCAAGATCGGCGTCCTGGTCGCGCAGCGGCTGGCCGCCTTCGGCATGAACGTGATCGCCTACGACCCGTACGTGCAGGCCGGCCGGGCCGCGCAGATGGGTGTCCGGCTCGCGACCCTGGACGAGCTGCTGGCGACCAGTGACTTCATCTCGGTGCACCTGCCGAAGACCCCGGAGACCATCGGCCTGATCGGCGACGAGCAGCTGCACAAGGTCAAGCCCGAGGTCGTCATCGTGAACGCGGCCCGCGGCGGCATCGTCGACGAGCAGGCGCTTTACTCCGCTCTGAAGGAAGGGCGCGTGGCCGGCGCCGGGCTGGACGTGTTCGCGGCCGAGCCGTGCACGGACTCGCCGCTGTTCGAGTTCGAGAACGTCGTCGTCACGCCGCACCTCGGCGCGTCCACCGACGAGGCGCAGGAGAAGGCCGGGATCGCGGTCGCGAGGTCGGTCCGGCTCGCGCTGTCGGGCGAGCTGGTGCCGGACGCGGTCAACGTCCAGGGCGGCGTCATCGCCGAGGACGTCCGGCCCGGTATCGCGCTGACCGAGAAGCTCGGCCGGATCTTCACCGCGCTGGCCGGCGGCGTCGCGCAGCAGCTCGACGTCGAGGTCCGCGGCGAGATCACGCAGTACGACGTGAAGGTGCTCGAGCTCGCCGCGCTCAAGGGTGTGTTCGCGGACGTCGTCGAGGACAACGTCTCGTACGTGAACGCGCCGCTGCTGGCCGCCGAGCGGGGCCTCGAGGTCCGGCTCGTCACCGACCACGACAGCCCTGAGCACCGTAACCTGATCACGCTGCGCGGCACGCTCGCCGACGGCGCCCAGGTGTCGGTGTCCGGCACGCTGGTCGGCGTCCGGCAGTCGGAGCGGCTGGTCGAGATCGACGGGTTCGACCTGGAGGTCGAGCTGTCCGCGCACCTGGCCTTCCTCACCTACGAGGACCGGCCGGGCATCGTCGGCCAGATCGGCCGGATCCTCGGCGACGCCGACGTGAACATCGCCGGCATGCAGGTCAGCCGGGACCGCAAGGGCGGCAAGGCGCTGGTCGCGCTGTCGGTCGACTCGAAGATCGAGCCGGCCGTCCTCGACGACATCAGCGCCGCCGTACAGGCCGACACCGCGCGCACGGTCGACCTCGAGGCGTGATTCACCCCAACGGCTGATTTACTGAAGGCGGTCAGCCGCCCGCAGGCGCATGGCGGCTGACAAGGGCCCGAGCTCCATAGCTCGGGCCCGCTTCATTTCCGCGCCCGCGCGCACCCCACGGCGGCGGCCAGGGTGGAGGCGGGTGTGGAGCGGGGGTCCTCGGACGCGCTCTAGTGGCGGGTGGCGAGGAGGACGGCGGCGTCGGGGGCGACCATCACCTCGACGGTGGTGAACCGCTTGTCCATCAGCCATTCCTGGCGGAGCGTGTCGACGCGGCCCTCGTACATCGGCGGCCAGACCGCCGACGGAGTGAAGTCGTCGAGTACGACGAAACCGCCCGGCTCGACGACGTCCGCGATCACGTCGCGGGCGGACAGCTTCGCCTCGCGCGCGTCCACGAACAGCAGCGCGAACGGCCCGCGCTCGATCAGCGCGGTCCAGTCGGCCGAGACGACCTCGATCCGCTCGTCGGCGGCGAACAGCTCCGCGACCGCCTGCGCGAGCTGCGGATCGCTCTCCGCGGTGACGATGTTGGTGCCCTCACCCGCGCCGCTGCGCAGCCACGCCGAGCCGACGCCGCAGCCGGTCCCGAGCTCACCGAGCAGGCCGGTCTTCGAGGCCGCGAGGGTGGCGAGCAACCGGCCGGTCTCGTTCCTGGTGGAGCTGACGAACCCGCGCCGGCCGGACAGGCTGAGGGCCGCCGATACCAGCGGCGGCAGTTCTGGAGGAGCACTCACCGGGTGAGAGTCGCACAGGTCCGGTCCAGCGCCCGCACTGCGATCTCAGATAGCGGGACAACCTGCCCGCATGGTGGAGGAATAGTCGGATGTGCGAGTAAATTCGTGCGCATCCTGCCGCCCACGACATCCTTGGGAGGAGCAGCATGTACGAGATGTATCCAGCCAACTGGCCCGCGATCGACGCCCGCGAGCGCAAGGCGACCCGGCGTCGCCGCGCCGCCCGCCCGGCCGGTGACGAGGTCAAGGCTGTCCAAGAGGCCATGAACCGCCGCGACAATGGGGGAGAACCCAAGAAGTGAGCGAGAACAAGTTCTTCACGCTGGCCGTCGTTCCCGGTGACGGGATCGGACCGGAGGTCACCACCGAGGCCCTGAAGGTCCTCGACGCGGTAGCCGCGCAGCACGGCGTGACGTTCGAGCGGACCGAGTACGACCTCGGCGCGAAGCGCTGGCACGCCACCGGTGAGACGCTGCCGGACGCCGAGCTGGAGGCGATCCGCGGGCACGACGCGATCCTGCTCGGCGCGGTCGGCGACCCGAGCGTCCCGTCCGGCGTCCTCGAGCGCGGTCTGCTGCTCAAGCTCCGGTTCACCCTCGACCACTACGTGAACCTGCGGCCCTCGAAGATCTACCCGTCCGTCGGCTCCCCGCTGGCGAACCCGGGTGCGGTGGACTTCGTCGTCGTCCGCGAGGGCACCGAGGGCCCGTACGTCGGCAACGGCGGCGCGCTCCGCGTCGGCACCCCGGCCGAGATCGCCACCGAGGTGTCGGTCAACACGGCGTACGGCGTCGAGCGGGTCGTCCGCGACGCGTTCGCCCGCGCCCAGGCCCGCCCGCGCAAGAAGCTCACGCTCGTGCACAAGAACAACGTGCTCGTGCACGCCGGCCACCTGTGGAAGCGGACCGTCGACAAGGTCGCCGAGGAGTTCCCGGAGATCGCCGTCGACTACCTGCACGTGGACGCCGCGACGATCTTCCTGGTCACCGACCCGGCGCGTTTCGACGTGATCGTCACCGACAACCTGTTCGGCGACATCATCACCGACCTGGCGGCCGCGATCAGCGGCGGGATCGGGCTGGCCGCGAGCGGGAACATCAACCCGGACCGGACCGCGCCGAGCATGTTCGAGCCGGTGCACGGCTCCGCGCCGGACATCGCCGGCCAGCAGAAGGCCGACCCGACCGCGGCGATCCTGTCCGCGGCGCTGCTGCTCGAGCACCTCGGCCTGACCGAGGCGGCCCGCGCGATCGAGGCGGCCGTCGAGGCGGACCTCGAGGAGCGCACCGGCGCCGCCCGCAGTACGTCCGAGGTCGGCGACGCGATCGCCAAGCGCGCGGCGGGCTGAAGGGCGACACTCGCATGACCACTTGGCCTAGAGGTACGGTGCGCTTATGAGCGCCGATCTGCAGTTCACCGTTGAGCCCGACACCCAACCGGCCAGCGACGACCAGCGCGCCCAGATCCTGGCGAACCCGGGATTCGGGCAGTACTTCACCGACCACATGGCGATCGCCACCTGGACGGCCGAGAAGGGCTGGCACGACGCACGGATCACCGCCTTCGGACCGCTGGAGCTGTCTCCGGCGACCTCGGTGTTCCACTACGCCCAGACGATCTTCGAGGGGATGAAGGCCTACCGGCATCCCGACGACTCGATCCACCTGTTCCGCCCCGAGGCCAACGCGGTCCGGTTCCAGCGCTCCGCGCACCGGCTCGCGCTGCCCGAGCTGCCGACCGCGGCGTTCCTCGACTCGCTGCACAAGCTGGTCGAGATCGACAAGGCCTGGGTCCCGGGCGGCGGCGAGACCTCGCTGTACCTGCGGCCGTTCATGTTCGGCTCGGACCCGTTCCTCGGCGTCCGCCCGTCGGCCCAGGTCACGTACTGCGTGATCGCCTCGCCGGCCGGGTCGTACTTCGCGAACGGCGTGAAGCCGGTCCGGATCTGGCTCAGCGAGGAGTACACCCGCGCGGCCCCCGGCGGCACCGGCGCGGCGAAGACCGGCGGCAACTACGCCTCCTCGCTGCTCGCCCAGGCCGAGGCGATCGAGCAGGGCTGCGACCAGGTCGCGTTCCTCGACGCGGTCGAGAAGAAGTGGGTCGAGGAGCTCGGCGGGATGAACCTGTACTTCGTCCTCGACGACAACTCGGTCGTCACGCCGGAGCTGTCCGGCACGATCCTCGAGGGCGTCACCCGGGACTCGATCCTGAAGCTGGTCACCGACCTCGGCTACACGGTCACCGAGCGCAAGATCTCGGTCGACGAGTGGCGTGCCGGCGCGGAGTCCGGCAAGGTGCGCGAGGTGTTCGCCTGCGGCACCGCCGCGGTCGTCACCCCGGTCGCGTCGCTGAAGTGGAAGGACGGCGAGACCCGGATCGGCGACGGCGACGGCGGCCCGGTCACCGCGGCCGTCCGCACCGCCCTCCTCGACGTCCAGTACGGCCGTGTGGCAGACCCGCACGGCTGGATGACCCGCATCGCCTGAGGAACGACGAACGGCCCGGTGGATTCGAACCACCGGGCCGTTGTCATGTCCGGCGCTTGAGGTGCCAGCCGATCGTGTTCAGCACGCCCAGCACCAGCCAGAGGCCGATCGCCAGCACCGGCGCTCCGGTCCACCCGAACTCGCTGTACTCGCCGGAGTCCGGTTTCAGCAGCACGATCACGATCGTGTCCGCGAGTCCCACGTAGGCGCACACGAACGAGGCGAGGGTCGTCGGCGCGGCCAGGGCGACCACGACGAGGACGGCGTACGCGATGAACAACCAGTTGGCGGCGCTCCCGAGAGGCTCGGCGTCCCGGGCCATGCCCAAGCCGCTGTAGATGCGCACGCTGTCGCGGCCGTACTCGCGGATCAGCCAGGTCGGCGTCAGCGTGACGAGCACGGCCAGCGCGGTCGCGTAGCCGAGCAGTTGGAAGCGCAGTTGCTCGAAGCCGTTCGCGTCGCGCGGCGGCAACGGCGCCTTCAGCACGTTCAGGTTCACGTCGTCAGGCTCGCTCACCGGTGATTTCCTGTCCCGCAGTAGTCGTTTCACAGGATCTTTTCAGGTCTGAGGGTCGGACAGTTGGTCGCTGTCTGTCGCTGCGGTTCGATAGGGTCGGGCGGTATGAGCGGCTTCCCGGACGAGGTTGAGGCGTACTACGCGGAGCTGGGCGAGCGGCGCGGGTGGTCCGGGGAGACTGTCGCCGCGATCCGGTCGACCGTCGAGCTGATCCGGGACCTGGATCGCGGGACGGCGTCGCGGACGTACGGCGCGGCCGTCGACGACTACGGCACCGACTGGCTCTACGAGGCCGTCTGGCACGAGCGTGAATGGGTCGTCGTCCGGCAGCTCGGCGTCGGCGAGGACGGCGAGGTCACGCGGTACTGGTGGCAGCGCCTGGAAGACGACGAGGGGATGCTCACCGACCGGTCCCTCGACCGCGACGACTGGGGCCTGCGGCCGCTCACCCGCGAGGACTTCTACACCGCCTGGGACGACCCGGGCTGGTCCCTCACCGCCTGAACTCCAGGCTGAACTCTCGGGCTGAACTCTCGGGCTGAACTCTCGGGCTGAACTCTCGGGCTGAACTCCAGTACCGGGCGCAGTACTGAATGTTCGTGATGCGAGACGGGGACCTCATGGTCCGGACATTGTGTGGCAGACTGCAAAACGTCATGAAGCACTATCGGGTGATTATTTCCTAGGCGCGCTCAGCAAGCTGTACCTGAGCGCGCAGACCTCTCGCACCTTGCGGGAGGTCTTTTGTTTGTCTGACAACCCCTCCGGAAGGCCGGCCCATGAGCATCTCGGACGATTTCCACGTCTACGACACCACCTTGCGCGACGGTGCGCAGCAGGAGGGTCTGGCGCTGTCCGTGGCCGACAAGATCGCCATCGCGCAGTACCTGGACGAGCTGGGGGTCGGATTCATCGAGGGCGGCTGGCCGGGCGCCGTCCCCAAGGACACCGAGTTCTTCGAGCGGGCGAAGACCGAGCTGCACCTGCGGAACGCGACGTTCGCGGCGTTCGGGGCGACCTGCAAGCCGCGGTCGGCGGCCGCCGACGACCCGCAAGTGGCCGCGTTGCGCGAGTCGGGCGCCACCGTGGTCACACTCGTTGCCAAGAGCCACGACGCGCACGTCGAGCGGGCCCTGCGCACGACGCTCGACGAGAATTTGCGGATGGTCGCCGACACCGTCCGGCACCTCCGCGAGAGCGGCCAGCGGGTCTTCCTCGACACCGAACACTTCTTCGACGGCTACCGCGCGAACCGAGCCTACGCGCTCGAGGTGGTACGAGTAGCCGCCGAGGCCGGGGCCGACGTCGTCGCGCTGTGCGACACCAATGGCGGGACCCTGCCGCGGGAACTGCAGGACGTCGTCCGCGACGTCCTCGCCTCCACCGGGGCCCGGCTCGGCATCCACGCCCACAACGACGGCGGTTGCGCGGTGGCGAACTCGATCGCCGCCGTCGAGGCCGGCGTCACGCACGTCCAGGGCACGATCAACGGGTACGGCGAGCGCACCGGCAACGCCGACCTGCTGGCGGTCGTCGCCAACCTCGAGCTCAAGCGGGACATGCGACTCCTCCCACCCGGCAACCTCGCGGACTCGTTCCGGATCGCGCACGCGATCGCCGAGGTGACGAACGTGCCGCCATCGACCCGGCAGCCGTACGTCGGGCTGTCCGCGTTCGCTCACAAGGCGGGCCTGCACGCCAGCGCGATCAAGGTCGACCCGGACCTCTACCAGCACACGGATCCGGCTCGCGTGGGCAACGACATGCGCATGCTGGTCTCCGAGATGGCCGGCCGTGCGAGCGTCGAGCTGAAGGGCCGGGAGCTCGGGTTCGACCTCGGCAACGACCGTGAGCTGGTCAGCCGGGTGACCGAGCGGGTGAAGGATCTGGAGGCCCGCGGGTACACGTTCGAGGCGGCCGACGCGTCGTTCTCGCTGCTGCTCACCGAGGAGGTCGACGGCAAGCGGCCGAGCTTCTTCGACGTCGAGTCGTGGCGGGTGATCACCGAGTCGCGCGCCGACGGCGAGGCCGTGTCGGAGTCGACGGTGAAGCTGGTCGCGGGCGGCGAGCGGGAGGTCGTCACCGGCGAGGGCAACGGTCCGGTCAACGCGCTCGACCACGCACTGCGGGCCGCGATCGAGCGTGCGTACCCGGTGGTGAACAAGTTCGACCTCGTCGACTACAAGGTCCGCATCCTCGACCAGGGCCACGGCACCGACGCGGTGATCCGGGTGCTGATCGAGACCGCCGACGGCGAGGGCTCCTGGGTGACGGTCGGCGTCGGCCACAACATCGTCGAGGCGTCCTGGGAGGCGCTCGTCGACGGCGTCACCTTCGGTCTCCTCCGCCACAAGGAGGTCGCGCGATGAGCCTGGTCGCGGTGGAACGCGCCGTCACCACCTTCTCGGCGCAGGTCGTCGAGGTCGAGGGGCTGCTGGCGCGGGTCGCCGTACTGCTGAACCCGTACGACGTCCGTGAGCTGGCGCTGTCGCTGGACGACGGCACACTCCGGATCGTCGTCGAGGGCAACGGTTTCGACGCCGACCGGGTCGCCGCCCGGCTGGAGAAGGTGATCGGCGTCCTCGAGGTGTCCATCAGTTCCAACTGAGCAGTTCAATCTAAACAGTTCAGGCTGCCGGTGAGGTGCGGGTCGATCGGGCGGCTGGATCGCAAGCCTGTCGTCGTGGGGCATTCGTTCGGTGGACTGATCGCGCAGAAGATCGCCGGCGAACGCGCGGCGGTCGGTGACGCTGACGTTCGACGAGTTCAGGTACGGCTGGGCGAACCGCCTCGACGAGGAGGAGGCCCGGCAGCTGTACGACGAGTTCCACGTGGCGGCGTCCGGCGTACCGATCTTCCAGGCGGCTGTCGCCAACCTGAACCCGTTCAGCGAGACCAAGGTCGACTTCAAGGCGGCGAACAGGGGGCCGATCCTGTTGATCTCGGGGGAGAAGGACCACACGGTTCCGCACGCGATGACCTACGCGGCCTACAGACGGCACACGAAGAACTCCGGCGTCACCGAGTTCGTCGAGCTCCCGGGCCGCGGTCACTCACTGGTGATCGACAACGGCTGGGAAGAGGTCGCCCGCACCGCGCTCGACTTCGTCCACAAGTACGCCTGAGGTGGAAGGCCCGCGGGGCGGCGAGTTGCGCCGCGGGCCTTCCGGTCTCGGTGGGTCGCCCGGCCGGTCGGGTGTCAGTCCCAGCTGAGTCCGCCGGCGGACTGGTACTCGATGACGCGGGTCTCGAAGAAGTTCTTCTCCTTCTTCAGGTCCATCACCTCTGACATCCATCCGAAGGGGTTCCGCGTTTCACCGAAGATCGGTTCGAGACCGATTTGTTCCGCTCTGCGGTCGGTGACGAAGTGCATGTACTGCTCGCAGAGGTCCGCGGTCAGGCCGAGCATGCCGTTCGGCAGCGTGGCCCGGCCGTAGGCGACCTCCAGTTCGCACGCCTCGGTCAGCATCTGCCGGACCTCGGCCTGGAACGCGGCCGTCCACAGGTGCGGGTTCTCCTGTTTGATCTGGTTGATGCAGTCGATGCCGAAGTTCAGGTGGATCGACTCGTCGCGCAGGATGTACTGGTACTGCTCCGCGATGCCGACCATCTTGTTCCGCCGGCCGAGCGACAGGATCTGCGCGAACCCGGTGTAGAACCACATCCCTTCGAACACCACGTAGAACGCGATCAGGTCGCGCAGGAACGCGGTGTCCGCTGCGGTTGTCCCGGTGCGGAACTCCGGATCCTCCAGGTGCCGGGTGTACTTCAGCGCCCAGGCGTCCTTGTCGGCGATCGACGGGACCTCCCGGTACATGTTGAACAGCTCGCCCTCGTCGAGACCGAGTGACGTGCAGATGTACTGGAAGGTGTGCGTGTGCACGGCCTCCTCGAACGCCTGGCGGAGCAGATACTGCCGGCACTCGGGGTTGCTCAGCTGGCGGTAGACCGCGAGCACGATGTTGTTGGCCACGAGGGACTCGGCGGTGGCGAAGAATCCCAGGTTGCGCTTGAGCATCAGCCGCTCGTCCTCGGTGAGGCCGTCCTTCGACTTCCAGAGCGAGATGTCGGCCTGCATGGAGACCTCGGTAGGCATCCAGTGGTTGTTGCAGGCGGCAAGGTACTTCTCCCAGGCCCACGTGTATTTCAACGGCAGTAGCTGGTTGACGTCTGCGCGCGAGTTGATCATCGCCTTGTCGGCAACTTCCACCCTTGCCGCTCCAACCGAAATGGTGCTCACTGGCAGGCCTCGCAGTCCGGGTCGTCGAGGGAGCAGACCGCTCCGGTGGGTTCAGGGAGTGCTACCGGTACGGCGTTCAGCCGGCCGTCGGTGCCCTGCAGAGTGGACTTCTCCACGTGGGTCGCTGACTGGGAACGCAGGTAATAAGTCGTCTTGAGTCCATAACGCCAAGCTGACCGGTAAAGCTCGTCGAGCGCGCGGCCCGACGGTTGCGCCATGTAGAGGTTCAGCGACTGCGCCTGGTCGATCCACTTCTGCCGCCGCGACGCCGCCTTCACCAGCCAGTGCGGATCGATCTCGAACGCCGTCGCGTACAGCTCGCGCAGGTCCGCCGGGATCCGCTCGATCCGGGCGAGCACGCCGTCGTGGTACTTCAGGTCCGACACCATCACCTGGTCCCACAGCCCGCGGGCCTTCAGATCGGCGACCAGGTACGGGTTCGCGACGGTGAACTCACCGGACATGTTCGACTTCACGAACAGGTTGCTGTACGTCGGCTCGATCGACTGGCTCACGCCGCAGATGTTGGAGATCGTCGCGGTCGGCGCGATCGCCATGACGTTGGAGTTGCGCAGGCCGTCGCGCAGGACCTTCGCACGCAGCGCGTCCCAGTCCAACTGCGTGCTCCGGTCGATGATCACGTCGCCGTCGCGCGCGGTGTGCAGCAGGTCGAGCGAGTCGATCGGCAGGATCCCGCGGCTCCACAGCGATCCGTCGTACGACGAGTAGCGGCCACGCTCGGCGGCCAGCTCGCTCGAGGCCTCGATCGCGTGGTAGCTGATCTGCTCCATCGACCGGTCCGCGAACTCGACCGCCGCGTCCGACGCGTACGGGATGCGCAGCGTGAACAGCGCGTCGGCGAATCCCATCAGGCCGAGGCCGACCGGGCGGTGCCGCTGGTTGGCGCGCTCCGATTCCGGGGTCGTGTAGAAGTTCACGTCGATGACGTTGTCGAGCATCCGCACCGCGGTCTTCACGGTGTCCCGCAGCAGGTCGGCGTCGAGCCCGTCCTCGGTGAGATGAGCGACCAGGTTGACCGAGCCGAGGTTGCAGACCGCGGTCTCGTCGACGGTGGTGTTGAGGGTGATCTCGGTGCACAGGTTCGACGAGTGGACGACACCGTCGTGCTGCTGCGGCGAGCGCAGGTTGCAGGCGTCCTTGAAGGTGATCCACGGATGCCCGGTCTCGAACAGCACGGTCAGCATCCGCCGCCACAGGTCGACCGCCTTGACCCGCTTGAACACCCGGATCTCGCCGCGGTCCGCCGCCTCCTCGTACCGCACGTAAGCCGCGGCGAACGCCGCGCCGTACAGATCGTGCAGGTCCGGCACCTCGTCCGGTGAGAACAACGTCCACTCGCCCCCGGCCTCGACCCGCTGCATGAACAGATCCGGCACCCAGTTGGCCGTGTTCATGTCATGCGTCCGCCGCCGCTCGTCCCCGGTGTTCTTCCGCAGCTCGAGAAACTCCTCGACATCGATATGCCACGTCTCCAGATACGCACACACCGCGCCCTTGCGCTTCCCTCCGTTGTGGGCCAGGCCGGCGACAGTCATATAGGACTCGTCGACGTCGACCTCGAGGTCATGCACGACCGGAACCGACGGGATCGCGCGGACCTCGCGCACGCGGGAGAAGACCATTCCTTCGTGGGCGATCCAGTTGAGCTTGCGGATCGGAGTCACTCCGAACAGCTCGGCGATTCCCGGAACCGCGGGAATGCGGAGATCGAACGCCTTCACCGGTTTGGAGAAAGTGATCTCGGACCCGTCTGAGCGCCGGCCGACATGATGGCCTTCGCGTACCCGGAACTGACCGGCTGTTGGAACTCCGAGCCGAAGCAGTTGGTAGCGCAGGCCGTTGGCGAGAGCTTTGGACGTGGTGGTGAAATAGAGTTCCTTGCCGCGTGATACGCCACCGTCGGTTTCGAGAAGGCCACGGATGAGGGCAAGCGTCTGACTGGGCGGAAGATGCGCGAGTCGCGGCGCGATCCGTTTCGTGCCGTCACCGTCGTACAGGTCCTTGCGTGTGAACGGCAGAGTCGCCTCACCCTGCCCGCTGATGCGTCCGGTCATCGGGTCACGCAACGGTCCATGTCCGGAGGCCCAGCGGATCTGTGTGTAGGTGTCGCCACGACCCGTCTCCCAGAAGTGGATGCCGCGCGACGTCAGGTACGCACGAACGAAGGACAGATGCGTATCGCGCGTCGGATTGCCGCAAACACCCCACTCGTAGCCATCCTTCGACGCGTGGCCGTCGCCGAGGAGAATGCCGTACAGCCGTGCGTCGTCATCGGTGAGACCGACGGGGACGATCTCCTCCGGAACTACCTGACCGATGTAGTCACCCTGACTGATCATTCCCGCCTCGACCCACCCGGCCTTGACCTTTCCGTTCTTGAGCCACCGGAAAGTGCGCTCGTTGCTCTGCTCCAGCGGGACGCCCTGGATTGCGTAGAACGGGTGCCCCGACGTCACCACGAGTGGGTCGATCGAGTGCTTGACATCGAGCTCCACCATCGGGCCGTCCTGGTCGTAGGTGAAGGTCTTCGTCACCTCGCGATAGCGGCCGCTGGCACCGAGGACGAGGTCGCCGACCTTGACGTCGCGGATCGCTGTCGCGCCGCCCGCGGTGTAGACGAGCGTGTCAGGCGCGAAGCACTGATTTACCGCGACAGCGGTGTCGTTCGCGACCTTCAGGAAGGGGACGACGCCTTGGGACTCGCCGTTGGTGCCGCGGATGTGGGCGCCGATGCCGCGGACCGGCGTCCAGTCGTTGCCGAGGCCGCCGGAGTACTTGGCGAGGAGGGCGTTGTTGCGGATGCCGGTGAAGATGCCGGACAGGTCGTCGTCAACGGTGGTGAGGAAGCAGGACGACAACTGGGGCCGCGTGGTGCCGGAGTTGAACAGGGTCGGCGTCGAGGACATGAAGCGGAACGAGCTGAGCAGTTCGTAGAACTCGATCGCCCGTGCGTCGCGGTCGTCCTCGCGCAGCGCCATCCCCATCGCGACCCGGAGGAAGAACGCCTGCGGCAACTCGTAGCGCACTTTGCCGAGGTGCAGCAGGTAGCGGTCGTACAGGGTCTGCAGACTGAGGAAGGTGAAGTTCAGATCGGCGTCGGGCTTGATCGCCGCCGCGAGCCGGGCAAGGTCGAAGCGGCCGAGCTCGGGGTCGAGCTGCCCGGCGTCGATGCCGACCTGGATGTAGCGCGGGAAGTAGTCGGCGTACGCGGCGGTCATGTCGGCTTGGCTGGCCTGACGGGGCTCGCCGTGGACACGGCCGAGCGCCTCGCGGCGGATCTGGTCCAGCAGCAGGCGGGACGCGGCGTAGCTGTACTGCGGCTCGGTCTCGACAGACGCCCGGGCGGCCATGACGAGGGCGAGCTCGACCTCGTGCTCGGCGATGCCGTCGTAGCAGGCGCCGAGCGTCTCGTTCAGGATCTTCTCGGGGTCGACGGCGTCGAGTCCGGCGGCGGCCTCGGCGACGACCACCCGGAGCCGGTCGACGTCGAGCGTCGCCCGGCTGCCGTCGGCCGCACGGACGGTGAGCGGCGGAGGCTCGGTGACACCCGCCGCGTCGGCGGGAGTGCGCGCCTTGGTCCGCTCCTCGCGATACAGGACGTAGGCGCGGGCGACCTGGTGCTCGCCGGCGCGCATCAGCGCCAGCTCGACCTGGTCCTGGATGTCTTCGACCTGCACGCTGCGGGCGCTGGCGCCGCGGCTGGTCAGGGCGGTGACGACCCGGCCGGTCAGGTCGGTCACCAGATCGCGGACCCGGTGCGTGCCGCCGGCCTCGGAGCCCTCGACGGCGAGGAAGGCCTTGGTCATGGCGACGGAGATCTTGGTGGCGTCGAACGGTGTGCTGCTGCCGTCGCGGCGGACGACGGTGAGCTCCGTCCGGAGGTCTGCGGTGGCCGCAGCCGATGAGGAAGCAATGGTCACAGGTGTGTGCTCCAGGAGAGTTCGGAGACCCGGGACCACGCGAGCGGACGCACGACGGGACCGGCGGCACCGGCCGGGAACACCGCCGTCACGCCCTGCGATCCACCCGCGAGATCTCGGACCGCGTGCACCGGCGGTGCACGCGCCGGTGGCAGGTATCCGGACTCGCGGGCACCGTTCGACAGCGTGTCCGCTCACCGTTGCGGGGCAGCTCCGGAGTTGCACCGGATTCCCCTGTTGCCCCGGGACGATCAACATCTTGTGGTGTGGATCGCCCCGAACCACCAGCAGTAGTGATGCTAGGCGGAGTCTCCTAGATCTTGTGGTAGCGCCATGCCGCGTGTCGCACATGTTGTGGTCCTCACGCCGCGACCGCGTAGAGGTCCTGCAGAGTCATGATCTCGGAGCCGTGATGGATCAGCTCACGGTTCAGCCGGAGGATGACGTGGCCGAACGGCTCGGAGGCGTCCAGTTCGTTCGCCTGGCTCAGGCCGACCGTCATCGCCTCGTCCTCGTCCAGGGCGGCGATCGCGTCCTGCCAGGCCTCGACCCAGTGGGTCAGCCAGGCCACCGCGTCTTGGGCGTTGCCGTGCAGGGTGATGTCGTCACGCCCCTGCCGGCTCTCGCCGAACGTCCACTCCCAGCGCTCGAAGAACATCTCGGTCAGGTGCGCGATCAGCCACGCGATCGTGCGTGGCCCGCGATGGTCCGGCTCGGCGGGCCACTGCGCGACCCACTCGCCGGAGCCGAGCGCGCGGAACTGCCCGGCATAGTGCCGCCGGACGACGGTGAGCGCTTCGCTGCTCGGTCGCCAGAAGTACTGCTCGTCGGTCAGTTGGGCGAGTCGTCCGGACAGCACCATCCAGCTGAAGCCGAGTTGTCCGCGGACCATCGCCATCGCCGACGGCCGGTGCAGGATGTCCCAGTCGAACGCCTCCGGCATCACAACTCCCCTGTACGATCGAACATGTGTTCGAATTCTTGCTCGATCGCGACCGGAAAGTCAAACCACCTAGTGTGTCGGTCGTGGCCTCGACGGGACCGGTCTGCTAGGCGGCTCGACCCGGGTGTCCGCGGCCGGGCTCGCGAACCGGCGCTCCAGCAGCGTGAAGGCGTCGATCAGCTCCGGCGCCTCGTAGACGCGGTTGCGGCGCCCGTCCGTGATCTCGCGCAGGATGCCCGCCTCGACCAGCCGGGCCAGGCCCTGGTTCGCGGCCTGTTGCGAGCGGTCGATGAGCTGAGCCGCGGCGGCGAGGGTGAGGACCGGCGCGGCCGGCAGCGCCTCGATCAGCAGCTCGGCCGCGGAGCCGGCCCGCACCGGGTCCGCGCGCTCCCGCCAGGCAGCTTTCAGGTCGGCGGCGGTCTGCTCGAAGCGCGCGGCCTCGGCGGTCGCGTGCGTGCAGGCGGTCGCGAACATCCGCAACCACGGGTTCGCGGCCGCGCGGGCCTTCGCGGTCGTCGCGCGTCCGACGTACCGGAATGCGGTCAGAGTGTCGACGTACTCCGCGGCGTGGGTGGCGAGTGCGAGCGAGACCGGCGGCACGGTGCGCGTGACCAGCCCGTCGGCGCGGAGGATCAGGTGGATCAGCGCACGGCCGGTGCGGCCGTTGCCGTCGGCGAAGGGGTGGATCGTCTCGAACTGCGCGTGCGCGATCGCGGTCTTGGCCAGCACCGGCAGCGCTGACTCGCGCACGAACGTCATCAGATCCGCGAGCAGGTCCGGGATCAGCTGGGCCGGCGGCGGCACGTAGTAGGCCTCGGCGGGGGAGCGGCCGCCTATCCAGTTCTGCAGGTAGCGGATCTCGCCGCCGTACTCCGGGGTCGGCGAGTGCGCCATCAGCCGGCGATGCGCCTCGAGCAGGTGCTCGACCTCGAGCTTGTCGCCGGCCTGAACCGACTCGGTCACCCACGTCATCGCGTCCACCGCACCGAGGACCTCCTCGGCGGTCACGTCGTGCACGCGGTCGCGCAGTACGTCGGCCTTCAGCAGCCGGCGCGCACCGACGACGAGGCCTTCGATGTGCGACGACCCGACCGCTTCGGCGCGGAGCAGCAACCGCGCCAGCGCCTCGCTGTTGGTCAGCACGGCAGCGGTCGCGTCCAGGCGGGCCAGGTCGCCGGCGGCGTCCTCGAGCAGCGCCAGGACGTCGTCGCTGAGGTCGAACTCGCGCCCGGCCAGCGGATCCGGGAAGTACAGCTCGTACGACCCGCCCAAGCGCTCCGCCCGGGTGAACCCGTCGGGGTGCCCGGGCCAGCGGTGCAACTCAACCCGTGCCATAGCCTTATTCAAGCTTATCCACAAACCTTGAACAAGGGCTGTGGAAAACCAACACCGCCTGGACCCCGGTTGTGGGCACACTTCTGCCTGTGACCCTGGACGCGCAGACGCAACGGATGGTGGCCGCCAACGAGGCCGACTGGAATGCTCGCGCCCCGCTGCACGCGGCGAGCGACTTCTACGACCGGCCCGCGGAGTTCTGGTTCGCGGACTACGAGTGGGAGGATCTCGGCCCGCTCGACGGCCGCGACGTCCTGCACCTGCAGTGCCATCTGGGTACCGAGACGATCGAGTTCGCGCGCCGGGGTGCGCGCACCAGCGGACTCGACCTGTCGGAGAAGTCGCTCGAAGCGGCCCGGGAGATCGCGCGCGAGGCCGGCGTCGAGGTCGACTACCTGCACGCCAACGTGTACGACGCCGTGGGTGCGGTCGGTGGCCGGCAGTTCGACGTCGTGTACACCGGCAAGGGCGCGCTGTGCTACCTGCCCGACCTGCAGCAGTGGGCCGAGGTGGTCCGCGATCTGCTCAAGCCTGGCGGCGTCCTCTACCTCGTCGAGTTCCACCCGCTGCTCAACGCGCTCCGCGAGGTCTCGCTCCCGGGCGAGTCCGACGAGTTGGTGCTCCGTGCCGACTACCTGGAGGGGCGCGGCCCGATCGCGCACGACTCCACCGTCACCTACACCGGCGACGAGGTGCCCGGCCGCCAGACCAGCTACGAGTGGCGGCACGGCCTCGGCGAGATCGTCACCACGCTCGCTTCCACAGGCTTTCAGGTCACCGGGCTGCGCGAGTCCGACGTCCTGCCCTGGCCCCGCTGGGCGGCGATGCGGCAGACGCCGGACGGCTGGTGGCGCCTGCCGGACGACGCCCCTCGCATCCCGCTGTTCTTCGCGCTGAAGGCGATCCGATGACCCGCGCGGACCGTGAACAGGACCTGATCGCCTACTACACCGGCGAGATCCACGCCCGCGTCGGCCGGGACCTGCCCGAGCCACGTGTCGCCCGCCGTACGGCGTACCTCGACCAGCTCCGCGCCGAAGGCCGCGACACCGTGCTCGAGCTCGGCTGCGGCCCCGGCCGCGACGGCCAGGCGATCGCGGCGGCCGGTTTCACCTACACCGGAGTCGACCTGTCGCCGGCCAGCGTCGAGGCCTGCCGCGAGCTCGGCCTGCACGCGGAGGCCGCGTCGGTCCTCGACCTGCCGTTCGGCGACGCGACGTTCGACGCCGGCTGGACGATGAGCACCTTGCTGCACGTGGCGGACGAGGACCTCGATCAAGCGCTGCGGGAGATCGTCCGGGTGCTCCGTCCGGGCGCGCCGCTGGCCGTCGGCCTCTGGGGCGACGTCAGCGGCAGGGAACACGTCTGGGACGACGGCAAAGGCTACGGCCCCGGCCGCTTCTTCAGCATCCGCAGCGACGAGGGGATGCAGGAAGTCCTAGGCCGGCACGGCGAGCTGGAGCAATGGACCACCTGGAACGACGGCGGCGCCATGCACTACCAATGGGCAGTGCTCCGGGTCAGCGCTTCCTAGGCCCGCGGATCGCCACGTACAGCAAGGCAACGCCGAACGCCGCGACGATCGGGCCGACGGTGGCCCAGACGGTGCTGCCGGTCATCGAGCTGCCTTTGAGGTAGCCGAGGCCTTGGAACGTCCAGACGCCGCCGATCGCGATGAGCAGAGCGGCGAGCGCGATGGCGACGATCTTTCCCATGCAGTGAGGCTAGCGGAGCAGGGAATCGCAGAGGTCGACGAGTTGCCGGCGGAGTGGGCGGGCGCGGTCGGCGAAGCCTCGCTGGGCGGCCGTGTACTCCGCCTTGCCGTCGGGTGTCTCGATGCGCACGGGGGAGTAGCCGAGCGGCTGGAGGTCGTACGGCGAGGCGCGCATGTCCAGCGTGCGGATGTCGCGGGCCAGCTCGAAGCACGACAGCACGAGCGAACTCGGGGTGAACGGCATCAGCTTGCAGGCCCACTTGTAGAGGTCCATGTTCGCGTGCAGGCAGCCGCCCTGTTCCAGCACCGGCTGCGACTCGCGGCTGGGCTGCAACGTGTTCAGCGGGCGCGCCGAGTCGGTGAAGAACCGGAACGCGTCGAAATGCGAGCAGCCGATCTTGTGCGATTCGACGACCTGATCGGTGCCCTCGGCCCCCAACCGCAGCGGCCAGGACGCATGCCGTACGTCGGGGGTGCGGTACACCATCGCCCACTCGTGCAGACCGAAACAGCCGAACTGGGGCTGGCGGTCGAGCGTGGACGCGAGCAGTCGGCGGATCCACCTGATGCTGTCGGCACGGCGTTCGATCTCGGCCGGATCGAGCGACGCCGTCCCGTCGACGACGACGTACCCCCGGCGATCGCCGTAAGCAGCAGCCTCTTCCAGCCGTACGCCCGGCCCCGGGTGCCAGACCCGCAACTGATTGGGACGGGTCGGGTAATAGGTGAAGAGGAAATCCTCGACGGGATGTGCCTCGCGGCGTGTTCGTCGTTCCAGGTGACCGGCCAGCAGGTCGTCGACGCGCGCGGTGTGCTCCTCGGCGTACGACGTCCACTCGGCCAGTGTCAGCGTGGTCATAGGTCGAGGGCGAAGGCGTACAGATCGACGCCCGGGATGGGAGCCCAGTCACGCTCCGGGAGGCGGACGAAGCCGAGCCGCTCGTAGATGCGGTGCGCGGTCGTCATGTAGGCGGCGCTGCTCATCACGATCCTGCGGTGGCCGAACTCGCGGGTGCGCTCGATGCAGCGTTCGGTGAGCGCGGTACCGACGCCGAGCCCTCGCGCACGGCCGGCGACGCCGAGCATCCGGAACTCGCCCTCGTCGTCCAGGCCGATCTCGCGGTAGACCGAGCCGACAGGACAGTAGGTGACAGTGCCCAGCAGGCCGGACGAATCCGCCGCCACCCACAGCTCGGCCTTCGCCGCCCGGTCAGCCGCGGCACGCAGCGTCATCGCGTAGTCACCGCGCACGAACCCGTCGTGGGAGTAGGCCTCCACGGTCAGGTCGCCGACGGCGTCGTACTCGGCGGGAACCGCAAGGCGGATGTCGAAAGTCACCGCCTAACTGTCTCATCCCACCCCGACGGTAGGCTCGGCCCGTGCGTATCGCCAGATTCTCCGTGGACGACGAGCCGAGGTACGGCGTCGTCGAGACCGACGACCCCGAAGGGCTCGTCGGCACTGTCAACGTCCTCGACTCGGACCCGCTCTACCGGTCGGCGCAGTTCACCGGGGAGAAGCTGCAGCTCGCGGACGTCCGCCTGCTGGCGCCGGTGATCCCGCGCAGCAAGGTGGTCTGCGTCGGCCGTAACTACGCGGCGCACGCCGCGGAGCTCGGCAACGACGTGCCGAAGGAGCCGATGATCTTCCTGAAGCCGAACACGAGCGTGATCGGCCCGCGGGACGGCATCGTCTACCCGGAGCAGACCAACGACCTGCACTTCGAGGGCGAGCTGGCGATCGTGATCGGCCGGATCTGCCGGGACCTGCCCAAGGAGCGGGTCAACGAGGTGATCTTCGGCTACACGATCGCGAACGACGTGACCGCGCGTGACCTGCAGAAGAGCGACGGGCAATGGGCCCGGGCCAAGGGGTACGACACGTTCTGCCCGCTCGGTCCGTGGATCAGCACCGAGTTCGACGCCTCCGACGTGCGGGTCAGCACCGAGCTGAACGGCGAGCCCAAGCAGGACGGGCGGACGTCGCAGTTCATCTTCGACATCCCCGAGGTGCTGGCCTACATCACCTCGTTCACCACGCTGCTGCCCGGGGACGTGGTGCTCACCGGTACGCCGGCCGGCGTCGGCCCGATGCTGCCGGGGGACGAGGTCTCGGTCAGCGTCGAAGGCATCGGAACCCTGACGAACAGGGTGATCGTGCGTGACTGACCCCGTGCTGGGCGATCTCGAGCCGCACGAGGTGCGCGTCCGGTTCCCACCGTCGCCGACGGGTTTGCTGACCGTCGGCAACATCCGCAGCGCGCTGTTCAACTGGGCCTTCGCCCGGCACTTCGGCGGCAAACTGGTGCTCCGGATCGAGGACACCGACACCTCCCGCAACACTGAGGAGGGCTACCGGTACACCTACGACGCGCTGCGCTGGCTCGGCCTGACCTGGGACGAAGGCCCCGAGGCCGGCGGCGAGTTCGGCCCGTACCTGCAGTCCGAGCGGATGGAGCTGTACGCCGACGTCGTCGCGAAGCTGATGGCCGCGGGCAAGGCGTACCACTGCTACTGCTCGCAGGAGGAGCTCGACCAGCGCCGCGAGGCGGCCCGCACGGCCGGCCAGCACAGCGGGTACGACGGCCACTGCCGCGACCTCACACCCGAGCAGGTGCAGGCGTACGTCGGCGAGGGCCGCCGGCCCGTGGTGCGGCTGCTGATGCCGGACCATCCGATCGTGTTCGACGATCTGGTCCGCGGCGAGATCACCTTCCTCCCGGAGAACCTCGGCGACTACGTCCTGGTCCGGGCGAACGGCTACCCGCTGTACCCATTGGTGAACCCGGTCGACGACGCGCTGATGGAGATCACGCACATCCTGCGCGGCGAGGACCTGCTGTCGTCGACGCCGCGGCAGATCGCGCTCTACGAGGCGCTGGCCGAGATCGGCATCGGCAGCGGCCGGATCCCGCGGTTCGGCCACCTGCCGATGGTGATGGGCGAGGGCAACAAGCGGCTGTCCAAGCGGGACAAGGGATCCGGCCTGACCGAGTACGTCGGCCGCGGGTTCCTGCCCGAGGGCCTGCTGAACTACCTGGCGCTGCTGGGCTGGTCGATCGCCGAGGACCGCGACGTGTTCACGATGGCGGAGATGGTCGAGGCGTTCGACATCCGCAAGGTGAACTCGAACGCGGCCCGCTTCGACCCGAAGAAGTGCGAGGCGATCAACGCCGCCCACATGCGGCTGCTCCCGCAGGACGAGTTCGCGCGGCGGATGGTCCCGTTCCTGGCCGCGGCCGGTGCGCTGCCGGCGGAGCCGTCCGCGGATCAGCTCGCCGTCCTGCAGGCCGCCGTACCGCTGGTGCAGGAGCGGATGAACACACTGTCGGAGTCCGACGAGATGCTCGGCTTCCTGTTCGTCGACGAGGCCGCGTTCACGGTCGATCCGGATGCCGCCGCCAAGGTGCTGACCGGCGACGCCGACGCCGTACTCGATGCTGCCGTGAAGGCGCTGTCGGACCTCGACGGCACGGACTGGACGACCGCGGCGATCGAGGCCGCGCTCCGGGCGTCGCTGATCGACGGGCTCGGGCTGAAGCCGAAGAACGCGTTCGGCCCGGTCCGGGTGGCGATCTCCGGCCGCCGGATCTCGCCGCCGCTGTTCGAGTCGCTGGAGCTGCTCGGCCGGGACAAGTCCCTGCACCGCCTCGAGCGCGCCCGCCGTACGGCGTCATGAGCGAGAAGACGGCGTTGACGCCGTACCTGCGGCTGCTGAAGAACGACGCGACCCCGCGCTCGTACGTCGTGCTCGGCGCCTTCACGATCCTCGTCGGCTGGCTGATCGCGGGCATCGTCATCCTGGGCGCGCAGATGGCGATCCGGGAGGACCCGCCGGGGACGCTGTCCTGGTTCGGGCTGCTCGCGACCAACCTGACGCTGATCCCGCTGATCCCGCTGTCGGTGTACGTCGCCCGGGGGCTGAACAAGCAGACGCCGGGTCTGCTGTCGTCGGTGGTCGGCCGGATCCGGTGGCGGCCGCTGGCCTGGTTCGCGCTCGTCGCGGTCGTGCTCGAGCTGATCTCGTTCGCGATCATCCAGCTGGGCGACGTCCCGCTGGCCATCGGCGAACGCCACGGCGGCGGGATGGCGCCGGACGCGATCGCGGTCGTCCTGGTCACGCTGCTGACCTCGCCGATCCAGGCCGCGGGGGAGGAGTACTACTTCCGCGGGTACCTGCTGCAGGCCGTCGGGGCGTACGCCCGGAGCTGGGTGGTGGCCGTGCTCGTCACGGGCCTGCTGTTCACCGCCGCGCACGGGATCTGGCCGTGGGAGAGCCCGGCGCTGTTCGTCGACCGGCTCGCCTTCGGTCTGGTCGCCGGCCTGCTCGCTGTCCGGACCGGTGGCCTGGAGGCCGGCATCGCGTCGCACGCGGCCAACAACGTGGTGACGTTCGTGTTCGCCGCGTTCACTGACACGGTCGGGGCGAGCCTCGGGGTCAAGGACGCGCCCTGGCCGCTGGTCACGATCGACGTGCTGAAGTTCGCGGCGTTCGGCGCGATCGCGCTGTGGATGAGCGGGCGGCTGAAACTCGAGACCCGCTCCGAGTTGCCGCTGAGCGCCTTGTCAGTAGGCGGTCCGCGACAGGTGTGACGGGAGTGACAACGCGCCGGAGGGGACTCGTTTTGCTGTCCGGTCCCTGCCTCGGGTAAGCTCTCCGAGCCGGGTTGATGAGGGCGGAAACGAACTCTTCGACTTAGTGAAATGCCTTTGGGGTATGGGGTAATTGGCAGCCCGTCTGATTCTGGTTCAGTTAGTCTAGGTTCGAGTCCTAGTACCCCAGCGGATTGGACCGCACCGATGAAAATCGGTAGAGTTCAACCTCGTTGCCCGGGCCGCAAAGCCCGGACGACAAACCTCTGGCCCCGTTGTGTAGCGGCCTAGCACGCCGCCCTCTCAAGGCGGTAGCGCGGGTTCGAATCCCGTCGGGGCTACCAGAGATCGACAGCCTCTCATCCGGACGGATGGGAGGCTGTCGTCATTACGGGCGTCATTCCGGTTTACGGACCACCGGGACCGGTTGGTGTCTGCGGGCAGCCTCGTGGGCCAGCCTCGGCGTCAGTGCCCGGCCGCCGGCGAGAAACCTCCGCAGTTGCGTGAAGCGGCCGGCCGGAAGGCTGAAGTCTGCCAACGCCCGATCCACCCGCACATGGACGCCACCCGCGACAGGTGTCGCGGTGCCGACGAATGCGGCGTTCTGCTGACCGGTGAAGACCTCCGCGTGCTCGTGGAACGTCAGACAGGCACGGCCGGTGGTCGACGCACCGAATGAACCGGTCTGGACCACGAATCCGTCCGCGACCCGCTCGACTCCCAGCGATCGCATCGGGAGCGGCCAGCCGTCGGCATCGCGGACCGTGAGCACCGGGTTGCCGAGTCGCATCGCGCGCTCGGCTCCCGGCCGCCAGTCGGCCGGCGGCGCGGCCCACGCCGGTGGTGCGGCCCCCTCAGGCGCCGGGTCGGACGGCGGCGCGGTGACGCCGGCCGCGGCGTCCCATCGCAGCGGTTCGGCGTCGAGACGGCCGCCGGGCCACCACAGGATCCGCAGCGGCGTGACCTCGATCCACAGCCGGCTCCAGTACCACTGCTGCCGTCGTACGACGAACCACGGCTGCCCGGCCACCGTCTGCGGCAACTTCTCCAGAATGCGACGCAGGTACAGGTCCGTGTTGCCTTGCAGATCAGCGTCCCGGACCGTCGCCAGACCCTGGACCAGCACCACCGGAGCGTCACGCAGCCCCGAACCGGTCGGATCGGAGAACAGCAGCGCCACGCGCGGGTCGTGCCGGGCACGCTCCGCCTTGGCCGGATAGGTGAGGCCGGTGCTCACGTCGATGGTCGCCGAAGCGGAGTCGTGATACGGCGTCAGCGGCCAGGTGATCGGTGCACCGGACCGGGTCAGCGACGCGTACTCGCAGGTGATGGCTCGCTCGACGATCGGCAGGACGGCAGCCGGCCAGACGGAAACCGCCTGCGTGGACAGTGCGTTCATGATTCCCCCTTGTGGTTGTGACGAGTGTCCGGCCAGGTCCTTGGGATCGGCTTGGGGTTCGGCCACAAGTGCTTTCCAAGCGGGTGCCCGCAGGGTCGGAACATCGGCTCGAAAGGAAGGAATCATCATGACGATCGTCGATCAGCGGCGGCTGCTGCCCGGACAGGCGGCCGCGCCGCCCGGCCCGGTGGACGTGACCTCGATGTACGTCGTGCACCACGCGTTCCGTCGCGACCTCACCGCGTTCAAGGCAGCCGTGATCGGCACGCCGCTGGAGGATCGCGACACCTGGCGGGCACTCGCCGGGCGGTGGGGCAAGTTCCGCGAGATCCTGCACAAGCATCACACTGGCGAGGACGCCGGCCTGTGGCCGCTGCTGATGGCCAGGGCGAACTCCGACGGCCGGGCCACGCTCGAAGCGATGGAAAACGAGCACGCCGAGATCGACCCGCTGCTGACGTCGTGTACGGCGGGGTTCGAGCGGCTGGCGGCGTACGCCGATGCGGATGCCCGGGACGCGCTGGAGGTCCGGATGGTCGCCCTCAAGGAACACCTGACGCGACACCTCGACCACGAGGAACGCGACGCGATGGCGCTCGTCCAGCGCTACCTGGTCAACGCCGACTGGCATCGGCTGGAGCAGGAGCACTTCAAGCCCGGTTACGCTCCACGGGACATGCCGTTCCTCGCATCCTGGATCATGTACCGGCTACCGGCCGAACACTTCGGTCAGGTCCGCGCATCGATGGCCGGCCGGCCGATGGAGCTGTTGTGGCGGCTGCTCTGGCGACGGCCGTTCGAGCGACGGGAGCGGTTGGCGTTCCGTTACGTGTGAATCAGAAGCCGCCGCGATCCCGCTGCTCCCGGAACCATCGCGCGGCCAGCGGGATCTCCCATTCCGCACACAACTCCAGCGCCCGGTCGGCGTGCCTGGTCGCGAGCTCCCGATCGCCCGTCGTCATCGCGGTCAGGGCGAGAAAGGCATCCACAGGACCGAGCGGGACGGAGAACCCCGCACTGCAGACCCAACCGGCGAACGGGCTCAGCCACTGGTACAACGAACGTGCCGGGCCCGGCTGTGCGTAGGCATAGGCGACCTCGGCGGCGGCGCAGTGCTGATGCATCGACAACCAGTCGTCGTTGGCCGGAATCACCAGTTCGCCGTTGCCGAGGGCCCGCGCCTCGTCGATGTGGCCGGCGCGGACCAGGAGCCATTGGATCGTGAGGTCGACCGGGATCGGGCTGTGCGACCCGAGCGCTGCGAAAGCCGGCGCCATCTCCGCGGTGCGACCTCGCCAGACCTCGATGCCCGCGAGGCCCGAGACCAGCGACTCCTCGCGCTGCGGGAACGACGCCCCGGCGATCAGCTCGCGCCGCTGCTCGAGCAACCGCTCCGCTTCGTCGAATCGTCCCCGCATCGCCAGCCACGGCGCTTCGAGTTCGCTGACGACCACGAGCGCGTACGCCAGCCGCCGCGGTCCGGCGATCGACCGCACCTGCCGCATCTCGTCCCACATCTCCGCGACCCGGCCGAGCTCACACGTCGCGATCACCCGGATCGTGCGGGCCAGCGCTTCGCGGACCGGATCGGCGAGTTCGACCGCGGCGGCTACGGCCTCGTCGGCCAGCCGCAGCCGGTCCGGCGCGGTGGCGGGACGCCAGGTGGCGATGAACGCGGCCTGACAGGCCCACACCAGCAGGGCGCGGTCGCCGAGCCTGCGCGCCATCGCCATGCCCTGCTCGCTCAACGCCTCCCGGTAGGCGGGTGCGTCGGAGTGATACAGCTCGGTCGCCAGCACCAGGAGCGCCCGGCAACGCAGTTCGCTGTCCTCGGCCGGCAGCTCTCGCAAGGCCCGTCGCAAGGTGCTGATGATGTACGGATCCGTCTGCCCGTACGGTCGCGTCTGCCACAAGGCGCCCTCGGTCGCGCCCACTGCCGCCCGTGTCATCCGTACGACGTCACCCAACTGCTCAGCCTCGTGCACCGCCGCGGTCAGGGCGGCGTCCAACGAAGCCCGGTCCACGGACCACCGGCACGCGTCGGCGCGTGCCATCAACAGGTCGTACCGGTCGAGCGGAGTTGCGGAGCTGTCGGTCTGCTGTACGTCGAGCGCCGCCGCGAGCAAAGCTGCAGCTTCGTCGTAGGCGTACAGCCGGATCGCGCGCTCGGCGGCAACGGCTGCTGCTCGCCAGGCTCGGGCCGCATGGGCCGGCCCTGCGGCCAGCCAGTGTCGTGCTGTCTCGGACGGCGCCGCGTCGGTCGCCTCGAGCACCTGGGCGATCGCCGCGTGCCGGCGAGCGCGCCGCGTCGCGGGCAGGCCGGAGTACACCACGTCGCGAACCAGCGCGTGGGCGAAGCGGAACCGCTCCACCCGCTCGCCCTCGGCGATCACACCGGCGGCCAGCGCGGGATCGAGGACGTCGAGGAGTTCGTCCGCGTCACGGCCGGTCGCCGCGGCGAGAACCGCGAGATCGAACTCACGGCCGATCACAGCGGCTGTCCGCAACAGCTCACCGGTTGCCTGTGGCAACCGTGCGACCCGGCGCGCGACGACGTCCGTGACTGCGGCCGGCACGTCGCCGCGGCCGTCCCGGAGCAACTCGACCAGAAAGAACGGGTTCCCGTCCGTCCGGGCACGGAGCGCCTCGGCTTCCTCCGTGCCGGGCTTGTGACGGGTGGCGGCCTCGACGAGTTCGGCCGCCTCGGAGGTCGTCAATCCGCGCAGATCGAGGCGTAGCGCATGCCGCCGACCGAGGGACTCGGCAACGGCCGCGAGCTGGGCGGTGAGCTCGGGAGCTGCCCTGCGGGTGGCGACGACGAGCAGTCGTCCGGTGTCGAGCACGTCTGCGAGATGCCTCAGCAACTTGAGCGACGACGGGTCTGCCCAGTGCAGGTCGTCGAGGGCGATCAGCAGCGGGCAGGTCCGCGACGCCGCAACCAGGATGTCCGCGGTCATCGTCCACAGCCGGAACCGCGCTGCGTCGACGTCTGCCGCCGACGGTCCGACGAGTCCGGACTCCAGCAAACCGGTCAGCTCGGCGAGGTCACGCCGTACCTGCTCCGGGAGGCCGGCGTCCGCGAGGGTCCGGAGGATGCGGATCCACGGCCACAGCGGTGGTGCGCCCTCGTCCTCCGAACACCGCCCGGTGAGTACGGCGAATCCGCGCGAACGCGCCCGGGCCGCGATCTCCGACGCCAGCCTGGTCTTGCCGATGCCCGGCTCTCCGACCAGTACGGCGAACTGCGGCGCCGCGGTCGCCTCGTCCAGCAGCCGTTCGAGCGCCGCGACTTCGGCGACCCGTCCGGCCAAAGGCCACTGCGACCCGGCAACGGGCCCGGTAGGAGCTGCCACGGTCTTCGGCCGCCAGACCATTTCGGGGTCCTGGCGGAGTACGGCGACCTCCAGCTCACGAAGCGTCGTACCCGGGTCCAGCCCGAGCTCGTCCGCCAGGATCTCCCGAACCCGGCGCAGCGCATCAAGCGCGTCGGCCTGCCGACCGGTGCCTGCGAGCGCCAGGACACGCAGTGCCCACAGCCGCTCGCGCAGTGGATGCTCGGCGGTCAGAGCCTCCAGCTCGGCGGCCAGCGTTGCGTGTTGACCGAGGGTCAACCGGGCGATCGCGCGGTCCTCGAGGGCCACCAGCCGGAGTTCCTCGAGTCGTCCTCGTTCGGCGACGGCCGCGGGAACGTCGTCCAGATCGGAGTACGGCGTACCTCGCCACAAGGCCAGCGCGTCGTCGAGCGCACTGACGACCTCGGTCAGCTCCAGCGGTTCGAGATCCGGCGCCGTGACCACGCCTGACGTCAGACCGAGGCGGAGATGTGCCGCATCGACCGTCGTGCTGAACCGGACCGAGTCGAGGCAGTCCGCGGGCAACCGCAAGGCATAGCCCGGCGCGACGGTCACCACGGTCTTCGCCAAGGTGCGAGCCGGCCGGTCCGGTTCCAGCGCCTTGCGCACGCCGGCGAGGTACACCTGCAAGGTCGGCAACGCGCTGGGCGGCGGACTGTCCCGCCAGAGCATGTCGATCAGGCTGTCCACCGGCACCGGCTGCCCGCCGTACAGCGCAAGGGCCGAAAGCAGCATGCGTTGCTTCCGGCCACCGAGTTCGACCGGCTCGCCGTCCCGCAGGACCTGAGCCGCCCCGAGAATCCCCACCCTCACCACCTGAGAGTACGTCGCCGATGCGGTGGACAGCTATGTCTTCAACAACGGCCCCGGGCCCGTGTCAGCGGAGACCCGCCGGCGCGTGCTGGAGGCCGCCGCCGAGCTGGACTACCGGCCGAACATCCTCGCCCGCGCGCTGAGCGCCGGCCGCTCGTTCATCGAGCGGAAGGTGGACGGCGTTGTCCTCGTGTCGTTGCTCGTGGAGCCGGCGATCCAGCGGTTCGCGGCCGCCGGCGTACCGGTGGTCGCGCTGCATCCGGTGCCCGACGGGGTGACGGTGTCCACGCTCTCGATCGACTACGTCGCTGGTGCGGAGGCGTCGGCGACTCACCTGCTGTCGCACGGCTACCGGACCCTCGGCGTCGTCACCGGCCCCGAGGAATCACCCGGTACGGCGGAACACCGCCGCGGCATCGAGCGCGCACTGACGGCGCATCCGCGGGCCTCCGCGCGGTACGTCGCCGCGCCCGTCTCGCGATTCGCCGCGCGGGACGCCGTACGGCCGTGGTTCGCGCAGAAGCGGCCGCCGCGGGCGATCTACTGCTCGACGGACGAGCAGGCGTTCGGCGTCCTGTTCGCGGCCTGGGAGGCGGGGCTGCGGGTGCCGGAGGACGTGGCGGTGATGGGCTTCGACGGCACCAACGAGTGCACGGTGACGATCCCGCCGCTGGCCAGCGTGCGTCAGCCGATCGAGGAGACCGCGCGGCGGGCTGTCGAACTGTTGCTCGATCGCACCGACCCACCCGCCGCCCGCCACGTCCTCGACTACGAACTGGTCCCGAGCACCTCCTGCGGTTGCACCGAATCCGGGTAGCCTGAACGGATGGCTGTCGAGTTCAATCACACGATCGTGAATTCCAGCGACAAGTTGGCGTCCGCGCGCTTCCTGGCCGGCATCCTGGGTCTCCCGGAGCCGAGTAGCTACGGACCGTTCGCCGTGGTGCAGCTCGGGAACGGTACGTCGCTGGACTTCGCCGATGCCCATGGACAGCCGCACTCGCAGCACTACGCCTTCCTGGTGACCGAGCAGGAGTTCGACCAGATCCACGCCCGGATCGTCGAGCGCGGCCTCACCTACTGGGCCGACCCGTTCCACCGGCGCGAGGGTGAGATCAACACCAACGACGGTGGACGCGGTCTCTACTGGAACGATCCCGACGGGCACAACCTCGAGATCATCACCGTGCCGTACGGCGGCACCCCCTGACCGTGCAGGACCTAGGCAGGGGCCGGGCTGGAGTGGGCCGGGCCTGAGTGGGCCCGCCGCACCGACAACCCGACGGCGATCAGTACGACGCCCCAGACGAGGGCCGTGACGCCCAGCAGTACGGCGATGCCGACCGCGCCCGCGCCGGGGTTGGCGGCGAAGAGGATGCCGATGAACAGCGACAGCAGACCGCTGACGACCAGCAGCCAGCGCGGCATCACCTGCTGACTGCTGAACGCGCCCGCGAGCTCGAAGATGCCGCGGATGATCAGCCAGATCCCGAGGATCCAGGTCAGCGCCTTGGCGGTCATACCGGGACTGGTGATCGCGAAGAACGCCGCGAGCAGGGCGATCACGCCGAGCGTGATCAGCCACAGGCGGCTGCCCCTGGACTCCCGCTGGAAGGCCTGGACGATCGACCCGATCCCGTCCACGAGGGCCCAGAATCCCCAGAGCAGAACCAGTGCGATCGCCGTGTGGATCGGCCACACGATCGCGAGAATCCCGAACACGATGCCGACCGCACCGCGCACCAGCAACATCTTCCACCCGAGTGTCAGCCAGTCCCGCTCCATGTGGACCTCCTTGTGGGGTTCGTCCCTTCATGGTGATCCGGCGATGCACCTCTCGGCAATGACCGGCCTACTGTGGGTGTGTGGCCCTGGCTGTCTGCCTGCTCTTCGACCGCCGCACCGATCGGCTCCTCCGGTCCCTCTGGGGCCGGCTGGAGGAGCTCGGCGTGCCGACGCTGGAGACGCACACCCACGGCCACCACGTGCCGCACCTGTCGCTCGCAGTGCTGCGCGAGTGGGACCACGACAAGGTCATGAAGGCCGTGCAGCCGTTGCTGAGCGATCAGACGGTCGAACTGTTCTTCGATGCGCTGGGCACGTTCAGGCGCGGCCGGGCCTGGTTGGTGCCGGCCGTGGGCGTCGAGGCGCTGCAGCTCCAGAGTGAAGTGGTGTCAGCGGTTGTCGATACGGGCGCTGATCTCCATCGGCACTACAGGCCAGGTAGATGGGTGCCGCACTGCACTCTGGCACCACGGGTCCCGTTGGTCGCGTTGCCGGTGCTGGCCGCGGCCGTGTACGACGTACTGCCCCTCGAGGCGACCGCGGACCGTGCCGCCCTTGTCGACAGCGGCACCGGCCAACTCTGGCCGGTGCCGACGCGCGGCTAGCCGGTGGTGTATTCGACGTGGAGCAGGGCCGCCCCCGCGGGCTTCCCGTCGTAGGCGCGGGCGGTGCGGTGCCCGGTGCCGGTGACGACGAGCGCCAGGGCATTGCCGCTGGCCCAGCCTGGTCTGCCGACGACCTCTCGGAGCACCGAGCTGAGATCCGGGGTGCGCTGGTTCGCTCCGGCCTCGCCGACGAGCGTCCAGGCCGCCGGAGTCCAGGTGGCCGCGGCCGTACCCAGGGTTCGGGTCGACGGCTTGGTCGACGACGTGAAGGCGGCGGCGTTGTCGGCGGACTGGGCGCGGACGGTCAGGCTCGTTGCCTCGCTCTGGACCTCGTCGGCCTCGAACTGGACGTAGGCCTTGGTGACCGTGGCGCCGGCCGGGATCGTGAGGCCCGGGAAGCGGAGGCCGACCTTCTGGTTGGAGCCGTCGTACACGAGCTCGAGATCGGAGCTGGTCGCGTAGTAGCTGCCGGTGGCGGACTCTTCGACGTCGTCGGCGCCGGCCGCGATCCGGGTCTCGAGCGTGGCCGACCCTGGAGCCGGCGCTGGTTGTACGACGACCTGTACCGTGTCCGAGGTAGTCAGCTGACCATCGGACGCGGACAGCTGGAGCACATAGGTTCCGGCTGTGCCGAAGGTGGCGGTTGTGTCCACTGCCGCGGCGTTCGCGAAGCTGACGGATCCCGGGCCGCTGACTTGGCTCCACTGCGTGGTGATCGGGCCGTCGTCGGTCGCGGTTCCGTCCAGGGACGCCGTGCTCGGCAGGGTGATGGTCTGGTCCAGGCCCGCATCGACGACCGGCGCGCGGTTCGGCGGCGGCGTACCGGTTGTGTACTCCACGTGGAGCAGTGGTGCCCCGGCGGGTTTGCCGTCGTAGGCGCGGGCAGTGCGGTGACCCGTACCGGTGATGACGAAGGCGAGTGCGTTGCCGGCGGTCCAGCCCGGCCTGCTGACGACTCCCTGCACCACTGCGCTCAGGTCTGGTGTGCGCTGGTTCGCGCCGACCTCACCCACCAGGGTCCAGGCTGCCGGTGCCCAGGAGGCCGCCGCGGCGCCGAGAGTTCGGGTCGACGGCTTGGTGGTGGAGGTGAAGGCCGGGGCGTTGTCGATCGCCTGGGCGCGGATCGTCAGGTTGGTCGCCTCGCTCTGGGTCTCGTCGGCCTCGAACTGCAGGTAGGCCTTGGCGATCGTGGCACCCGCGGGCACCGTCAGGTTCGGGAACCGCAGACCCACTTTCTGGTTCGAGCCGTCGTAGACGAGCTCGAGATCGCTGCTGGTCGCGGCGTAGCTGCCGGTCGCGGATTCCTCGACGTCGTCGGTACTCGCGGCGATCCGCCGATCGAGGACCGACGATCCTGGCGGCGGCGTCGGCGCCACCACGATCTGCGCGGTGTCCGAGGCGGACAGGTCACCGTCGTCGGCCGTCAGTTCCACCACGTAGGTGCCCGCCGTACTGAACGTCGCCGTGGTGTCCACCGCAGCCGGATCGGCGAACGTCACCGTCCCGGGACCGCTCACCATGCTCCACCGCGATGTCAGAACGCCGCTCGGCAGGCCGTCGTCGTTGACAGTCCCGTCCAGTGTCGCCGCGGCCGGAAGTACCACCGACAGATCAGGTCCCGCACTCACCCCGGGCGCCCGGTTCGAGGGCGCGCCGGCGTACTCCCAGTACCCGAGGTCCGGCGCCGCCCCCACGTAGTCACTTGCCGGGATGCTCAGCACCTGCTCGCCGTTCCAGGTGTACGACGACGTTCCGGCGTCGATCGCCGGGCTCCCGGGCCAGAGCCGGAAGTCCTCGTACAGCAGGGGATCGGCGAACACCGACGAGGTCGGAGGGATCCCTTCCTCGTAGTCGGCCGTGTTGTGCCAGAAGAGGTTGTAGGCCACGGCCGACGCGCCGGTGACCCGCCGGAGTGCGGTCGCCCTCGTCCCCGCGAAGATGTTGTTGAGAACAATGCTGTTCGCGCCGCCGACCACGCCGTAGTTCTCGATCGAGAAGGTGTTGTTGGTGACGTACACCCGCTCGGCCAGCGGGGCCCCGCTGAAGTCCTCGTTGGTCTGCTGGTTCGGCAGGCAGCCGATCGAGGCCGCGCCGTTGTGGTCGAAGGTGTTGCGGTCGACAGTGACGGTCCGGCTCGAGGCGCCGTCGGAGTCGATCAGTTGGATCCCGTCGGAGTCGTTGCGGACGAACCGATTCCGCCGGATCACCACGTCGAGCGCCGGGCCGACGTACGGGTACATCCGGAACTCGATGCCGTCGCCCTGGTTCTCCTGGATCGTGCTGTCCAGCAGGGTCATCGCCACCCGGCCGTTGATGTCGATCCCGTCGTCGGTGTTGGCGACGAAGACGTCGTGGTCGAAGAGCGCGGTCGAGTCGTTGCCGAAGTCCGCACCGTCGCCGTTCGCCGTCAGGCGGCTGTGGGTGACGGTCACCCGCGCGTTGCCGCGGACACCGTCGACCCCGTTCGCGATCGTCAGCCCGTTCACCACGCTGCCGGCGGAGCGCGACCCGAACTCCAGTACGGCGTTGCCCGCGCATCCGGACGCTCCACCGCAGGCGTTCGCGACGTACCCGCTCAGGACTGTCTGGTCGATGTACGCCGGATCACCTGTGGTCTGGTACCAGGAAGCGAACGTGAGCACCTTGTCCTGGACCCACACACCGCCCGTGTAGGTGCCGGGTGCGATCAGGATCGTGTCGCCGCTCGAGGCCGCCGACACCGCGGCCTGGACCGTCGGCTGGTCGGCCGGAACCCTGATCACCGCCCCGGCCGCATGAACAGGCATGCTGGGCAGCGTGACGCCGGCGATCGCCAGGGCGATCGCAGCCAGCAGGGCGGCGGGACGACGAGAGATGCGCTCCATCTTCGGACTGTAGGAGCGCCGGCGGGGCGTCCACACCGCCCAACTGGCGTAGATCGGTCTGCTCCCCGCAGTACCGGAGATGTCTATCCGGGCAGTTACTCCGAGGCGCGGCGGAGGGCTTCGGACAGGCGCTCGGCGGCGGCCATCACGGCGGGGGCGTGCATGCGGCCGGGCTGGCGGGAGAGGCGCTCGATCGGGCCGGAGACCGACACGGCCGCGATCACCTTGCCGCTGGGGGAGCGGACCGGGGCGGACACCGACGCGACGCCCTGCTCGCGCTCGCCAACGGAGTGCGCCCAGCCTCGACGCCGTACGCCGGCCAGGGCGGCCGCGTTGAACGACGCGTTGTGCAGGCCGCGGTGCATCCGCTCCGGGTCCTCCCACGCGAGCAGTATCTGAGCGGCCGAACCCGCCGCCATCGTGAGTTGGCTGCCCACCGGGACGGTGTCGCGCAAGCCGGACGGACGCTCAGCGGCGGCGACGCACACCCGGTACTCACCCTGGCGGCGGAACAACTGCGCCGACTCGCCGGTGATGTCCCGCAGCCGTGCCAGCACCGGGCCGGCGGTCGCCAGCAGTCGGTCCTCGCCGGCCGCGGAGGCCAACTCGCTGAGTCGCGGGCCGAGCACGAAGCGTCCCTGCATGTCGCGGCCGACCAGCCGGTGGTGCTCGAGAGCGACCGCCAGGCGGTGAGCCGTCGGACGTGCCAGACCCGTGGCCGCCACGAGTCCGGCCAGGGTCGCCGGCCCGGATTCGAGGGCGGACAGCACGAGGGCTGCTTTGTCGAGCACACCGACTCCGCTAGAGTTGTCCATGAGACGATATTGCCGTCTCGAATCGTGGAACGCAAGTCGCTTCGGCAGCCCAATCGAGAGCACTGTGAGCGAAAGCACCCTCGACCACACAAACATTCTCAAGGGAGAGTCTGATGGGTAGGACGTTGTCGGAAAAGGTCTGGGATGCGCACGTGGTGCGCCATGCCGACGGAGAACCCGACCTCCTCTACATCGACCTTCATCTGGTCCACGAGGTCACGAGCCCGCAGGCCTTCGACGGACTGCGGCTGGCGAACCGCCCGGTCCGGCGGCCGGATCTGACGATCGCGACCGAGGACCACAACGTCCCGACGTTCGACGTCGACAAGCCGATCGCCGACCCGGTGTCGCGGACGCAGGTGGACACGCTGCGCAAGAACGCCGAGGAGTTCGGCATCCGGATCCACACGCTCGGCGACCCGGACCAGGGTGTCGTGCACGTGATCGGCCCGCAGCTCGGCCTGACCCAGCCCGGGATGACCGTGGTCTGCGGTGACAGCCACACGTCGACGCACGGCGCGTTCGGCGCGATTGCCTTCGGCATCGGTACCAGCGAGGTCGAGCACGTGCTGGCCACCCAGACGCTGATGCAGGCCCGGCCGAAGACCATAGCGGTCACCGTCGACGGCGTGCTGCCCGAGGGCGTCTCGGCCAAGGACCTGGTGCTGTCGCTGATCGCGAAGGTCGGCACCGGCGGCGGCCAGGGCTACATCGTCGAGTACCGCGGCGAGGCGATCCGGGCGCTGAGCATGGAGGCCCGGATGACGATCTGCAACATGTCGATCGAGTGGGGCGCCAAGGCCGGCATGATCGCGCCGGACGAGACCACCTTCGAGTACCTGAAGGACAAGCCGCACGCACCGCAGGGCCTCGACTGGGAGGCGGCCGTCGAGTACTGGAAGAGCCTGGCCACCGACGAGGACGCGTCCTTCGACCGCGAGGTCGTGCTGAAGGCCGAGGAGATCACACCGTTCGTCACCTGGGGCACGAACCCGGGCCAGGGCGTGCCGCTGGCGGCCACGGTGCCGTCGCCGGACGACTTCGACAATGAGAACGACCGGGTCGCCGCCGAGCGCGCCCTGGAGTACATGGGCCTGACCGCCGGTACGCCGCTGCGCGACATCCACGTGGACACGGTGTTCCTGGGGTCCTGCACCAACGGCCGGATCGAGGACCTGCGGGCCGCGGCCGGGGTGCTGGCCGGGCGGAAGGTTGCCGAGGGCACCCGGATGCTGGTGGTCCCGGGCTCCGGGCGGGTCCGCCTGCAGGCCGAGGCCGAGGGCCTGGACACGATCTTCAAGGACGCCGGCGCCGAATGGCGTGGGGCCGGATGCTCGATGTGCCTGGGGATGAACCCGGACCAGCTGGCCCCGGGCGAGCGCAGCGCTTCGACGTCCAACCGCAACTTCGAAGGCCGTCAGGGCAAGGGCGGTCGCACCCACCTGGTGTCGCCGCTGGTCGCCGCCGCGACCGCCGTCACCGGAACGCTGGCCGCTCCGGCCGACCTGCCGCCCGTCGCCGTACCCGCGAACGCCTGAGGAGCAACGGAATCATGGATGCCTTCACCCAGCACATCGGTACGGCGGCCCCGCTGCGCCGCAGCAACGTCGACACCGACCAGATCATCCCGGCCGTGTACCTGAAGCGGGTCACCCGGACCGGCTTCGAGGACGGGCTGTTCGCGGCCTGGCGCAACGATCCGTCGTTCGTCCTCAACCAGCCCGAGTACGACGGCGTCTCGGTGCTCGTGGCGGGACCGGACTTCGGCACCGGATCCTCGCGGGAGCACGCGGTCTGGGCCCTGCTCGACTATGGGTTCCGCGTGGTCGTGTCGTCGCGCTTCGGCGACATCTTCCGCGGCAACTCGGGCAAGGCCGGTCTGCTGGCGGCCCTGGTGACGCAGGAGGTCGTGGAGCAGCTGTGGACCACGATCGAGGCCGACCCGGGCACCAAGGTGACGGTCGACCTGGAGAACAAGACGATTTCGGCCGGTGACGTCTCGGCGCCCTTCGAGATCGACGACTACACGCGCTACCGGCTGCTGAACGGTCTGGACGACGTCGGCATCACTTTGTCCCACGAGGCCGACATCGCTGCCTACGAAGCGACCCGTCCGTCCTTCAAGCCGGCAACCCTTCCGGCCAAGGCCTGAAGCTCCTGCGGAGTTATCGCCCCCGTAACGTTTGAATGGCCGGGGGCGATAACTCTGGTGTTACCCTTCAGGGGTTGGAAGAACCAGGTGTGCGAGACCAAGGAGGTGAGGCGCTGATGACCAACAGCAGTGACCCCTCCAGACATACCGGTCTCGCTCGGCCTGTGGGGGGTCTTTTCCTCTAGTAGTAGCAGGGTCGGGCAGACGTGTGCTGATCACTCACCCGCACCACATCGCTCCTGGAGGACTCATGTCCGACCTGCGCCTGCGCACGTTCCGTGCGTTCAGCCGTACTCCGTCACTGCGCGCCGCCGCCCGCAAGCACGCCGCAGCCGCCGCGCCCGCGATCGAGCCGGCCGACAAGCAGCACCGCGATCCGCAGAAGCCCAAGGGACACAGCGTCGTCGACAGCGCGATCTACTGCGGCGGCAACCGAATCGCGTCCCCGCAGTCGCTCGCGGACACCTACACGGCCCTGCACACGTCGCCGCAGAGCCTGGCGTGGATCGGGTTGTACCGGCCGGACAGCCGCGAGCTCGCCTCGCTGGCGCAGGAGTTCGACCTGCACGAGCTCGCGATCGAGGACGCCAACGAGGCGCATCAGCGGCCCAAGCTGGAGCGGTACGGCGAGACGCTGTTCGTCGTGCTGAAGGCCGCGCGGTACCGGGACGCGACCGAGGAGGTCGAGTTCGGTGAGGTGCACGTCTTCGTCGGCCCGGACTTCGTGGTGACGGTCCGGCACGCCGAAGCGCCCAACCTGGCAGCGGTACGGCGCCGGGTGGAGCGCGATCCCGACCTTCTCGGCCGCGGCGCCGAGGCTGTGCTGTACGCGATCATGGACAAGGTCGTCGACGGGTACGCGCCGGTGGTCGCCGGTCTGGAGAACGACATCGACGAGATCGAGACCGAGGTGTTCCGCGGCGATCCGAAGGTGTCGCGGCGGATCTACGAACTGTCCCGTGAGGTGATCGAGTTCCAGCGCGCGACCCGGCCGCTGGTCGGGATGCTCGAGCAGTTGCGCGGCGGTTTCCAGAAGTACGGCGTGGACGAGGAACTGCAACGTTCACTGCGGGACGTGGCCGACCACGTCACCGAGGTGGTGGAGAAGGTCGACGGTTTCCGCGAGCTGCTCCGCGACATCCTGACGGTGAACGCGACGCTGGTCGCGCAGCAGCAGAACGAGGAGATGAAGAGCCTCGCGATCGCCAGCAGCGAGCAGAACGAAGAGGTGAAGCGGATCTCTGCCTGGGCGGCGATCCTGTTCGCCCCGACCCTGATCGGCACCGTCTACGGGATGAACTTCGACAAGATGCCGGAGCTGCATTGGCAGTACGGATACCCCTTCGCGATCGGCCTGATGGCCTTGGTGTGTGGAGGTCTGCACCAGATCTTCAAGCGCCGCGGGTGGCTCTGAAACCCCTGCTGGGACCCGTATCGGGCGAAATTGTGGCCCGAATCGCCTAAAACAAGGCAAATTTGCCGCGTTGGTGTTTGTGCATGGCGGTTTGAGTCCATAACGTTCCTGTGAGATCGAGCGCTGTGCTCGACGCCTAGTGTTCACGGAGGGAAGCAGTGAACAAGAGCCAGTTGGTCGAAGCGCTCGCAGTGCACTTCGACGGAAACCGCCGCCAGGCCCAGCACGCATTGGAGTCGGTGATCGACACCGTCCAGCGTGAGCTGACCAAGAAGGGTGGCAAGGTCGCCATCACCGGATTCGGTGCCTTCGAGGCCATCGAGCGTGGCGCGCGCATCGTGCGCAACCCGCGGACCGGTGAGACCAAGCGCGCGAAGAAGACCACGGTGCCGAAGTTCCGCGCGGGTGCGGAGCTGAAGGCCGTCGTCTCCGGTGCGAAGAAGCTGCCGAAGCTGGTCGTCCCGAAGCCGGCCGCGACCGCCACCAAGGCGGCTGCCCCGGCGAAGAAGGCCGCCCCGGTGAAGGCCGCTGCCACGAAGACCGCCGCTGCGAAGAAGACGGTCGCGAAGAAGGCCCCGGCCAAGACGGTCGCCAAGAAGGCTCCGGCGAAGACCGTTGCCAAGAAGGCCCCGGCCAAGACGGTCGCCAAGAAGGCCCCGGCCAAGACCGTTGCGAAGAAGGCGCCGGCCAAGAAGGCCCCCGCCAAGAAGACCGCGGCGAAGCGCACCGCTCGCTGATCTTCACGCACTGCGGCAGACCGCACAAAGTGCGAAGGCCGGTCACCCCGTACCAGGGGCGACCGGCCTTCGCCGTGTCTGCACCCGCTTACGTCCGAAGAAGTGGCAACACGTCTCGCGACATCTTCGGACGTAAGCCGTCAGAGGCGGGTGGCGAACTCCACTTTCGTCACGGTCGTTGCCGCACCCGACCCGGTGGTCTCGATCCGCACCCGCTGGCCCACCCGCAGATGCAGGACCGGGGTGTCGGAGATGGCGTGCACGGTGAACGGGAGCTCGATCCCGGTGTCCGTCAGCACGGTGCCGGAGAACGTGTCGCCGTCGTACGCGCTCACTGTCGCTTGCATGTCAGCAGGCTAGACCTTCGGTCCCGGTCGCGGCACCGAGAACCAGCGACATCACGTCCGCGGTCGCCGGGCCGACGCCGAGCTGTACGGCGTGCGCGAGATCGGCCGCGGTGTCGACGTCGCGGCGTACCGACTCGATCGCGGTCAGCTCGATCGGGACCGCGCCGGACGCCTGGTGGGCCAGGGCGGATCCGACGCCGAAGCGGGGATCCAGCGCCACACCGGGCGCGGCGGCGAGCAGCGTCGTCCCGGTGCCGGGCAGGTCCACCACGAACGAGCGCGGCGCCGTACACGCGGCGAGCGCGGCGGTCAGCTCGGCCGGGCGCAACGCGGGCAGGTCGGCCGACAGCGCCACGACGCCGTTGCCTGCGAACTCGGTAGCGGCCACAGTTGCTCCATGCAGCAAGGCTTCGTTCAGACCGGCGGCGGGCAGGTCCGGGACCACGCGCGCTCCGGCGGCGGTGACGTCCGCGGCCACCAGCGGGTCGTCGGTGACCACCAGCACCATGTGCACCAGGGGAGAGGCCAGGGCGGCCGCAGTAGTGTCGACGGCGAAGGCACGGGCCAGCTCGGGACGGTGCTGAGGGTAGGCCGGAGCGAGCCGGCTCTTTGCGATCGCCGTACGCTTCACCGGGATCACCAGGGTCCAGGGAGCGACCTGTAGGTCTGCCATCAGGCAGGATTCTCCCATGACCGACGGCGGGTACGAGCACCAGGAGGCAGCTGTGGACGCGAGGCAGGCGGATCCACGGCCGCCGCGTGGGTTCTGGTTCGGGGTGATCGTCGCGCTCGTGAAGCCCTTCATGATCGCGTTCACCAAGTGCCGGTTCACCGGCCGCGAGAACATGCCGCGGTCCGGCGGCGTGGTGTACGTGCCCAACCACATCTCGCACTTCGACCCGGTGGTGCTCGGGTACTTCATCTGGGAGTGCCGGCGGATCCCGCGGTTCCTCGGCAAGGCGTCGGTGTTCAAGATCCCGGTGCTCGGCACGATCATCCGCGGCGCCGGGCAGATCCCGGTGTACCGGGACTCCGCGCAGGCCGCGGACGCGTTCCGGGACGCGGTGGCCGCGGTCGAACGCGGTGAGTGCGTGGGCGTGTACCCGGAGGGCACGATCACCCGCGATCCCGCGATGTGGCCGATGACCGGCAAGACCGGCGCTGCGCGGATCGCGTTGATGACCGGCTGCCCGGTGATCCCGGTCGCGAACTGGGGAGCGCAGGAGATCCTCCGGTCATACACCGGCAAGATGCGGTTCCGGCTGCTGCCGCGCAAGACCCTGCAGGTGCGGGCCGGCAAGCCCGTCGACCTGAGCGCCTTCGAGGGCAAGCCGCTGACCAACCAGCTGTTGCACGAGGCAACCGAGGTGATCATGGCCCGGGTCGCCGAGACGCTCGGCGAACTGCGCGGCGAGGAACCGCCCAAGGAGCTCTACGACCTCCGCAAGGCCCGCAAAGCCGAAGGCGAGGACAAAGCATGACCAAGGTCGCGGTGTTCGGCGCGGGCTCCTGGGGGACGGCGTTCGCCACGGTGCTGGCGAACGCGGGGAACCAGGTGTCGGTATGGGCCCGGCGGGAATCGCTGTGCGAGGTGATCAACACCCGGCACGAGAACGCCGAGTACCTGCCCGGGATCCGGCTGTCCGAGGCGATCACCGCGACCCACGACCCCGCCGAGGCGGCTGACGGGGCGGAGGCCGTCGTCCTCGCGGTGCCGTCGCAGTCGTTGCGCGACAACCTCGCGGACTGGGCCGGCGTCCTGCCGAACGCCGTACCGCTGGTCAGCCTGATGAAGGGCGTCGAGCTCGGGACGACGAAGCGGATGAGCGAGGTGATCGCCGAGCTCACCGGCGCCGGCCCGGAGCGGATCGCGGTGGTCTCGGGCCCGAACCTGGCGCGCGAGATCGCCGAGGGTCAACCGGCTGCCTCGGTGGTCGCCTGTGCGGACGAGGGGACGGCGGCGCGGTTGCAGAAGCTCTGCCATTCGCCGACGTTCCGCCCGTACACGAACAACGACGTCGTCGGCTGTGAGCTCGGCGGCGCCTGCAAGAACGTGATCGCGCTCGCGGTCGGTATGGCGGTCGGGCTCGGGTTCGGCGACAATGCCCGGGCCTCGGTGATCACCCGCGGCCTGGCCGAGATCGCCCGCCTGGGGACGGCGCTGGGCGCCGACGAGCACACGTTCTCCGGGCTGGCCGGTCTCGGCGACCTGGTGGCGACCTGCTCGTCGCCGCTGTCGCGCAACCGCACGTTCGGCGAGAAGCTCGGTCAGGGTATGACCGTCGCGGACATCGCGAGCGGCACCCGTCAGGTCGCCGAGGGTGTGAAGTCCTGCGCCTCGATCAGCGAGCTGGCGCACCGGCACGACGTCGAGATGCCGATCGCCGAACACGTCACCAAGGTCGTCGCCGGCGAGATGACCCCCAAGGACATGCTCTTCAGCCTGGTCTCCCGCTCGGCGAAGTCGGAACGCTGGGGATGATCCCGGAGGCGTTCGCCAAGGTCACCGTCGAGCGCGAAGGCGCTACCGGGCAGGCGTGGCTCGACGAGCTGCCCGGGATCGTCGAGGACCTGCTGGATCGCTGGGAGCTCCAGCGCGACGGCGACGTACTGCACGGCCAGGTCGGCGTGGTGGTGCCGGTGCGTGGAGACGCAGTGCTCAAGGTGTCGTTCCCGCATCCGGGCAACGTGCACGAGCCGGACGCTTTCGAGGCCTGGGGCGGGCGTGGCGCGGTGAAGCTGTACCGGCGCGACGACGCCCGGTACGCGATGCTGCTCGAGCGTGCGAACACCAGCACACTCGCCGAGCACATGGGTGAGATGCTCATCCCCGCCGACGCTGTTGACTCCGCGGTGATTGCCGGGGGTCTGCTCCGTCAATTGACGATCCCGGCGCCGGCCGGACTGCCGCGCATGTCCGAGCAGGCCGGCGCGTGGGCCGAGCAACTGCACCAGGACGCGGCCGAACTCGACCATCGGTTGCCGTCCGCGGTCGTGGACCAGGCGCTGTCGGTCGTCGACGAGCATTGCCGCGAGCAGCCGGAGACTTTGATCCACGGTGACTTTCATGCGCGCAACATCCTGCGGGCGGACCGCGAGCCCTGGCTGGTCGTCGACCCGAAGGGGTACGTCGGCGATCCGGCGTACGACGCGGCGTTCTTCCTGCGCACCCGGGCGTACTACCTGTTCGTCGGCGGCCTCGCCCTCGACGAGCTGATGCCGTATCTGGACAAGGAGCTCGAGCGGTTCGCCGAGGCGTCGGGGATCGACGCCGAGCACATCCGCCGCTGGACGCACCTGGTCATCGTCCAGTCGGCGTTCTGGACCCGCCGGCACGGCTTCGGCCGCGCCCGGAGCGGCGACCACCTCGACGAAGTCATCACGCTCATCGACAAGATCGCGACCACTTGGGTCAGCTGAGCGTGTGCGCGACGACGAGCGCGGCCGCACCCAGCAGGGCGGCGTCCCGGCCGGTGCGGGACGGGACCACGCGCAGATCGGTCGTGGCCAGGGGCAACGACCGGGCGTAGACGGTTTCGCGGAGGCCGGCCAGCAGACTGTCGCCGGCCTGGGCGAGGGAGCCGCCGACGACGATGACCGACGGGTTGAGCAGGCTGACCGCGGCCGCCAGGACGGTGCCGATCTCGCGGCCGGCCTGGCGGATCGCGGTGGTCGCCTCGGTGTTGCCGGCCCGGACCAGGTCCACGATGTCCTGGCTGGTCTCCCTTCCGAGCTTGGACGCGAGCGCGGCCGCGGAGGCGATCGCTTCCAGGCAGCCGGTGTTGCCGCAGCGGCACAGCGCGGTATGACCCGGCGCCTGGATATGGCCGATGTCCCCGGCCGCGCCCTGCGCGCCGCGGTGCAACCGGCCGCCGCTGATCACGCCCGCTCCGATGCCGGTGGCAACCTTCACGAACAGCAGGTGCTCGACGTCCGGGTACGCCGTCGCGTGCTCGCCGAGCGCCATGATGTTCACGTCGTTGTCGACCAGCACCGGCCCGGGCAGCTCCCGGCGCAACCGACCGACGACGTCGTACGAGTCCCAGCCGGGCATGATCGGCGGATGGTTCGGCCGCCCGGTGCTGTGCTCGACCGGGCCCGGTAGCCCGACGCCCGTTCCGGCCAGATCCGTGCGGGACCGCCCGGCCTCCTGCAGCAACGCCTGACCGGCCGCGGCGACGGCGTCGAGCACGACCTCCGGCCCCTCGGCGATCGCCAGGCGGCTCGTCGTGCGATGCAGGATCGCACCGGTCAGATCGGTGAGCGCGACCGACAGATGAGTCGCGCCGACGTCCGCGGCGAGCACGAGCCGAGCAGTCGGGTTGAACCGGAACCGCGCCGGTGGGCGCCCGCCGGTCGAGGCCGCTTCGCCCGAGGGCACCACGAGCCCCTCCGCGAGCAGTGCCTCGATCCGCCCGGTCACCGTGGACCGTGCGAGGCCGCTGCGCTCGATCAGCTCGGCCCGGGTCCGCGGCTGCCCGTCGAGGAGCAGTCGCAGCACCGCGTCCGCCGTACCGATAGCGCTCATCACCCGGACTTTCGTCGTACTGGCCGTGGACTTTTGCTTGACAGGGTTCAAAAGGGTCCCATAGCGTCCTTCGACGTGTCCACCAATGCGCGAAAGCTCAGGGTCGGGATCGTCGGTGGCGGGTTCATGGGCCGGGTCCACGGCCGGTCCGCGCTGGTCTCGGGAGCGACCGTCGTCGGTGCCGTCGGCTCGTCGCCCGCGCGGGCCGAGGCTGCGGCCGAGGCGACCGGCGCCGAGCGCGGATTCGCGAGCCTGGACGAGCTGCTGGCCGCCGACATCGACGTCGTGCACATCTGTACGCCGAACAACACGCATCGCGATGTCGCGCTGAAGGCGTTCGAGGCGGGCAAGCACGTGGTCTGTGAGAAGCCGCTGGCCACCTCGGCCAAGGACGCCACCGGACTGGCCGCCGCAGCGCACGAGGCGGGCCTGGTCGGCGCCGTGCCGTTCGTCTACCGCTACCACCCGATGGTCCGCGAGCTGCGCACCCGGATCGCCGCCGGCGACGCCGGTGTGATCACCAGCCTGCACGGCTCGTACCTGCAGGACTGGCTCGCCGGTGCGGACGACCAGAACTGGCGCGTGGACGACACGACCGGCGGACCGTCACGGACGTTCGCCGACATCGGCTCGCACTGGTGCGACCTCACCGAGTTCGTCACCGGCGACCGGATCGCCGCGATCAGCGCGCAGCTGCGGACGGTGCGGGCGCAGCGCGGCGGCGTCGAGGTCCGGACCGAGGACCTCGCGACCGCACAGTTCCGGACCGAGGCCGGTGTGGTCGGGACGATCGTGGTCAGCCAGGTCGCGGCCGGCCGGAAGAACCGGCTGTACCTGGAGGTGTCCGGCACCGAGTCGAGCTTCGGCTTCGACCAGGAGGACCCGGACCGGCTCTGGGTCGGCCGCCGCGACGCCTCGCAGCTGCTCACGCGGGATCCCGAGACGCTCAGCCCGCCGGCCGCGCGGGTGAACCGGCTGCCGGCCGGTCACGCGCAGGGGTACCAGGACGCGTTCGACTCGTTCGTCGCCGACAGCTACGCCGCCGTCCTGGGCGACCGCCCGGACGGCCTGCCCGATTTCGCCGCCGGAGCGCGGTCCGCCCACGTGGTCGACGCCGTACTGCGGTCCGCCGCGGACGGCAGCGCCTGGATCACCGTCGACAACTCCTAGGAGCCTTTGAGATGCCTCGTCCGATCACTCTCTTCACCGGTCAGTGGGCCGACCTGCCGTTCGAGGAGGTCTGCCAGTTCGCGTCCGAGGCCGGGTACGACGGCGTCGAGATCGCCTGCTCCGGCGACCACTTCGACGTTCAGCAGGCCGTCGACGACGACTCCTACGTCCAGACCCGCTTGGACATCCTGGAGAAGTACAACCTGCAGGTCTTCGCGATCTCCAACCACCTGGTGGGGCAGGCGGTCTGCGACGACCCGATCGACTTCCGGCACCAGGCGATCGTGCCGTCCCGGATCTGGGGCGACGGCGACGCCGAGGGCGTCCGGCAGCGCGCCGCCGAGGACCTGAAGAACACCGCGCGGGCGGCCGCGAAGCTCGGCGTGAACACCGTCATCGGCTTCACCGGCTCGTCGATCTGGCAGTACGTCGCGATGTTCCCGCCGGTGCCCGCGGAGCGGATCGCGGCCGGCTACCAGGACTTCGCCGACCGCTGGAACCCGATCCTCGACGTGTTCGACTCCGAGGGTGTCCGGTTCGCGCACGAGGTGCACCCGTCGGAGATCGCCTACGACTACTGGACCACCACGCTCACCCTGGAGGCGATCGGGCACCGGGAGGCCTTCGGCCTGAACTGGGACCCGTCGCACATGGTGTGGCAGGACATCGACCCGGTCGCGTTCCTCTGGGACTTCAAGGACCGGATCTACCACGTGGACTGCAAGGACACCCGGATGCGCGTCGGCGGCGGCCGCAACGGCCGGCTCGGCTCGCACCTGCCCTGGGGCGACCCGCGGCGCGGCTGGGACTTCTACTCCACCGGTCACGGCGACGTGCAGTGGGAGGACTGCTTCCGCGTGCTGAACTCGATCGGCTACGACGGCCCGATCTCGGTCGAGTGGGAGGACGCCGGTATGGAGCGCAAGGTCGGCGCGGCGGAGGCGGTCAACGTCATCCGCGCCCTGGCCTTCGACAAGCCGGAGGCCGCCTTCGACGCGGCGTTCTCGACGGACAAGTGAGCCAGCTCGTGGCGGCCTGAGACCTGCAACGGTGACCTGGGACCTGCTATTTCAGGGCCCAGGTCGCCACTTCAGGTCTCCGCTCGCCACTTGAGGTCACCGGTCGCCGGGTCGGTTGTAGGTCAGGTGGCGCGGGTGTCTCGGCCGGCCGCGTAACCCAGTACGACCTGCGTAGCCGCCAGCGTCGCGAAGACGCTCAGCGTCGTACTCCAGCCGCCGGTCACCTGGACCAGGTAACCCGCGACGACCGGACCAGCCGCGGCGAGCGTGTAGCCGACCGCTTGTGCCATGCCGGACAGCTGGGTGGTTTCGTGGTGGCTGCGGCCGCGGAGGCTGATCAGCGAGAGCGCCGCGACCAGCCCGGCGCCCTGGCCCAGTCCGCCGACGACTGCCCAGACGATCGCCAGGTGCGGCGCCAGCAGCAGACCGAGCAGGGCGACGAGGATCGGCGTACTCGCGATCATCAGGCCGGCCAGCTGGTTCGTCGGATGCTTCAGCAGCAGCGGGATGCTGAGCCCGCCGATCAGCCCGAACACCTGGAAGACGAACAGGTGCACACCGGTGGACCGCTCGGAGACGCCGCCGGTGGTGATCTCGATGGTGGGCAGCCAGTTCACGAACAGGTAGAAGCTCGTCGACTGCAGCCCCATGAAGCCGGTCACCAGCCAGGCCATCGGCTGCCGCCAGACGCTCATCGGCGGGGCCTCGTCGGCTGTTCTGGCGGGCGGCATCGGCTCCGGTGACAGCGTCCGCGGCAGCCAGATCGCGGCGACCAGGACGGCGAGCCCGCCCCAGACCGCCAGGGACAGTCGCCAGTCGACCGCGTCGGCGATCGGTACGGCGAGGATCGAGGCGATCGCCGCGCCGCCGGTGATGAAGGCCGTGTAGATGCCGGTCGCCCGCGAGACATGGGCGGCGTAGTCCCGCCTGAGGATGACGGGCACCAGGACGTTGCCGACCGCGATCGCGCCGCCGACGACGGCCGTGCCGATCCACAGCCCGGCCTGGCCTGTGTACGGGCGGAGCGCGCTGCTGGCTGCGAGCACCAGCAGCGAAACGAACACCGCCCGTTCCATGCCGAACCGCCGGGACGCGAGGTGGACCAGGGGAGAGGCCGCCGCGAAGGCGAGCAGCGGCAGCGTGCCCAGCAGGCCCTGCGCGGCCTCGCCGAGCTGCAGGTCGAGGCCGATCCGGGGCAGCACCGGACCGACCGCGGTCAGCGCCGGCCGCAGGCTCAGCGCGACCACGAAGGCGGTCGCGGTGATCAGTGACGACCGCCCTCGAGTCATCGGTTCGGTCAGCACTGCCACGACACACCTCTCCTGAGCTCTCATGTAGATGTCCTACATTTATATACTGTAGGGCATGACGATGAACGGTCCGGTGCGCCAGGTGCCGCTGGTGCTGCAGGTCTCGGAGCAGTTCCGGGCGCAGATCGAGTCCGGCGCCTGGCCGCGGGGCACGCGGATCCCCGGCGAGAATCAGCTCGCGAGCGAGCTCGGCGTCAGCCGCGGCACGGTGCGGGAGGCGCTTCGATCGCTCAGCCTGACCGGTCTGCTCGAGCCGCGCGTCGGCGACGGGACCTACGTCCGCGCGACCAACGAGATCACCGGCGTCCTGGTCCGGGACGAGCTCTCGGCGTCACTCACCGACGTCCTCGACGCGCGCGCCGGCATCGAGGCGGCCGCCGCCCGGCTCGCCGCCCAGCACGCGGCATCGGCCGACCTGACGCCGCTCACCGACGCGCTCGAGGCCCGCGCCGCGGCGCTCGCGGCGGACGACCTGGACGCGTTCGTGATCGCCGACACCGACTTCCACCGCGGTGTCGTCGCCGCGAGCCGGAACCCGTTGCTGCTGCGGCTGTACGACGCGCTCGCCGAGGTGCTCGCCGCGTCGATCCAGCAGACCGCGACGATCCCCGAGGACCGCCGGATCCTCGACGCGCACCTCGACGTCCTGGAGGCGATCCGGGCCGGCGATCCGGAGGCGGCGAGTCAGGCGTCGTACGCGCTGATCGAGTCCGTCAAGGTCGCGGGATCCGGCCAGTAGTACCGGAAGCAGGCGGGCTGTCCGTTGAGCCGGCGCGGTTCGCCGCCGGGCGACGGGACGTCCTTGCGGTCGCCGCGGATCCCGCCGCGCGCCTCGTAGAACGCCTGCGCGGCGGTGTTCTGCTCGAGCACCCAGAGGAAGATCCCGGTGTCCCGGACGTGCTCCGCCGTGAGCGCGAGCAGCCGGGTGCCGATTCCTTGCCGCTTGAGCGGTGCCCGGACGTGCAGGTTGTCGACCAGGGCGCCGTACTTCGGGTCCGCGTCGAACACCACATGCGCGAGCCCGATCAGCTGCCCCTCGTCCTCCGCCACGGTCGTCCGCGTCCCCTCGCGCGCCGCGAGCCGCTGGGCCCACATCGCGCCGAGGTACTCCGGCGACTCGTCGTCGAGGAACGCATCGGCGTACGCACCGCGGTAATGCCGCCGCCAACTGTCGCCGTGCAACTCCGCGACCGCCGCCGCGTCCTCTGCTCCAGCTACCCGGAAGGTCGTCATCCCACGATTCGTATCACCGGGGAAGGACGTCGCCGGGCGCTGTCCGGGTGCTGGTCGACAGCACCCGGGCGAAGACGGCCAGGCACGCCGCCAGAGCGGTCACGACGACGAACGAGATGGTCAGGCTGCTGGCCTGCGCGATGCCGCCGATGATCGACGGCGCGACCAGGCCCGACGCGTACGTGATGGTGGCGACGCCGGCGATCGCCTGGCTCGCGTTGTCGCCGGTGCGGCCGGCCGCCGCGAAGGCGAGCGGTACGACGACCGCGATCCCGACGCCGATCAGGCCGAAGCCGGCCATCGCCACGACCGCGTTCGGCGCGACGACCACGAGCAGGCCGCCGAGCGTCGCGATCACGCCGCTCCAGCGCACCGTACGGACCGCGCCGAACCGGTCGACCACCGCGTCGCCGGTGAGCCGCGCGATCGCCATCGTCAACGCGAAGCCGGTCGTCGCGCCGGCCGCGACACCGGCCGAGCTGTCCAGGATGTCGCGCAGGTACACCGCCGACCAGTCCAGGCTCGCGCCCTCGGCGAACACTGCGCAGAACCCGACCGCGCCGATCAGCAACGCCGACTTCGGCGGCAGCGCGAACCGCGCCGGCGGCTCCTCGTCGTCGTCGGGGTGGATGTTCAGCACGAACTGGCACACCACCGCGCCGACGAGCGTGAGGACGACGGCTGCGACCACGTGATGGACCTGGGCGCTGAGGTTCTTGTGCGCCGCGACCGTCCCGACCGCGGAGCCGAGCAGGGCGCCCGCGCTCCACAGGCCGTGCAGCCCGGACATGATCGACCTCTTCAGCCGGTGCTCCACCTCGACACCGAGCGCGTTCATCGCGACGTCGGCCATGCCCGCCGTACCGCCGTAGATCAGCAGGGCGGCGCAGAGCGTCAGCAGGCCCGGCGCGAACGACGGCAGGATCAGCGACAGCGTCCAGAGCGCGAGCAGCCCGCGGAGCGCGGTCCGGGTCCCGAACCGGTGGCTGACCCGGGCGGCCAGCGGCATCATCAGCGCCGCGCCGAGGGCCGGGAACGCGAGCGCCAACCCGAGCTGGCCCGCGGACACCCCCGCGTGCTCCTGGATCCACGGGACCCGGGTCGCGAACGACCCGGTCACCGCTCCGTGCACGCAGAAGACGGCGGCCACGGCGTACCGCGAGCGCCGGACAAGGGTGGTGTCATCAGTCACAAGCAAACACGCTATCTGTTTGAACGATCAGGCGGATGGTAGTTTTTTGCGCATGAGAAGTGCGGAACGGCACCAAATGATCGTAGAGCGACTGCAGGCCGTCGACCGAGTGTCGGTCCAGGAGCTGGTCGAGGCGACCGAGGCCTCCGACATGACGGTACGCCGCGATCTCGACTTCCTGGCCGCGCAAGGCGTCCTGAAGCGGGTCCACGGCGGCGCGGTGTCCGCGATGCCGTCCAGTCTCGAGCCGCCGCACTCGCTGCGCGCCCAGGCCGCCGTCGCCGCCAAGCAGGCGATCGCCCGCGCCGCGGTCGAGCACCTCCGCGACGGCGAGACGATCGTGCTCGACAGCGGTACGACGGCGCTGGAGACCGCGAAACTGCTGCACGACCGCGCGCTGACGGTGATGCCGCTCTCGCTGCACGTCGCGCACGAGCTGGCCGACGCGCCGCGGATCCGCTTGCTGATGCCGGGCGGCGAGGCGCGCAAGGGCGAGCTGTCGCTCGTCGGTCCGCTGACGGTCGCCTCACTCCGCGCGCTCCGGTTCGACGCCGCCGTCCTGAGCCCGTGCGCCTTCAGCCTCGACGCGGGGATGACGGCCTTCGACCTGGGTGACGCCGAGGTCAAACAGGAAGCTCTGAAGGTCGCCAACCGATCCATCGTGCTCGCCGACGGCGCCAAGTGGGACCGGGCCGCGCTCGCCTACGTCTGCGCCGCCGACCGCCCCGACCTGATCATCACCGACGACTCCGCACCCGAGGACCAACGAACCTTGCTGACCCAACGCGGCACCCTCGTAGAGGTGGCCTCTTGAGCGCCACTGACATTCAGCTCCAAACTGCACCGCCCCGAGCCGCCCGTGTCGCCACCTGGCTGTACTTCGGCCTGAACGGCTTCGCGGTCGGGATGTGGGTGGTGCACATCCCGAGCATCGAGCAGGCGACCGGGATCACCCACAGCACGCTCGGGCTGCTCCTGCTCGTCCTCGGCGGCGCCGCGTTCATCGGCATGCAGGTCGCCGGCCCACTCGTCGACAAGCTCGGCCAGCGCCGGCTCGTCCCGGCCGCGGGCATCCTGCTCGGCATCGCGCTCGCCGGGCCCGGCCTGGCCACCAACTGGTGGACGCTGGGGCTCACGCTGATCCTCGTCGGCTTCGGCAACGGCTCGATCGACGTCGGCATGAACGCGCAGGCCGTCGTCGTCGAACGCGGCTACCCGCGACCGATCATGGCCGCCTTCCATGCGATGTGGTCGATCGGCGGCGCGATCGCGGCCGTCATCGGCGCGGCCACGCTGCGCGCCGGCGTACCGACCGAGGTCACGCTCGGCCTGGCCGGCCTGGTCTGCATCGTGCTCTCGCTGGCCGCCAGCCGTTTCTTGCTGGAGGCAACCGTCTCCGACGATGAGGCGGACGACGCGGCACCGCGGGAGAAGCCGCCGGCGAAGCTGGTCTGGGCGCTCGGCGGGCTCGCGTTCGGCCTGATGCTGTCCGAGGGCGTGGCAAACGACTGGGCCGCACTGCACTTCCGCGACATCCTCGACACCTCGGTCAGCACGGCGGCCTACGCGTACGGCGCGTTCGCGGTCGCGATGACCGTCGGGCGGTTCCTCACCGACCGGGTGGCCGCCGTCGTCGGCCCGGCCGCGATCGTGCGCTGGGGAGCCGCGATGGCCGCGGCCGGTCTGACCCTGGTGATCGTCGTGCCGTGGGTGCCCGTCGCGCTCGTCGGCTGGGCGGTCTTCGGCCTCGGCCTCGCGGGCGGCGTACCGCAGCTCTTCACCGCCGCCGGCAACCTCGACCCGCGCTCGTCCGGCGCCCTGATGGCCCGTGTCGTCGGTCTCGGGTACGTCGGCTTGCTCGCCGGGCCGGCGCTGATCGGCGGCCTCGCGCACTGGATGCCGCTGAACATCGCGTTCATCCTGCCCGTGGTGCTGTGCGTGCTGACCTTCTTCGGCGGGCCGGTGCTCAACTCGAAGCGCTGAGGGCCTGCTCCAGGTCGGCCCACAGGTCGTCGGGGTGCTCGATACCCACGGACAGCCGAATCAGGTCCTCGGGGATGGTCGGCACCTCGATCGGCCAGCGGCGGCGGCGTTCGAGCATCGACTCGACGCCGCCGAGGCTGGTCGCGTGCACCCACAGCTGCGTGCACTCGCAGAGCTTCTGGGCGGCGGCCGCGTCGCCGCCGAGCTCGAAGGCGAGGATCGCGCCGAAGCCGGACATCTGCGCGGCGGCGCGGTCGTGTCCCGGGTCGTCCGGCAGGCCCGGGTAGCGGACCCGGCTGACCCGCGGATGCGCGCGCAGCCGCTCGGCCAGGAACAGGGCGTTCGACTCGGCCCGCTCCAGGCGGAGGGCGAGCGTGCGCAGGCCGCGGAGCGCCAGCCAGGCCTCCATCGGTCCCGGGATCGCGCCGAGACTGCGGCGGCGGAGCTCGATCGCCGACCACAGATCCTCGTCCGCGGTGACGACGGCGCCCAGGACGACGTCGGAATGCCCGGCGATGAACTTGGTGGCCGAGTGCATAACGACGTCCGCGCCGAGCCGCAGCGGCTGCTGGAGCAGGGGAGTGGCGAACGTGTTGTCGACGACCACGGTCGCGCCCGCGGCACGACCGGCCGCCGCGAGCGCCGGGATGTCGGCGACCTCCATCGCGGGGTTGGTCGGCGACTCGATCCACAGCAGGTCGGCGCCGTCGACCGCCCGGACGGCCGCGTCCGTGTCGGCGATGCCGGCCCGGTCGACCGTCAGCCGGCCGGTGGCCGCCTGCTGATCGAGCAGCGCGAGGACACCGGAGTACGCGTGCTGCGGCGCGACCACCCGGCCGCCGACCGGGACCAGGTCGATGACGGCCGCGGCGGCCGCCATCCCGGACGCGAACGTCAGCCCGCGACCGCCCTCGAGTTGCCCGAGGGTCTCCTCGAGCGCGGTCCACGCGTCGTTCCCGAACCGCCCGTAGCCGCGATCCCCACCGGCCACGTACGTCGAGCTGAACACCGGGGACTCGCCGAGCGGCGCGTTCGGCACCCGCTCGGGCCGGCCCGCGTGGACGACGACGGTGGACGGATCGAGGTCAGGAGTCATGCCCGAATTGTCCCTGGCCGCTTGGCGGGGTCAGAGCGCGGGGGAGTCCGGTACGCCGGGCAGCGGGACGCCGCCGGCGCGCAACAGCCGCATCGCCCGCCGGGCGAGTGTCTTCGCGTCGACCGTGCCGGGGCTGTCGACCCAGACGCGGACCACGTTCTCGATGATGTTCATCGTGATGCCGGCGGACAACGCGGCCACGAACTCGATGCTGCGCAGGTCGTCGCCGGGCAACCGGCGTACCAGCACGTCGGCGAGGTCGTTGCGGAAGCGCCAGATCAGCTCGTTGAGGTGCGCGCTCACGGACGCGGTCTGTTCGGCCAGGTCGAACACCGCGCGGATCCGGTCCGGGTTGCGCTCCAACTGCTCGAGAACCCGCTCGATCACCGCGCACAGGCCGTCCGGCAGGTTCATCGCGGGCTGGTCGTGGAACCAGCTGACGGCGTCCGCGAGGCACTCGTCGACGAACTCCAGGACCAGCCCTTCCTTGGTCGGGAAGTACCGGTACAGGGTGCTCGGCCCGACCTCGGCGGCCGCGGCGATCTGCTCGACCGTGGTGCGGCCGAACCCGTTGTCGCTGAACAGCTCGAACGCCTTGTCCGCGATCAGCCGGCGGGTCCGCTCCCGCTTCACCTCGCGCAGTCCCATGGCGGGCAGGGTACCGCCTGCGACGCGCCGCAGGGTGTTCCTTATCGGGAGCGTCAGCCATATGGTAGTCACTACCAAATTCCCGTTGGGGGTGGCGATGACCGAGAGCTTTCCCGTCGGCAGACCGTCCGGCTGCCCGTTCGACCCGGCCCGCGAGTACGCCGCGTACCGCCGGACCGAGGAACTCGCGAAGGTGGCGACGCCGGCCGGTGTCGACGCCTACGTGATCAGCCGGTACGACGACGTCCGCACGTTGCTCCGGGACAGCCGGCTGAGCTCGCGACCGGCGCCGTCCGATCACGTTGTCCCGGACGCGGATCTGGAGCGGGAGGTGGAGTCGGGCTCGATCCTGCAGGTCGACGGCGCGGCGCACAAACGCCTCCGCAGGCTGCTGGCGACCGAGTTCGCGGCGCGGCGGATGGAGGCGATGCGGCCGCGGATCGCCGCGATGATCGACGAGCGGATCGACGCGATGCTCGCCGCCGGAGGACCCGTCGACCTGGTGAAGGAGTTCGCGCTGCCGATCCCGTCGCTGGTGATCTGCGAACTCCTCGGCGTCCCGTACGCGGACCGCGACGAGTTCCAGGAGCGGAGTGCGTTGCTCGTCCGCGTCGACGGCTGGACCGACGAGATCGGCCGGGCCAGTGACGAGCTGAACCAGTACATCGTCGGGCTGGTGCTGGCCAAGCAGGCCAGGCGCGAGGACGACCTGCTGTCCCGGCTGATCACCCGCGGCGAGGAGTCCGGTACGCCGCTGAGCCTGGAGGAGCTCGTCACGGTCGGGGTCACACTGCTGATCGCCGGACACGAGACGACCGCGAACATGATCGCGCTGAGCACGCTGGCGCTGCTGCGCAACCCTGACGAGCTCGCCAAGCTGCAGTCCGATCCGACGCTGGCGCCGGCGGCGGTCGAGGAGCTGCTGCGCTACCTGTCGGTGGTGCACTTCGGGCTGTTCCGGCAGGTGACCGATGAGCTACCGGTCGGATCCTCGACGATCGAGGCCGGCGGGTTCCTGATCGCGGCGCTCTCCTCGGCGAACCGCGACGAGACGGTGTTCCCGGACCCCGACCGGCTCGACGTGGAGCGCGACGCCGCGGCGCATGTCGCCTTCGGGTTCGGACCGCACCAGTGCCTCGGTCAGCAGCTGGCGCGGGTCGAGTTGCAGGAGGTCTTCACCAGGCTCTTCACGCGCATCCCGACGCTGCGGCTCGCCGTACCGTTCGAGGAGATCGACTACAGAAACAACACGCTCGTGTACGGAGTGGCAGCGTTGCCAGTCGCCTGGGACGCCCCGATCTGAACATGTCTTAACCGAACCCCGGTCGGAACCAGATCTCCGGGCCGCTACAGTCGAGCCGGTGAGTGAGTACTCAGAAGGTCAGCGCAAGCCCCGGGTCGCCGTCGTCTTCGGCGGCCGGTCGAGCGAGCACGCCATCTCGTGCGTGACCGCCGCGAACGTCCTGCAGGTCATCGACCGGGACAAGTACGACGTGGTCCCGGTCGGCATCAGTACCAGCGGGCACTGGGTGCTGGAGAGCGGCGACCCGGAGCGGCTGTCGATCACCGACGGCAAGCTCCCCGAGGTCGACGTGACCGCGATGCCGGTGCTGTTCGGCGCGAACCGCGAACTCGTGGTCAGCGAGCCGGGCCAGGTGCCGAGCACGCTCGGCGCGGTCGACGTGGTCTTCCCGCTGCTGCACGGCCCGTGGGGCGAGGACGGCACCATCCAGGGCCTGCTCGAGATGTCGGACATCCGGTACGTCGGTTCCGGCGTCCTGGCCAGCGCCGTCGGCATGGACAAGCACTACATGAAGGTCGTCTTCGAGGGCGCCGGGCTCGAGGTCACGCCGTACGTCGTGATCCGCGACCGGGACTGGATCCGGGACCCGGAGGCGTGCCGCGCGTCGGTCGACGCGCTCGGCTACCCGGTGTTCGTCAAGCCGTGCCGGGGCGGGTCGAGCCTCGGGATCAGCAAGGTGACCAGCCGCGACGAGCTCGACGAGGCGGTCGCGGTGGCGCGGGCGCACGATCCGAAGGTGATCGTCGAGGCGTCGGCGAAGAGCCCGCGGGAGATCGAGGTCGGGGTGCTCGGCGGGCCGGTCGGCTGCGCCCCGGAGGCCAGCGTCTGCGGCGAGATCGCGGTGTCCGGCGGCGGGCACGACTTCTACGACTTCGAGACCAAGTACCTGCCGGAGGGCGAGGAGTACACGGCGCTCTCGGTGCCTGCCGACCTGCCGTCGGAGATCGCGGACGAGATCCGCGCGAAGGCGCTGATCGCCTTCGACGCGATCGAGGCCGAGGGGCTGGCGCGCGTCGACTTCTTCCTGGACGCCGACAACCGGGTCGTGATCAACGAGATCAACACGATGCCCGGCTTCACGCCGACCAGCATGTTCCCGCGGCTGTGGGCGGCGTCCGGCAAGGACTACGCGACGCTTGTAGAACACCTCCTCACCCTGGCGATGACCCGCCCGACCGGCCTGCGCTGAGAGTCGCGCGGTGGTCCTGGTCGACACGCAGCACGGGCCTGTTGCCGGGACCGACGCGCTCGCGTTCAAAGGCATCCCGTACGCCGCGCCGCCGGTCGGGCCGAACCGCTTCCGGCCGCCGGTCGCGCCGAAGCCGTGGACCGCGCCACGGGACTGCCGCGGCTACGGGCCGACCGCGCCGCAGACCAGGCCCGAGGGCGTGATCGGCGCGCTCGTTCCGCGGGTGATCGTCCCTGGCGACGACTACCTCAACCTCAACGTGTGGACGCCGGCGCTCGACGGGCAGGCACCGGTGATGGTGTTCGTCCACGGCGGCTCGTTCACGAGCGGGTCCGGAGCGTTGTCGGTGTACGACGGCTCGCGGTTCGCGCGTGACGGCGTCGTCCTGGTGACGATCAACTACCGGCTGGGCGCCGACGGTTTCCTGTGGTTCGGCGACGGGACGCCGAACCTCGGGCTGCTCGACCAGATCGCCGCGCTGACCTGGGTCCGCGACAACATCGCCGCGTTCGGCGGCGACCCGGGCAACGTGACGGTCTTCGGCGAATCCGCCGGGGCGATGAGCGTGTGCACACTGCTCGCGATGCCGGCCGCCGACGGGCTGTTCCGGCGGGCGATCGCGCAGTCGGGCGCCGGGCACAACACGATCAGCGCGGCGAGCGCTCGGACGGTCGGCAACCGGCTGGCGGCGATGCTCGGTACGGTGCCGACGCGCGAGGCGATCGCGGCCGTGCCGGTGCCGAAGCTGCTCGCCGCACAGGACAGCCTCAGTCGGCAGGTGATGGCCAGGCCGCGTGCCAAGGTGTGGGGCGATGTTGCCCGGACACTGCTGCCGTTCAGCCCGGTGGTCGACGGTGAGCTCCTGCCTGCCGCCCCCAGCGGCGGAATCCGGCCGGACGTCGACCTGATGATCGGCACGAACAGCGAGGAAGCCCGGCTCTTCCTGGTCCCCACCGGCCTCGCCTCGCGTCTCAGCACGCCCGCGCTGTACGCCGCGGCCGCGCTTCGCTTCGGGCTGCCGGCCCGCGGTGTCCGTCGCTACCGGGCGAATCGTCCCGGCTCCACGCCAGGCGACGTCCTGGCCGCGATCATGACGGACTCGTACTACCGCATCCCCACGATCCGGCTGGCCGAGGCCCGGCCCGGCGCTTATGTGTACGAGTTCGGCTGGAGGTCGCCGGCCTGCAACGGGACGCTCGGCGCCTGCCATGGCCTCGAGCTCGGGTTCGTCTTCGACAACCTGGACGACCCTGCGGCGACGCCGATGCTCGGCGCCGCACCGCCGCAGCACCTCGCGGACCTCATGCACCGGACCTGGATCGACTTCGCCCGCACCGGCGACCCCGGCTGGCCGCCGTACACCCGCGAGCAGCGCGTCAGCCGTCACTTCAACACCGCTTCCGGCACCACCACGAACGACCGCGTCGACGAACGCCTCGCCTGGCCTCGCCGCTGAGCAGTCACAGCCTGTCGGCCCGGGCACGCAGGTAGCGCTGTTGCGGGACACTCGTCGTCCGCGCAGCCGCCTCCTCGTACGCCGCTCGCGCGCCGGGCACGTCACCGGACATCTCCAGCAGATGCGCCCGGACCGCCGGCAGCCGGTGGTCGGCGGCGATCCGCTGGTCGTGCTCGATCGAACCGAGCAGCGCCAGCCCGTCGTCAGGTCCGCGCGCCATCGCGACCGCGACCACGTGGTTGAGCGCGACCATCGGATTGTCGGTGAGCTGCAGCAGCACCTCGTACAACGCGACGATCTGCGGCCAGTCCGTCTCCTCGGCCGTCGGCGACTCGTCGTGCACGGCCGCGATCGCCGCCTGCAGCTGGTACGGCCCGACCGGTCCCCGGGGCAGCGTTGCCGTGATCAGCTCGACGCCCTCGCGAATCAGCTCCGGGATCCACAACGACCGGTCCTGCTCCGCCATCGGCACCAGCTCGCCGAGCGGCCCCGTCCGCGCCGGCCGACGGGCGTCGGTGAGCAACAGCAACGCCAGCAACCCGGCGACCTCGGCGTCGTCCGGCAGCAGCCGGTGCAGCATCCGCGCCAGCCGGATCCCTTCGGCGGCCAGCTCGACCCGCTGCAGGCTCGGCCCCGTCGTGCTCGTGTAGCCCTCGTTGAAGATCAGGTACACGACCTTCAGCACCGCGCCCAGCCGCTCATCGCGGTCGGCCGGCAGCGTGAACCGCGCGCCGCTGTCCTGCACCGTCGTCTTCGCCCGGGTGATCCGCCGCGTCATGGTTGCCTCCGGCACCAGGAACGCCCGCGCGATCTCCGCGGTCGTCAGACCACCGACCGCCCGCAACGTCAACGCGATCTGCGACGCCGGCGACAGCGACGGATGACAGCACAGGAACAACAGCACCAGCGTGTCGTCCGTGTCCCCGACGGACTCGCCCTGCGGCGCCCAGGCAGCGACCCGGTCCTCCCGCCGCTGACGAGCCTGCTCCCGCCGGAGCAGATCCGTCAGGCGGCGCGAGGCGACCGTGATCAACCAGCCCCGCGGACTGTCCGGCACGCCGTCCACCGGCCACTGCTGCGCCGCCGCGAGCAGCGCCTCCTGCACCGCGTCCTCAGCCGTGTCGAAATGCCCGAACCGCCGGACGAGCGCCCCGAGAACCTGCGGCGCCAGCTCCCGCAGCAGTTCGTCGAGAGCGCCACTCATGTCCGGTCACTCCACCAGCTCGTCGCGCCCCTCGACGATCGGCCGGATGTCCGCATACGCGGTCGCGCGGGCGAACTCGGGCGCCGGCGTGTCCCCGAGCCGCGCCGCGATCTCGGTGGCCCGGTCGAACGACTCGCACTCGACGATCCAGTACCCCGCGAGCACCTCCTGCGTCTCGGCGTACGGCCCGTCGGTCACCACGGACTGGCCGTCCTTCGACCCCAGCCGCCGGGTGAGCACCGGCGCCGCCAGCGCACGCGTCTCGACCAGCTCCCCGGACTCGACCAGGTCGTTGTTGAACTTCTCCATGAACGCCCCCATCGCCGCGAAGTCCTCCGGCTTCCAGGCCGGCTTCCCGGTGTCCTTGCCCGCCATGCCGTCGTAGTCCTGCTGCGACGCATACGTCAGGATCATGTACTTCATCAGCTTCTCCCGTCGTCCGAGCACCCACCACCGGGCACTTCCACCCGAGACGTCGCCCCCGCGCACCGCAACCGGACACGAACCAGCAGACGATTTTCGATCTCGCCAGGGAGTATGCCGTTGTCAGGTGCAGGGCGTGACGAGTTTGTCGAACTTGTGGACAGCGTCCGAGACGTCGGTGAGGGCGTTGGCTTCGGGGGAGTACTTGGAGGGGACGGCGACCTCGAAGTAGAGGGTGCGGCCGATCGTGGTGAAGATGAAGCCGTTCTGGACCTGTTTGGCGAACCAGCCGACGCCGTTGACCTCGAAGCACTGGGACTGGGCCTCGGCCATGCCGGCGGGGGCGGCGACGCCGCAGGTCATCTCGATGGGCGGGTCGCCGTACGCCGTGGTGAGCGTGCTCTTCGGCGAGGTTTCCCGGCGCTCGGCGTCGAGGACCTTGTCGGGGAGGGCCTTGATCAGGTCCGCGCACGCGGCGGCGACCTCAGGGCCGGGGGACGGGACGGGGACGGGCGTCGGGCCGGGGCTGCACCCGGCGACCAGCAGCAGCGCGAACGCCGCGGCCACGCCCCGGAACACGCCGGACGGCGACAACGGGACCGGTCCAGCCGCAGCGGCGCGGGCGCGTGCCGATCCGGCGAGCGTTTGCTTGGCCATCTGAGAACGTGGCGGGTCCGGCGTGGCGGGGTTCAGATGTGGACGACGGGGCAGGTCAGCGTGCGGGTGATGCCGGGAACGTTCTGGACCCGGGCAACCACCAGTTTGCCCAGCTCGTCGACGTTGCGGGCTTCCGCGCGGACGATCACGTCGTACGGACCGGTGACGTCCTCGGCCAGGGTGACTCCCTGGACCTCGGCGATCTGTGCGGCGACGTCGGCCGCCCGGCCGACCTCGGTCTGGATCAGGATGTAGGCCTGGACCACCACGTCGTTCTCCACTCAGTCGTCCTCAGCTGGGCTCCAGCCACAGTACTGCCAGGTGGCTGGGCGTACTCGTTGCCCGGTCACGGTACCGCCTAGACTCCGGTCAGCGATATGGGAGGTCTGCTGACGTGACAGAGACGTTGGGGAGCACGGGTGAGTTCGGCCTGATCGCGGCCGTCACCAAGGGGCTGTCCAAGAGTGAGGACGTCCTGGTCGGTCCTGGCGACGACGCTGCCGTGATGGCGGTGCCGGACGGCCGCATGGTGATCACGACGGATCTGCTGGTCGAGGGCCGGCATTTCCGCCAGGACTGGTCGTCGGCGTACGACGTGGGCCGCAAGGCCGCCGCGCAGAACCTGGCCGACGTGGCGGCGATGGGCGCCCGCCCGACCGCGCTGGTGGTCGGTTTCGGCGGCCCCGCCGACCTGCCGACCGCCTGGGCTCTGGAGCTGAACCAGGGCCTGGTCGACGAGTGCGATCTGGTCCGGGCCAGCATCATCGGCGGCGACACGGTCCAGTCCGACAAGATCGTCGTCTCGGTGACCGCGTTCGGCTCGCTGGACGGCCGTGCGCCGCTCCTGCGGTCCGGTGCCCGCCCGGGCGACGAGGTCGCGTACGTCGGGCGGCTGGGCTGGGCGGAGGCGGGCTGGACGGTGCTGGCGCGCGGGTTCCGCTCACCGCGGGCCGTGGTCGAGGCGCACCGGCGCCCGCAACCGCCGTACGCCGAGGGTCCGCGGGCCGCGCTCGCCGGAGCCTCTTCGCTGTGTGACGTGAGCGACGGGCTGCTGGCCGACCTCGGCCACATCGCGACGGCGAGCGAGGTGATCATCGACGTCCACACGAAGGCGCTCACGGTGCCCGAGCCGCTGCAGGCGGTGGCCGCCGCGACCGGTGTGGACGCGCTGCGGTTCGTGCTGACCGGCGGCGAGGACCACGCCCTGGTCGGTACCTTCGAGCCGGCCGACGTGCCCGAGGGCTGGACCGTGATCGGATCGGTTGCTGAGGGCAACGAGGAACGCCCGCCCGGGACCGTGACCGTCGACGGCTCGCCGTATGCTGCGGAGACCGGCCACGCCCACTTCAGGAGTTGAGATGCCGCCCCCCAGAGTGCTGACGATCGCCGGCTCCGACTCAGGTGGCGGAGCCGGCATCCAGGCGGACCTGAAGGCGATGCTCGCCAACGGTGTGCACGGCATGAGTGTGCTGACCGCGATCACCGCGCAGAACAGCCTCGGCGTCCAGGGCGCCTGGGAGCTGCCGGCGGAGCAGGTGCGTGCGCAGTTCCGCAGTGTGGTGGACGACATCGGCGTCGACGCCGTGAAGACCGGCATGCTGGCGTCCGAGTCGATGGTCCGCGTGGTCGCCTCACTGCTGCGGACGCTGCCGCCGGAGGTGCCGGTCGTCGTCGATCCGGTGTCGGTGTCCAAGCACGGCGACGCGCTGCTCGCGGCCGACGCGATGGAGGCCGTGCGCACGGAGATCGTCCCGCTCGCCACGGTCCTCACACCGAACCTGACCGAGCTCGGACCGGTCTCCGGTATCGACCTGGAGACGGTCGAGGACCGGGAGCTCGCCGCGAAGGCGCTGCTGGACGCAGGAGCGGACTGGGTGCTGGTGAAGGGCGGTCACGACGTCGGCACGGCGTCGGTCGACGTGCTGCACGGTCCCGGCGTACGGCGTGCGTACAGCGCGGTCCGGGCCGACAACAGGCACACGCACGGCACGGGCTGCACACTGGCGAGCACCATCGCGTCGTACCTTGCTCGTGGGTACGACGTACCGAGTGCTGTGGGCGCGGCGAAGGAGTACGTGACCGGTGCGATCGGGGCCGGGTTCGCGCTCGGCGACGGTATCGGTCCGGTCGATCACGCGTGGAGATTCCGAGGGAGTGCCACTTGAGCAAGCAGCAGCCCCCTGTCGACGGGTACTGCGAGCAGTGCGGTTTCAACTACGACACCGGTGACCTGCAGGGCACGGTGACCGTGCTCATCCGGCAGTCGGCGGACTGCAGCATGGCGCTGACGAAGGCAGCGGCCGGTCCGGACCCGAATGTGGTGCGGCTGCGGCCTGAGCCGGAGGTGTGGTCCGCGATCGAGTATGCGTGCCATGTCCGCGACGTCCTCGAGGTGCAGCGGCACCGGATCGCGCAGTGCCTGGCCGAGGACCGGCCGGTGTACGCGCCGATGGACCGCACCGGCCGGGTGAAGCAGCAGAAGTACGAGGACCAGGACCCGATGGAGGTCGCCGCCGAGCTGGTCCGCTTCGCCAAGGAGTTCGGCGCCGCCGCGCGGGTCCTCCGGCCGCAGGAGCTGGGCAAGCTCGGCCTCTACAACTACCCGGTTCGCGCACCCCGCACCCTCGGCTGGATCATCCGCCACACCGCCCACGAGATCCAGCACCATCGCCACGACATCATCGAGATCCTGGCCCAGGTGGAGCCTCCGATCGTCCCCAAGCCGACCGTGGACGAGGACGCCGAGGAGATCCGGACGCCGGATCTCGAGCCGTCTCAGGAGGCGTGAGCCGCGAGCTCCCGCACGATCGGGTCGCGGGCGGCCTCGAGCCGGCGCATCACCTGCGGAACGGGCGTCCGGTTGAGCTGTCCGGTCACGCCGAGGATGAGCTGGTCGTGCGGCGGCCCGAGCCGGATGGCGCCGCACCACCAGCCGAGCCGCGCCTCCTCGTACTCCGTCGCCCGGCCGGTCTCCGCCGCCTGGCGGACGCGCGCCTCGTACCTGCCCGGGAGCGTGATGGTGCGGGCAGTGTGCCGCGGTAGCCCGCGGCGCAGGACCCGTTCCATCGCCTCGGGATGGTCGACGGCGACGAGTTGGGCGCCGGCCATCCCCGGAAAGGTGTCGTACTCGAACCGCGTTGGCCACTCGCGGGCCATGAACCGGCCCTGCGGACGATCGTGGGCGGAGTCGGCGATCGCGAGGTAGCCGGTCGCGTCGGTGTGCGCGACCCAGGCGATGGCGCCGGTGCGTTGATGCAGCTCGTGCAGGAACGGCCGGATCAGGTCGGACTTGCAGGCGAGCCGCTCCGCGGTCCTGGCGAAGGCGCGCATCCGCGATCCGAGTTGGTAGCCGGCCAGGTCACGCTCCAGCAACCGCCGGCGGACGAGGTCGTCGGCGATCCGCCGGACGCTCGGCTTCGGGATGCCGGTCAGCTCGGTCAGCTTGGCCAGTCCCGTCGGCGCTCCGGTCTCGGCGAGCACGTCCAGGATCGCGAGCACCCGCCCCGTCACGGTGTGGTCGTCCATCTCCGCCCCCTGTCCCCTGTGCTCCTTCCAGGGTGGCAGCTCAGCGTGTCGGTGTGCAGCCGATTTTGTGATCCTGCCGTGTCACTGAGTGATCCGCGACGCGTGCCCGGCGCCGATCGCGGTGGCGATAGTTGTCGCAACCAACGGGAGGGGACGGCGATGGCCGAGCAGAACGAATGGCGTTTCTGCACCAAATGCAACAGCTTGTTCTACAACGGGTACGACGCGAAGGGCGCCTGTGCTGCGGGCGGATCGCACACCGCGATGGGCTACGACTTCATGCTGCCGTACGACGTGGCGCCGACGGCGTCCGCGCAGGACGGCTGGCGCTTCTGCACGGGGTGCCAGGCGATGTTCTACGACGGGTCGCCGGACCAGGCGCCCTGCCCCGCGGGCGGGAACCACGCCGCCGCGGGCTTCAACTTCGTGCTGCCGCACGACGTGCCGGGAACGCCGACGGCGCAGACGGAGTGGCGCTTCTGCGGCGGCTGCCACGCCATGTTCTACGACGGGTACGACGACAAGGGGCGGTGCCCGCGCGGCGGCGCGCATGCCGCGCTCGGGTACGGGTTCGTCCTACCGCACAGGCCGGACGGTGAGGTGCCCGCACCGGTCGTGGCGCTGCGCTACACCGGGATGATCTGCTTCGGCGAGGTGGACGTCGAACTCGACGGCGAGGACGAGATCTACATCCTGACCACCGCGATCACTTCGGAGAACGGCAACCCGGTCGTGCGGACCGAGCGGCACCCGATCGGTGTCGGGACCTACGAGCACGTCAACCAGGGCGGATCGTGGGACGGCCCGGTCGCGGCCTGCTACCAGGGCCCGGCGCAGGACGTGTCGATCGTGGTCACGGTGATGGAGCACGACGAGGGCGATCCGGACAAGTACCGCGAGACGGTCGAGTCGGTGGCGCGGGCCGGCTCCATCGCGCTGCTCGGCGCCGGGATCCCGGTTCCCGACTGGGCGGAGAAGCTCGCCGTGGACCTGGTGAACGGCCTGCTGGATCTCGGCGACGACAACCTCGGCGTGGTCTCGAAGTCCTTCCGGCGCAGCGAGTTGCTGGCGGAGGCGGACAAGCCGCGGCTGGAGGAGCAGGGCGTGAAATACACCTGGTTCACGATGCACAACGGCGAAGGTTCGACGTACAAGGCGTACTTCGACGTCGTGCCGGCCTGAGCCCCGCTGTCAGAACCGGTGGGCGACCCAGGACGCGATCGCCGGCTCGCTGGTGAGGTGGTCCAGCGCGAGTGCGGCCGCGCCGCGGAGCGGACCGTCCGGCTGGTGAGTGGCCGGGAGTACTGGCGGGGGTGCGCCGCGGTGGAACGTCATGAGACCGCTCAGGTAGGCCTCGGTGAACGTGTCCTCGGCTGCGGCGCGGAGGGGTATCGCCAGACCTCCGATGGTCACTACGTCCGGGTCGTGCGCGTTCACCAGACCTGCGATGCCGTAGCCGAGCGCCGTGACCACCTTGGTCACGGCTGCTCGGGCAGCGCGGTCCGTGCGCCGGAGTACCTCTTCCGTGTACGCAACGGGGTCGTCCGGCGTCGGCTGCTTCAGGTGGCGTGCCAGGGCGCGTCCGTCGATCTCCAGGTCCCAACAGCCGCGTGCACCGCACGGACAGGGGCGAGAGCGGTCACCGAAGGGCATGTGGCCGTACTCACCGCCGGCTCCCGACGCGCCCTGTGCGGGTACGCCGTCGATCAGCAGCGTCCCGCCGATACCGACCTCGATGATGAGGTGCACCGCCGTACCAGCTCCGGCGGCTGCGCCTGTACGAGCTTCGGCCACGCCACTCAGCGTCGCGTCGTTGCCGGCGAGCAGCGGCACGCCCGTGCCTTCAGTGACCCGCGTGAGGTCCAGCTCCACCCACTCGAGAGTGGGAGCCTGCATCAGGTGGTTGTCGCGGACAGTGCCCGGTACGGCGAGGCTGACCATCTGGAGCCGAGCGCCGTACCGCTGCTTGGCCTGCTCCACCTCGCGCCGCAGGTTCTTCAGCACGACCTGTGCGCGCCGACTGCGGTGCCGCTTGTACTGCGGGTCCTGCAGCGAACCGTCGAGCGCTACGACCGCACTGCGCCAACTGCTCTGCCGCAGGTCCAATGCCAGCACCACAGGGCCTTGCGGATGCGGCTGCAGCACTGTTGTCGGCCGGCCGCGTCCCTGACTGGCGGCAGGTACTTCTGTCAGCAGATGTACGTCGCGTAGCCGGGCGGTCACCTCTGTCGCCGACCCGGTACTCAGGCGCAACGCCCGCGCGACCGCGGCCCGGGTGATGCCGGGTTGACGGGTGAGCTGGGTCAGGACGTCCGCAGCCGTCTGCCATTGCCCCCGGCGCACTGGAGTCATCGGTGTCCTTCCCCTTATGCTCGGAGGACGAGTTTAATGGGAGGGGTCATGGAGATCCGGGACATCCGCGCCGTGCTGTTCGACATGGACGGCACTCTGGTCGATTCGGACGCGGTCGTCGACCGGAGCTGGAGCCGTTGGGCGACCGAGTTCGGCCTGGTGCCGGCCGAGGTGCTCGCGGTCGCGCACGGCAACCCGGCGATGGCGACCGTGGCGCACTTCCTGCCCGACGCATCGACAGTCGATCGGACCGCGGCGTGGGCCCGGGTGTTCGATCTCGAGGTCAACGACGTCGACGGTGTGGTGGACAAGCCGGGTGCGCTCGAGCTGCTCGGCACGCTGGAGCGGCTCGGCCTGCCGTGGGCGGTCTACACCAGTGCGCCGGCCCAGCTCGCGAAGGTGCGGCTGACCGCGGCCGGGATCGCGCCGTCGGTCCTCGTCACGGTCGACGACGTCAGTCGCGGCAAACCGGACCCCGAGGGGTACCTGCGGGCGGCCGAGCTGCTCGGCGTACCGGTGACGCGCTGCCTGGTGGTCGAGGACACGGTGGTCGGACTGTCGGCCGGGCAGGCGTCGGGTGCGCTGACGGCCGGGCTGAAGGGCATCCCGGCGGACATCGAGCTGCCTGACCTGCACCGCCTCGACGCGCTGTTCAAAGGTCTGGAATGACCGCGCAGGCTCAGGTACAGGCTGGGGCCCGCGCCGACGAGGTGCGGATCGGTGTCGCGCTGTCGGCGATGGGGTTCGTGCTGGCCGGGCTCGGGGCGTGCGTGGCGATCCTCGCGCGGGATCTCGACGAGCCGACCAGCCGGCTGGCGCTGCTGTCGTCCGGGTTCGCGGTCGGGCTGCTGCTGGTGGCGGTGGTCGGCCCGCGGATGCTCCGGCGGTGGCAGATGCCGACCGTTCTCGGGCTCGGCTCGGTCGTCTGCGCGCTGGGTGCGGTCCTGATCGCGGTCGCCCCGTCGTACGGCGTCGCGATCGCCGGCGGCCTCCTGGTCGGTCTAGGTGGCGCCCTGCTCGTCCTGGTCGCCCCGCTGATGCTCAACGGCCCGGCGGCCGCCGCCCGGCTGAGCCGCGTCAACGCGGTCGCCAGCGGGACCGGAATCCTGGCGCCGCTGGCGATCGGCACGCTGGACGGTCTGGGCCCCAGCGGACGACTGGCCATGCTCGCCGCAGCCCCGCCGCTCCTCGCGCTCGCTCTTCTGACCCGCCGCTCCAAGGCAGGGAAGCGGCCGCAAGACGTCGAGCCGCCCGTGCCCGTCCTGATCGACTCTGCCCCGGCCGTCGGGTTGGGCCGGAAGTGGCGCCGAGTGGGCCGGCGGGTCGTTGTCGACGTGGGGGTCGGTTGGCTACGCGTCGTGCTCGCCGTGGCCGTGGAGTTCTGCTTCGTGGTGTGGGCGGTGGCTCGGCTGGTGGCTGCCGGCCTGCCGACGGCGACCGCCGCGCTGCTTGGCAGTGCGTTTCCGATCGGTATGGCGGTCGGCCGGGCGATCGGCCCGATCCGGTGGCGCGGCTGGTCGCCGGTGTTCCCGTCCGGCCTGCTCGCCGCGTGCGGGACCTTGCTGGTGAGCATGGTCGACGTACCGGCCGTGGTCGCCCTCGGACTGGTCGTCGCGGGTCTCGGCGTCGCCCCGCTGTATCCGGTGACGCTCGCAGCCCTCGTCGCGATCCCCGGCATCAGTTCGGCCCGGCTCGCGGCGGTCGGCGCGATGGCCTCCGGTACGGCGATCCTGGTCGCGCCGGCGCTGCTTGCCGTCCTCGCCCGGGTCGTCGACCTGCGGACGGCGTACCTGGTCACGCTGCCGCTCATCGGCGTACTTTTTCTGCTGAGCCGTCGATCTGACCGGGCCGCGTTCGTGTAGGGGGTGAACGAGCCCGAAACGACGAACGAGGTGGCGTGATGTCCGAACTGAAGCTCCTGCTGGACGGCCTGGCCTTTCCCGAGTCCGCGCGCTGGCACGACGGCCGGCTGTGGTTCTGCAACTGGATCGAGCAGCAGATCGTCGCGGTCGACGCGGCCGGGAAGACCGAGACCTTCGAGGTGCCGGTCGAGCGCCTGATGGGCTGGTCGATCGACTGGTCGCCGGACGGCCGGCTGCTCGTCACCGGCGACAAGCTGCGCCGCTACGAGCCGGACGGATCGATCACCGTGCTCGCCGACCAGGGCGCGAACGAGCTCGTCGTGGATGCCCGGGGCAACATCTACCTGAACGGCGCGGACTTCGACTTCGTCGGCGGCGAGGAGCCGGTGCCGGGCTGGATCCGGCTGGTCACACCGGACGGTCAGGTGCGGGAGGTTGCCGACGACATCCAGTTCCCGAACGGCATGGTGCTGACCCCGGACGGGCGGACGCTGGTGATCGCGGAGTCGTTCGCCGGCCGGCTCACCGCGTTCGACGTCGCGCCGGACGGCGGGTTGTCGAACCGCCGCGTGTACGCCGAGAACCTCGGCCCGGACGGCATCGTGCTCGACGCCGAGGGCGCGATCTGGTCGCAGACCTGGGGTGAAGGCGTAGTCCGGGTGGCTGCGGGCGGCGAGATCCTGGAGCGCGTCGAGATTCCCGAGAACCGGGCGCCGTTCTCGCTCACGCTGGTGGACTTCGACGGACCGGCGCTGTGCGTGCTGACCGCGGAGTGGCGGATGGACGACAGCATCGCCGACAACTTCGCCCGCCTCACCGATGGCCGGCGGACCGGGCAGGTGCACATGATTCCGGTCGCCGTCCCGCCGGTAGCTCGCTAGCATCGCGGGCATGGAGTGCTTCGCCGCCGGGCGTACCCGGCGCTGCCCCCGGCCTGTCGCTGCCTGCGTGCCTGCGACGGGCCGGTCGCGCCTGCCCGTTTCCTGCACTCGTGAGAGGCACACTCCATGCAGATTCGTTCGTACGTCGACGGCGACCTGGCCCGGCTCGTCGACCTCACCATCGACACGTTCGGGCCGTTCTACGAGGAATCGTTCCGGCCGTTGGTCGGTGACCTGATCTTCACCCGCCAGCACGGCGACTGGCGCGGCGACTACCGCAGGCAGCTGCCCGGGTTGCACGATCCGGCGGCGCACAAGTACGTCGCCGTCGCGGAGGTCAACGGCGTACCGATCGGGTACGTCGCCTGGCACCTCGACACCGAGCGCCGGCAGGCCACGGTCGAACTGCTCGCGGTCGCACGCGAGCACCGGCGCTCGACCATCGCGACCGCGCTCTGCAGGCACGCGTTCGCGGCGATGCGCACCGAGGGAGCGCAGTACGTCGAGATCGGCACCGGCGGCGACGCCTTCCACGCCCCGGCCCGAGCCTTCTACGAAAGCCTCGGCTGCGTCAAAGTCCCAGTAGCCGTGTACTTTCGCGAACTGACCGCCTCATGACGGCCCGCCTGCGTTAATCTGCGGCAATGGCGCAGGGGGATGTCGACAGGATTGCTCAGGAAACCGGGTTCTCCGGTGTGGTCCGGATCGACCGGGCGGGCGAGATCGAGTTCGCGAGGGCCTACGGGCTGGCCAACCGCGCCTACAAGGTTCCCAACTCCCTGGACACCAGATTCGGCATCGCCAGTGGCAGCAAGGGGTTCACCGCTCTGGCGGTGGTCTCGCTGGTGCGCGACGGTGTGCTGGAGCTGAGCACCACCGCCAGAAGCCTGCTCGGCAAGGATCTGCCGCTGATCGCGGACGACGTGACGGTCGAACATCTCCTCACGCACACGTCCGGCATCGGCGACTACCTGGACGAGGAGGCCGACACCGAGATCACCGACTATGTCATCGGCGCGGCGCACGAGCTGACCACCACCGAGGCATTCCTGCCCCTGCTGGACGGGCATCCCACCAAGTTCCGGGCTGGTGAGCGGTTCGCCTACTGCAACGGTGGCTTCGTGGTTCTCGCCCTGCTGGCGGAGCGGGCCGGCGGAGTGGGCTACCACGACCTGGTCCGGGAGCGCGTGCTCCGCCCGGCCGGCATGACCAGAACCGACTTCCTGCGCTCCGACGAGCTACCCGCCGACGCGGCCGTGGGATACCTGCCTCTGGACGGGGTGGACCGCTCCAATGTGTTCCACCTGCCGGTACTGGCCACCGGCGACGGCGGCATCTACAGCACCGCCGCGGACATCTCCACCTTCTGGCGCGCGCTGTACGCGGGCGAGATCGTGTCGTCGGTCGAAGACGTGCTACGACCACGCTGCGACGTACCCGAGGAGGCCAGGCGCTACGGTCTCGGCTTCTGGCTGCACGAGAGCACCGACATGGCGATCCTGGTCGGGTACGACGCCGGCGCGTCCTTCAAGTCCACGCACGACCCACACACCAGTACCACCCGCACCGTCCTGTCGAACACCTCACCCGGCGCCTGGCCCGTCGCCCGTGCCCTCACCCCTTGAGCCGGTGAGGCCTACGGCTTGGCGTGCTTACCGACCATGCGGACGAGGGTGTCCGGTGGGATGACCTTGACGTGCGGTGCGAGGCCGTCGACGACCGTGAGGACGTCGTCGACGGACTTGCTCCAGGCATGCCAGACGACGATCGAGTAGCCGGCGGTCGAGAACGGGTTGCGGGTCGCGGTGTTCAGTTCGGTGGTGACCGACGCCTCGTCGGCGCCGTCGAGCCCCTCCCAGAGCATGGTGCGCGCGGAGATCACCGGCTTCCCCTCGGACCACACCACCTTGCCCTTGAGGCCGTCGTACCGCGAGTACTCGAGGTAGATCAGGCCGTCGATCTCAGGACGCTTCAGGTACGACGACCAGAGCCGGGTGTTCTCGAACGCGTCGAAATCGATGATCTGCGCCACCGAGAGATCGGACCGGCCCATCGCCTGCGCGAGCGACGCGGTGTGCTTGTCCAGCGCGGCGGCGGGGTAGCGGCTCGGGTACAGGTACCCGCCGCCCGACGGGCCGACGACCCAGCGATCTTTCCGCGACTGGTCGTAGAACCACCGCATCACCGACGGCGCCAGGTCGATCAACGACGGCGAGATGCCCCAGCCGAGATCGACCTCACCCCGGCGCGGACTGCCGAACCAGCGCGGATCGGTCGGGAAGTCGCCGAGCGCCCACTGGATGTTGTCCCCGTCGGTGATCAGGAAACTCACGTAGTGCGCGTCCGGATCCGGCTCCGGGAGCTTGGCGGAGACCTGTTGCGTCACGCGGTCCTCGCGAATGCCCGACAGGACCGACAAGTTGCGGGCGTGGTCGGCGGGCAGGGCTTTCACGCCGGTGGCGGAGTTGACGCCGATGAAAGCGTCCTCGCCGGCTGAGGCGTCGCCCCAGCCGATGACCGTGCCGTCGTCGTCCAGTGCTCCGACCACGCCGGCGCGGAACTCCGAGTTGCCGTCGAAGAAGGCGAGCGCCCCCGCCATCGTGACGTAGTCCCGGAGCCGCTCCGGGATGTCCGCGCGCTGCTCGACCACGACGTCGTGCCGCAGCCGGGGCCAGTACGTCTCGAACACCCAGCGGTCGTCCTTGTCCCGCACGTCCAGGACCTTGCGCAATCCGTTGCGGATCGCGAGTGCCTCCAGGCTTTCCTCGACCGCCACGGCACCAGTCACGCCGGCGAGCGTGGTCGCGACGTTGACCGACGGGGTCCCAGCACGAAACAGCACATATCCGCGGACGCCGGACCGGCTGACGGTCTTCCACAGGTCACCGGTGCGCGCCCGGACGCCGTACCGTGCCACGAGGTCGTCGAGCCAGTGCTGGTACCCGAGCCCGGGCAGGTTGAGGTAGAGCGATTCGCCGCCGCGCCGGGCCAGCAGGCCCTGCAGCGTTGTCGCCAGGGTCCGCTCGGGCAGGCTCAGCGAGGACTCGTCGAAGACGTTCAGCAAGTGCGGCCGTTGCCCCTTGGGGTACGCCGACGGAGCGGGTGCGGCGCCGAAGGCGAGGGACGGCGAGACGGTGGCGGCGAGCCCGAGCCCGGCGGTGAGACCGAGGGCGTGGCGGCGCGAGAGTCGGCGATCGGACATGAGGTGCCTCCAGGGAGCGGCTGGTGGACTGTCCTACGTTGTCAACAGGGGGCGACGATGCCACAGCCCCCGCGCCGTCACAAGACCTCAGACCGGAATCGGCAGGCCATGCCGCCGAAGAAGGTCCGCCAGAGCCGGTACGCCGGCGGACAGGTCGTAGTACTCCGCACGCAGCCCGACGCTCAGCGCACCGGCCACGTTGTCTTCGTTGTCGTCGATGAACAGCACGGCCGGCGCGGGCACCCGCAGGGCGCCGAGGATTGCCCGGAAGTACGCCGGATCCGGCTTGGCCAGCCCGAGGTCGCACGAGTAGAACGTCTGGTCGAACCACGCGCCGTACCCGCGTTCGTCCTGCATGATCGCCCGCCGGTACGCCTGCTGGTTGGTCGCGAGGTGGCACCCGATGCCGGCCGTGCGCAGCGACTGGATCAGCGCGATCACCGCGGGCTCGGCGTCGAACCAGCTCCACGGCTCGAGGGCGTCGGCGAGCGATGCCGGCGAGTCCCAGCGCCGCAGGACGTCGGCCACCGCGTCGCGGAAATCGCCCTTGCCGACGAGCGCCGGCTTCTCGGCCTGCATCAGGTCCGCGACGAACGCCTCGCCGTCGGCGGGCACGAGCGTGGTCAGGCGCGACCACCAGTCCCGGGACGGGCGCTGGACGACCCCATCGGCATCGAAGAGGACGGCGGAGACGGCGGGTGAGCTCATGCCGTCATCTTGTCACCGGACCTTGACCGGTTCAGTCGGTATGCGCTTACCTACTGGCTACGTAAACATATGTGGACACCTTCCGGCGAAAACCAACAGAAAGCGCCAGGTGAGGCTATGACCCTGAGCAGAAGGCACTTCCTCGCGGTCGGCACATCAGCAGCAGCCGCAGCCGCCGCGAGTCTCACCGGCTGCGGATCCCGCAGCTCACTGGGCGGATCGCACGAGCTCAGCATGTGGACGTGGGTCGGATCCGTCAACGACGACCTGATCGGCCAGGCGGAGCAGGCGATCCCCGGGTTCGACGCCATGAAGCTGGCGATGACCCGGATCGGCTCCAACTACAAGACCAAGGTGCTGACCGCGCTGGCCGGCAAGTCCCTCGTCCCGGACATCGTCGCGATCAACGACGACGTCGCGACCTACTTCCCGAACGCCGACCAGTTCCACGACCTGTTCGAACTCGGCGCGAAGGACCTCGAGAAGGACTTCCTGCCCTGGAAGTGGAAGCTCGGGATCACGCCGGAGAACAAGATGATGGCGTACCCGATGGACACCGGACCGACCGCGCTGTTCTACCGCAGCGACATCCTCACCAAGGCCGGTGTCGACATCGATCCGGCCGCGGTCGCGGAGCTCGCACCCGACTGGGACGCCTACATCGAGCTCGGCAAGAAGCTCAAGCAGGCCGTGCCGGGCTCGGCCATCACCGACAACATCAGCGGGATCTTCGACTACCGGATGGCGCAGCAGCCCAAGCGCTACATGACCGAGGACGGGCAGTACATCGGCGACCAGGACCACGTCCGGCAGGCGTTCGACCTGGCCGTCCGGGTCGTCAAGGAAGGCCTCTCGGCGAACGCGCAGAACTCGACCGACAAGAACGCGGTCGTCACCAACGGCAAGCTCGTCGCCTACAACGCGGCCGTCTGGTGGGCCCAGCTCGGGCCGAAGAACGCGGCGCCGAAGACCAAGGGACTCTGGCGGGTGACGGCGGCTCCTGGTGGCGCCGGCAACCGCGGCGGGTCCTTCCTGGCGATCACGAAGTACTGCAAGAACCCCGAGGCCGCGTTCGCGTTCATCAGCTGGCTGGAGTCGGCGAAGAACCAGGCCCAGGCGTTCCTCGACCCGGTGCTCTTCCCGTCGACGCCGGCCAGCTACACCGACCCCAAGCTCGCGGCGCCCGACCCGTTCTTCGGCGGCCAGAAGATCGTCGACGTGTTCGCCGAGTCCGCGAAGAAGTACCCGGGCGCCTTCTTCTCGCCGTACGACAGCATCGTCGGTACGCCGATCGGCAAGGAACTGGTGAACGTCGAGGCCTCCGGCAAGGACCCGGATCTCGCCTGGGCGGACGCCCAGCACCAGGTCGAGCGGGAACTCACCCGGGCGGGGGCGATCTGACATGGCCGTGACCAGCAAGACGATCCCCGCCGCGGTCACCCCGGCCGCGACCGCTACCGAGAAGCCGCCGAACAAGTTCAGGCAGGCGTTCCCGCAGTACGCCGCGGTGTCGCCGTTCTTCATCCTGTTCGCGATCTTCGGCGCGTTCCCGGTGCTGTTCTCGATCTGGATCTCGTTCCACTCCTGGGACGGCATCGGGCAGATGACCTGGGTCGGCCTCGAGCAGTACCGCTACCTGCTCAGCGACGCCACGTTCTGGCAGACGATCGGGAACACCCTGATCATCTGGGTGCTGTCCACCGTGCCGATGCTGCTGCTCGCGCTGGTGATCGCCAACGCGCTGCACAACGCGACCCGGCTGCGCACCTTCTATCGGATCGCGTACTTCATCCCCAACGTCACCTCGGTGGTCGCGATCACCCTGGTGTTCGGCTCGATCTTCAGCAACAACTTCGGCCTGCTGAACGCGTTCCTGCAGTCGATCGGAGTCGGCCAGGTCGAATGGCTGACCTCGCCGTGGGGCATCAAGATCGCGATCGCGACGATCGTCACCTGGCGCTGGGTCGGCTACAACGCGATCATCTATCTGGCCGGCCTGCAGGCGATCTCGGCCGATGTGTACGAGGCCGCCAAGGTCGACGGCGCCAGTCCGCGGCAGACGTTCTGGCGGATCACCGTGCCGATGATGCGGCCGGTCATCCTGTTCACCGCGGTCACCTCGACGATCGGCGGCCTGCAGATCTTCACCGAGTCCCGGGTGCTGTTCGGCGACACCAACAACATCGGCGGACCCGGCGACGCCGGTCTCACCATCGTGTCGTACCTGTACCAGAGCGCGTTCATCAAGAACCAGTTCGGGTACGGCGCCGCGATCGGCTGGGCGCTGTTCATCCTGATCGTGCTGTTCAGCATCATCAACTGGCGGCTGATCGGCGGCACCGACGACGAACGCCTGACCCGACGCGCCGCTCGGCGAGTGGAACGCAGGATCGCAGCCCAGAATGCCAAGAGGGAGGCCGCAGATGTCCGTTGAACGCGTGCGCACTGCCGTCGGTCACGTCGTGCTGATGCTCGGCGTGCTCGTCTCTCTTTTCCCGTTCTACTGGATGGTGGTGATGGCCTCCAACACCACCCCGGACATCTTCAGCTACCCGCCGAAACTCGTGATCGGCTCGCACCTGTTCGAGAACATGGGCAAGGTGCTCGACAACATCGACTTCTTCGGCTCGATGCTGCTCACGCTGGTCGCGTCGCTCGGCGTCACCGTCCTGGTGCTGTTCTTCGACTCGCTCGCCGCGTTCGCGTTCGCGAAGTACCAGTTCCCCGGCCGGAACCTGCTGTTCGGGATCCTGCTCGCGACCTTCATGATCCCGTCCCAGTTGGCGCTGGTGCCGCAGTTCGTGACGCTCGCCGAGTTCGGCTGGATCGGGTCGCTGAAGGCCCTCATCGTTCCGGGCGCGGCGAACGCGTTCGGGATCTTCTGGATGCGCCAGTACGCCAAGGGCGCCATCCCCGACGAGCTCATCTCGGCCGCCAAGGTCGACGGCGCCGGGTTCTTCCGGCAGTACCTGACCGTCGGCCTGCCGGTGCTCCGGCCCGGTCTGGCCTTCCTCGGGATCTTCACCTTCATCAACGTCTGGAACGATTACCTGTGGCCGCTGATCGTGATGACGGACCCGAACCGCCTCACCCTCCAGGTCGCCCTCGACCAGCTCAACGGCATCTACGGCACCGACTACTCGATGGTGATGGCCGGTGCGCTGATGAGCGTCATCCCCCTGATCGGCGTCTTCCTGATCGGTGCCCGCTCGTTCATCGCGGACCTCGCAGCAGGCGCCATGAAGTTCTGACCCGAAACCACAACCAACAACGGGATCTCCTTTGACTGACCACAAGCTCCGCTGGGGCATCATCGGCACCGGCAACATCGCGTCCCGGTTCGCCAGTCAGGTGCCGACGTCGGCGACCAACGAGGTCGTCGCCGTCGGCAGCCGGTCGCTGGAGTCGGCGAACTCGTTCGCCGACAAGTGGGACATCGCCAACCGGCACGGCTCGTACGACGACCTGCTCGCCGACGAGGCCGTCGAGGCGGTGTACATCGCCACCCCGCACCCGATGCACGTCGAGTGGGCGATCAAGGCGGCCGAGGCCGGCAAGCACGTGCTGTGCGAGAAGCCGCTCGCCATCAACCGGGCGTGGGCCGAGGCGATGATCGAGGCCGCCGTACGCAACGACGTCTTCCTGATGGAGGCGTACATGTACCGGTGCCTGCCGCAGACCAAGCTGATCACCCAACTGGTCCGCGACGGCGAGATCGGCGCCGTCCACCAGATCCAGGCCACGTTCGCGTTCGCCGCCGGGTTCCGGCCGGAGAGCCGGATCTTCGCCGACGACCTGGCCGGCGGCGGCATCCTCGACGTCGGCGGGTACCCGGTGTCGATAGCCCGGCTGATCGCCGGCGCCGCGATCGGACAGCCGTACGCCGAACCGGCCGCCGTGAACGCGGTGGGCCATGTCGGCGAGACCGGCGCCGACGAATGGACCGTGGCGACGCTGTTCTTCGACGGCGGCGTCACCGCTCAGGTCAGCACCGGCGTCCGGCTCGCCGACCGGAACCAGGTCCGGATCTACGGCAGCAAGGGCTACCTCCAGGTCGACGACCCGTGGTTCGGCGGCGACGGCAAGCCGAACAAGGTCGTCCTGCACAAGGTGGGGGAGGAGCCGCGGGAGCTGTCCGCGGAGCCGGCCCTGATCTACACGGCCGAGGCCGAGGCGGTGCAGGCGGCGATCGCCTCCGGCGCGCAGGAGGCGCCGGAGATGAGCTGGGCGGACACGCTCGGCAACCTCACCGTCCAGGACCAGTGGCGGGCCGCGATCGGGCAGCAGTACGCGAGCGAGCGGGACGACGCGATCATCCCGACCGCGACCGGCCGGCCGCTCAGCCGGCGCGCCGACGCCCCGATGACGTACGGCACGGTGCCGGGCGTCGACAAGCAGGTCTCCCGGCTCGTCATGGGCGTCGACAACCAGCAGACGCTGCCGCACGCCGCGGTGATCTTCGACGACTTCGTCGAGCGCGGCGGGACCACCTTCGACACGGCGTACATCTACGGCGGCGGGCGCGGTGAGAAGCTGCTCGGGCAGTGGATGACGTCGCGCGGCAACCGCGACGACGTCGTGGTGATCGGCAAGGGCGCGCACACGCCGTACTGCGACCCCGAGTCGATCACCCGGCAGCTGCACGAGAGCCTCGAGCGGCTGCAGACCGACCACGTCGACCTGTACTTCATGCACCGCGACAACGAGGACATCGCGGTCTCGGAGTTCGTCGACGTCCTCGACGAGCACTTCAAGGCCGGCCGGATCAAGGCGTTCGGCGGCTCCAACTGGTCCACCGAGCGCTTCGACGAGGCCAACGCGTACGCCGAGGCGAACGGCAAGCAGCCGTTCACACTGCTGAGCAACCACCTCAGCCTCGCGCGGGCGTACGACGTACCGTGGGCGGGCTGCCGGCACGTCAGCGACGACGCGTCGCAGAAGTGGCTGCGGGAGCGGCAGGTCGCGCTGTTCCCGTGGTCGAGCCAGGCGCGCGGGTTCTTCACCGGGCGGGCCAAGCCGGAGGACACCTCGGACGCCGAACTGGTGCGCTGTTTCTACTCCGACGAGAACTTCCGTAGGCTGGACCGGGCGCGGGAGCTCGCGGCGGCCAAGGGCGTCGAGCCCACAGCGATCGCGCTGGCCTGGCTGTTGCACCAGCCGTACCCGGTGTTCCCGCTGATCGGGCCGCGGCACGTGAGCGAGACCCGGACCTCCACGCCGGGGCTGTTGGTCACGCTCACCGAGGACGAAGTGGCCTACCTCACGGCCTGACGGCCGAATTGGTGGGTGGCTGACACCCATGTAACATGATCTGTCGGAGTAACGACCCTGAACACGGAGAATCATGTCTAAGAAGTGCGATGTCTGCGGCAAGCAGCCGACGTTCGGCAACAGCGTTGCCCGCCTGGGTAAGGGCGCGATGATCCGCCGGGTCAAGGCTCGCACGCCGCGGCGGTTCAACCCCAACATTCAGCCGGTCAAGGCGCTCATCAAGGGCACCCCGACCCGGATGAAGGTTTGCACGTCCTGCATCAAGGCCGGCAAGGTCCAGCGCGTCGTCGGCTGATCTCAGCTTTCACTCCGTGTAGGGCCTTTCGGACAGGCGCCCGGGCAACAGCCCGGGCGCCTATTCGCGTTTGGCCGCCACCACAGTGATCTCGTTGCGGTTGTGGTGGAGCTGGCGGGCGTCGCGTACGTCGTACTGCTCGCGGAGCACGTCGAGGCCGCGGCGGGCGCCGTCGAGCGGGTTCCGGCCGCCGCCCTTCAGCGTGACGATCGCCAGACCGTTGCGGCGCAGGTGCCCGGCCGCGTCCAGCATCATCCGGGCGCTCGTCACCTGATCCATCCGCATGTCGTTGACGACCACGTCGAAACGCACCCGGTTCGCGGCGAAGAACCGGCCCGCCGTCGTCGCCTCGTGGTGGATCCGGCGGTCGCCGCGCAGCCGCGGATCGAGCGCCCCCGGGTCGACCGACCACACCTCCTGCCCGTGCTGCCGCAGGATCCGCGTCCAGCCGCCCGGTGCGGCGCCGAGGTCGACGGCCTTCCCGTGCGCGGGCAGCTCCAGCCCGAAGGTCGCGATCGCTTCCTCCAGCTTGAACTCCGACCGCGACACCCGCTCGTCGCCACGGGCCAGCCGCATCCGCCCACCCGGCCAGTCCGACAGGCTGTCCGCGCGCCGGTTCAGCCCGAGCAGGATCGCCTTCCGGCCGACGAAGCACGAGACGACGTACTCCTGCCCGGAGCGCGTGACGGCCACGCCGCGGCCGGTCAGGGCCTCCTCGATGCGGTGGTAGTACGACCCGCCGGTCCCGGCGTCGTCGGTCCAGGCCTGGACGGCGAGCGCCTCGGGGTACTGCGGAAGCTCACCCAGGATCACCTCGGCGAGCTCGTACGACGGCGGCAGCTCCTCGAAGCTCGCGATCTCCTCGGTCAGATGCCGGACGAACATGATCCGCCCCGCGTCGCAGGCCGCGGCCAGGTCGCGCACCGACGGCCCGTCGACCCGCCCGAGCTCCGCGCCGACCCGCTGGATCCGCACGTCGCGCCCGAACTCGCCCCGGATCTCGCGCACGGCCAACTCGTAACTGTCGGCCGCCGCCGAGAACAACACACTCCTGCCACCGCTCACCCGGGAACCCTACGCGTTAGCCTTCCGGGCGTGGAGGAACTGACCGTTGAGGTGCTGCGAGCCTGGGCCCGGACCGCGCTGGCCGATCTGGCGACGGCGCGGACCGGGATCGACGAGCTGAACGTGTACCCGGTGCCGGACGGCGACACCGGCACCAACCTCTACCTGACCTGGGAAGCCGCCTGCGACGCGCTGCCCAAGGGTGAGCTCAGCTTCACCGAGGCGATCCAGGCCTTCGGCCGCGGCGCGCTCCTCGGCGCCCGCGGCAACTCCGGCGTGATCACCTCCCAGCTGATCCGCGCCTGCGGCCTCCGCCTCGACGAGAACCTGCCGCATGACCGCGAGAGCGGCGTCCTGGCCGACCCCCGGATGAGCGAGGCCGCCGCGTTCGCCGACGCGCTCACGTACGCCGCCGACGCCGCGTACGGGGCCGTCGCGCAGCCCGTCGAAGGAACCATGCTCACCGTCGCCCGCGCCGCCGCCACCGGCGCGATGACCGCCGCCAACGACGGCAAGACCCTCGCCGACGTCTGCCTCGCCGCGGTCGCCTCCGCCCGCCAGGCGCTGAGCAGGACGACCGAGCAGCTCGACGTACTGCGGCGCGCGGGCGTCGTCGACGCCGGGGGAGCAGGTCTGGTGGTGATCCTGGGCGCGATGGAATCGGTGCTCACCGGCCGGCACGTGCGGGTCGACGTCCCCGCCCGGGTCGAGCCGCAGGGTGACAGCGCCGAGAGCCAGGACGGGCCGGCGTACGAGGTGATGTACCTGCTCGACGCGTCCGACGACAAGATCGGCGACTTCCGGCAGAGCCTGGCCGCGCTCGGCGACTCGGTCGTCGTGGTCGGCGGCGACGGGCTCTGGAACGTCCACGTGCACACCGACGACGTCGGTGCCGCGATCGAGCACGGCATCGACATCGGCCGCCCGCACCGGATTCGCGTCACCCACTTCGAGGACCAGGCCCACCACCACGAGCCGGCTCCCGGCCGGGCGGTGATCGCGGTCGTCGCCGGCGACGGACTGGCCGGCCTGTTCGCCGAGGCCGGCGCCCGGATCATCCGCGGCGGCCCCGGCCGGCGCTGCTCCACCGGCGAGCTGCTGCAGGCGATCGAGCAGTCGCAGGCGCCCGAGATCGTGATCCTGCCCAACGACCAGGACTCGATCGCGGTCGCCGAAGCCGCCGCCACCGCCGCCCGCCAGGACGGCCTCCGGGTCGCCGTGATCCCGACCCGCGCGCAGGTCCAGGGCCTCGCCGCGATCGCCGTCCACGACCCCGAGCGCAGCTTCGACGACGACGTCGTACACCTGTCGGCCGCCGCCGGGCAGACCCGGCACGGCGCCGTCACGATCGCGGTCAAGGACGCCTGGACGATGGCCGGCCGGTGCCGGATCGGCGACGCGCTCGGCGTCGTCGACGGCGACTTCGCGCTGATCACCGACGACCTCGAGGCGGCCGCGCTCGGCGTCGTCGACCGGCTGCTCGGCGGCGGCGGCGAACTGCTCACCGTCGTCACCGGCCGGGACGCCGACCCGGCACTGGCCGACGCCGTGGAGCGCCACGTCCGCCGGCACCGCAAAGATGTCGACGTCATGGTGTACGACGGAGGACAGGACAGGTATCCGCTCCTGATCGGGGTCGAATGAGTGGTGTTGGAATGAGTGGCGATATGGACCGCAAGCTCCGGGACTTCCTCGGGGCGAAGACGGCGAAGACGTTCGCGGACGTGCTCGAGATCGAGACCGTCGGCGAACTGCTGCGGCATTACCCGAGGCGGTACCTGAAGAAGGGCGAGCTGACCCCGTTCGACGAGCTGGAGGTCGGCGACCAGGCCACCGTCAACGGCCGGGTCAAGAAGGTCACCGCCCGGACGCTGGACACCAAGCTCGAGATCAAGGCCGAGGATGCCTACAAGTTCCGCAAGAAGCGGACGATCACCAAGGTCGTGGTCACCGACGGCCGCAACGACATCGAGCTGGCGTTCTTCAACCAGCCCTGGCTGCTGGAGAAGCTGAAGCCGGGCACCGCCGCCCTGTTCTGGGGCGAGGTGACGATGTTCCGCACCACCATGCAGCTGAAGAACCCGGGCACCGAAGTGCTCGACGAGGAAGACCTCACCGAGGCCGAGATCGAGCGCCGGGCCCGCCCGTTCCGCCCGCTCTATCCGGCCACCGCGAAGTTGCCGACCGCAACGATCGAGCGGTCGGTCAAGATCGTCCTGGACAGCCTCGACGACCGCGTCGAGGACCCGATCCCGGACCTGATCCTGCGCACCGAGAAGCTGATGGGGCTCCGCGAGGCCCTGCGGAAGGTGCATCTGCCGGACGCCGAGAAGGACATCGACGACGCGCAGCGGCGGTTCCGGTTCGAGGAAGCGCTGGTGATGCAGACGATCCTCGCCCAGCGCCGCGCGGTGACCGACGCGTTGAACGCCGTACCGCGGCCGCGCGTGACGGGCCGCTTGCTGGACGAGTTCGACCAGCGGCTGCCGTTCGCGCTGACCGAGGGTCAGGCCGAGGTGGGGGAGGAGATCTTCGCCGACCTCGCCCGGCCGCATCCGATGCACCGCCTGCTGCAGGGCGAGGTCGGCTCCGGCAAGACCGTCGTCGCGCTGCGGGCCATGCTGTCCGTGGTCGACAACGGCGGCCAGGCCGTCCTGCTCGCGCCGACCGAGGTGCTCGCCGTCCAGCACCACAAAACGCTCACCAAGATGCTCGGCGACCTGGCCGAGCAGGGCATGCTCGGCGGTGCGGAGAACGCCACCAAGGTCGGCCTCCTGACCGGCTCGCTGAACGCCGCGGGCCGCCGTACGGCGATGCTCGACGCGGCCGGCGGCGCGGCCGGGATCGTCGTCGGCACGCACGCGCTGCTGGAGGACAAGGTCCAGTTCGCCGACCTCGGGCTCGTCGTGGTCGACGAGCAGCACCGGTTCGGTGTCGAGCAGCGGGCCGCGCTGAGTGCGAAGTCCGGCGACAACACCCCGCACGTGCTGGTGATGACCGCGACGCCGATCCCGCGGACGGTCGCGATGACCGTGTTCGGCGACCTCGCGGTCTCCACCCTCACCCAGCTCCCGGCCGGCCGGTCTCCGATCCAGTCGTCCGTGGTCCCGGCCAAGGAGCGGCCCGACTGGCTGCAGCGGGCCTGGGCGCGGGTCCGCGAGGAGGTCGCGAAGGGCCACCAGGCGTACGTCGTGTGCCCGCGGATCGGGGACGACGTGAAGAACGCGACCGACGAGGAAGGCGAGCTGGTCGCCGACGACGAAGAAGGCAAGAAGCAGGCCCGGCCGCCGATCTCGGTACTGCAAGTGTCCGAGGCGCTCGCCGAGATCCTGCACGACCTGCGCGTCGAGATCCTGCACGGGCGGCTCCCGGCCGAGGAGAAGGACGCCGTCATGTCCCGGTTCGCGGCCGGTGAGATCGACGTCCTGATCGCGACCACGGTGATCGAGGTCGGGGTCGACGTACCGAACGCCTCGACGATGGTGATCATGGACGCCGACCGGTTCGGCATCTCGCAGCTGCACCAGCTGCGCGGCCGGGTCGGCCGCGGCAAGGTGCCCGGGCTGTGCCTGCTGGTCACCGACCTGTGGGCAGGCTCCACGTCGTACGGGCGGCTGGACGCGGTCGCGTCGACGACCGACGGGTTCGAGCTGTCGAGAATCGACCTGGAGACCCGCCGCGAGGGCGACGTCCTCGGGGTCGCGCAGTCCGGCCGCCGGTCGAGCCTGAAGCTGCTCAGCGTGCTCCGCGACGAGGACATCATCCTCGCGGCCCGGCACGTCGCGAACTCCATCGTCTCGGTCGACGCCGAGCTGGCCGAGTACCCGGCGCTACGGTCCGTCGTCCGCAGCGCGCTCGAGTCCGAGACCACCGAGTATCTGGAGAAAACTTGACGCGCATCGTCGGCGGAGCGGCGGGTGGGCGGCGGATCGGCGTACCGCCCGGGAGCGGGACGCGGCCGACCGCGGACCGGGTCCGGGAGGCGCTGTTCTCGTCGCTGGAGTCGGAGTTCGGCAGCTTCCACGGGCTCGCCGTGCTCGACCTGTACGCCGGATCGGGCGCGATCGGGCTGGAGGCGCTGTCCCGAGGGGCCGCGAAGGCCGTGCTGGTCGAGTCGGACCGGCGGGCCGCCGACGTGATCGCCGCCAACATCAAAGTGGTCGGCCTGCCCGGCGCCATGCTGCTGACCCGGCCCGTGGAGAAGGTGACGGCCGGTGAGCCGCCGGCGGTGTTCGACCTGGTGTTCGCGGACCCGCCGTACAAGCTCGAGACCGTGGAGCTGCAGGACGTCCTGACCGACCTGGCCGCGAACGGCTGGCTCGCCGGCGACGCGGTCGTGGTCGTCGAGCGCGGGAAACGCGAGCCGTGGGACTGGCCGGAGGGATTCGCCGCGCTGCGCGACCGCAAGTACGGCGAGGCCCGGCTTTGGTACGGTCACCGCCATGAGTAAGGCGGTCTTTCCAGGGACCTTCGACCCGCCCACGGTCGGGCACCTCGACATTGTCACCCGGGCGGCGGCCGCCTTCGACGAGCTGATCGTCGCGACCGGCGTGAACCAGTCGAAGAACCGGTTGTTCGGCCCGCAGGAGCGGATCGAGATGCTCACCGAACTCGTCGCCCCGTTCCCGAACGTCCGCGTCGGCGGTTTCGAGGGGCTCCTGGTCGACTACTGCCGCGCCGAGGGCGCCGGCGTGATCGTGAAGGGCCTGCGCTCGGCCGCCGACTACGACTACGAGCTGCAGATGGCGCAGCTGAACCGGCGGATGACCGGGGTCGACACGTTCTTCCTGCCGACCGCGCCGGAGAACGCTTTCATCTCCTCGAGCTGGGTGAAGGAGATCGCCCGCCTCGGCGGCGACGTCAGCACGTTCGTGACACCGGCCGTTCACGCTCGGTTACTGGACACGCTCTAGCATCCCCCGGATTGGGCGCGAAGCCGCGGAGTTGGTAGTCTTGACAACCGGTCTCGACGAGACCGAGTTCATGCCTGCCCACGCCTGAAAGGTTTGCTCTGAGCGTCTTGGACCCGCGGTCCCCTCTCGTGATCGACACGCACGAGCTGACACGCCGCGCCGGGTCCCAACGCGAAGTCACCTTCACGGCGCCGGCGCCGGCCGATCTCGGAATCGACGTGATCGGCGTCCCCGAAGGCGATCCGATCCAGTTCGATCTACGGCTGGAATCGGTGGTCGAAGGGGTGCTCGTCACCGGAACGGCCCGCGGCCGCCTGGTCGGGGAGTGCGCGCGGTGCCTGGTCGATATCGAGGACGAGTTCCTCGCTGACGTCCAGGAGCTGTACGTCTATCCGGAGAGCGACGCCGAGCCGGACGAGGCCAGCCGGTTGGAGGGCGATCTGATCGACCTCGAGCCGGTGCTGAGGGACCAGGTGGTGCTCGCACTGCCGTTCCAGCCGTTGTGTACGGACGACTGTCCGGGTCTGTGCCCCGACTGCGGGGTTCGCCTGGCGGACGAGCCCGGCCACAAACACGAGGAACGGAGCGACCCGCGCTGGGCCGCCCTCGGCGGACTGCTCGACGACAAAGAGCAGGACAACTGAAGACAGCTCCACCAGCAGTACCGAAAACGTCAGACTGAGCCGGCCGGGTCCACCAAGGCCTCCGGCCGAACCGAGGAGTCATAACCGTGGCCGTTCCGAAGCGGAAGATGTCGCGCAGCAACACTCGCAGCCGCCGGGCCCAGTGGAAGACCACTGCCCCGTCGCTGGTCACCTGCGTGAACCCCGCCTGCCGCGCGAAGCACCTGCAGCACACCGTTTGCCCGAACTGCGGCCAGTACGGCGCCAAGGGCGAGCGTCGCCAGGTCGTCGAGAGCTAAACGGCACCAACCCAGTGAACTCTGCCAACGAAACGGGGCTCTACGCCGAGCTGAACCAGCGGCTCGGCGTATCGCTGGCTGACGAACTACTGGAGCACGCCTTCACCCACCGCTCGTACGCGTACGAGAACGGTGGGCTGCCGACGAACGAGCGGCTGGAGTTCCTCGGGGACTCCGTGCTCGGCGTCATCGTCACGGAGTCGCTGTTCCGGAACCACCCGGACCTGAGCGAAGGCCGCCTGGCCAAGCTCAGGGCCGCGGTGGTCAACATGCGTGCGCTCGCGGGTGTCGCCCGCGAGCTCAAGCTGGGCAAGTACCTGCGGCTCGGCCGCGGGGAAGAGGCCACCGGCGGCCGGGACAAGTCGTCGATCCTCGCCGACTGCGTCGAGGCGCTGATCGGCGCCGTCTACCTGGACCGCGGCTTCGAGGTCGCGGGCGGGGTGGTGCACCGGCTGTTCGACGACCTGATGGAGTCGTCGGCCCGGCTCGGCGCCGGCCTGGACTGGAAGACCTCGCTGCAGGAGCTGGTCGCCCAGCTCGGCGTCGGCGTGCCGGAGTACGTGATCTCGGAGTCCGGACCGGACCACGCGAAGACGTTCGAGGCCCGGGTCCGGATCGGCTCCGACACGTACGGTCACGGCATCGGCCGAAGCAAGAAGGAAGCCGAGCAGCAGGCCGCCGAGACTGCCTGGAAGGCTCTGCGCGCCGCGCATCCCGACAGCGTGGATCCGTCACAGCCCTGAGGTGCCCGAGCTCCCGGAAGTAGAAGTCGTACGGCGGGGTCTGGCCGAGTTCACCACCGGCCGGACCATCGAGTCCGTCGAGGTGCTGCACCCGCGCCCGGTACGGCGGCACGCCGCCGGGCCGGAGCATTTCGTGTCCCGGCTCAAGGGCCAGGTGTTCGCCGAGCCCGCTCGCCGCGGCAAGTACCTGTGGCTGCCGTTGACGTCCGGTGATGCGGTACTCACCCATCTCGGAATGAGCGGGCAGTTCCGGGTCCAGCCGGTCGGCGCGCCCGACGAACCCCATCTGCGGGTCCGGTTCCGGTTCGCCGACGGCGGCGGAGAGGTCCGTTTTGTGGACCAGCGGATGTTCGGTGGTCTGTCCTACTCCGAGGGCGGCGCCGAGCTGCCCGCCGAGATCGCCCATATCGCCCGCGACCCGTTCGATCCTCTGTTCGATCCGGACGCGGCGGCCGCCAAGATCCGCCGGCGGCGTACCGGGCTGAAGCGAGCGCTGCTCGACCAGACCGCGGTCAGCGGGATCGGCAACATCTACGCCGACGAGGCGTTGTGGCGCGCCAAGCTGCACTACGCGCGGGCCACCGAAACGCTCAAACCCTCGCAGGCAAAGGGGATTCTCGACCAGGCGCAGGCGGTGATGGCCGAGGCACTGACCGTTGGTGGCACCAGCTTCGACGCGCTGTACGTCAACGTGAATGGGGAGTCCGGATACTTCGAGCGCGGCCTCAACGTTTACGGGCAGGAGGGATCGCCGTGCCCGCGGGACGGCCGGCCGATCCGTCGCGAACCGTTCATGAACCGTTCGTCGTACCGGTGCCCGAAATGTCAGCCCGTCCCGCGCCATGTTCGCTGGTGAGCGAGGTATCGTTAATAAACGTGGCCCAGGTTGACCGGTCGGCGTCGGCGGTGTCACCCTGAAAGACGGCACAACTTTTCAGCGCTCCGTCTTGGACCTCGACCTGGAGCGCATCGGCCAGAACCCTTCCGGAGGACAGCACAATGGCCAAGGCTCTTCTAGGGCATCTTGGAGGCACTGACCCGCGCATGCTCGAGCAGGTTCGTCTGCTCAACCGGCGTGTCGCAGATCTGGAGGCGCACGTCATGCGTCTGCAGGCAGAGAACGACCACCTGGTGGCCCAGATCCACGAGGGTCGGCTGCTCACCGTCGACGAGGCGCTGCGCACTCCCGCCTCGGTCTGACGCGGCAGAGGTACATTCTTTACCGTCACTACACTCTGTACGGCGGTGGCCCCCGTCCGGGCCTCCGCCGGTTGTGTGTTCACCGAATGTTGTGCTCCCAGATCTTCCGCCGGCCGTCTCCCACCGGCCTGGCCTCCGCCGGATTCCGCAGATCTCTTTGTAGACTGCGAAGCGGAACAACTTCCCCCGGGTAGCGGCAGCGTGACGAACAGCTACGGCGGTTCCTTCGGTACCGTCTGTCCTTTCACGGGTTGGAGACCTTCGCCTTGTACCTGAAGAGCATGACGCTCCGGGGCTTCAAGTCGTTCGCGTCCGCGACGACGATGAACTTCGAACCAGGCATCACCTGCATCGTCGGACCGAACGGTTCCGGAAAGTCCAACGTCGTCGACGCACTGGCCTGGGTGATGGGGGAGCAGGGCGCCAAGTCGCTGCGCGGCGGCAAGATGGAGGACGTCATCTTCGCCGGCACCTCCGGCCGCGCCCCGCTCGGCCGCGCCGAGGTGGTGCTCACCATCGACAACACCGACGGCGCGCTGCCGATCGAGTACGCCGAGGTGACGATCAGCCGGACGATGTTCCGCAACGGCGGGTCCGACTACCAGATCAACGGCCAGAACTGCCGCCTGCTCGACGTCCAGGAGTTGCTCAGCGACTCCGGTATCGGCCGCGAGATGCACGTCATCGTCGGCCAGGGCCAGCTGGACTCGATCCTGCGCGCCACGCCGGAAGGCCGCCGCGGGTTCGTCGAGGAGGCCGCCGGTGTCCTGAAGCACCGCAAGCGCAAGGAAAAGGCGATCCGGAAGCTGGAGGCCACCGAGGGCAACCTGCACCGGCTCGGGGACCTGATCACCGAGATCCGCCGGCAGCTCAAGCCGCTCGGGCGCCAGGCGGAGGTGGCGCGCCGCGCGGTGACGATCCAGGCCGAGGTCCGCGACGGCCGCGCCCGGCTGCTCGCCGACGACATCGTCCAGGCCCAGTCCGCACTCGAGGCCGAGCTGCGGGACGAGGCCCGCCTGACGGAGCGCCGTACCGAGACCGAGGCGAAGCTGCGCGAGGCCCGGGAGCTGGAGGCGGAGCTCGAGGACGCGCTCCGCGAGGACGCGCCGGCGCTGCAGGCCGCCCAGGACACCTGGTACCAGCTGTCCGGCTTCAGCGAGAAGATCAAGGGCACGGCGCGGATCGCGGCGGACCGGATCCGCTCGCTGAACGACGAGGCCGAGGACGGGCCGCGCTCGGGACGTGACCCCGAAGAGCTCGAACTGGAAGCCGCCCGGGTCCGTGAGACCGAGGCCCAGATCGAGGCCGAGGTCGAGGCGCACTCCGAGCTGCTCGCCGAGTCCGTCGAGCGTCGCCAGCAACTGGAGGCCCAGGAGGCCGAGGAGGAGCGCCGGATCTCGGCGCTGATCCGGGCCGCCGCCGACCGCCGCGAGGGCCTGGCCCGGCTGACCGGTCAGGTGAACGCGCTGAAGAGCCGCGCGGCCGCCGCCGAGTCCGAGATCGGCCGGCTGGCCACCAACAGGCGTGAGGCCGAGGCCCGGGCCGCGAAGGCCCAGCACGACTTCACCGCGCTGGAGACCCAGGTCGCCGGGCTGGACGCCGGCGAGAAGGGCCTCGACGACCAGTTCGAGGCCGCCCAGGCCGTTCTCGACGAGATGGACGAGCGGCTGGCCAAGGTGCGGGCCGAGGAGCGCGACGCCGAGCGTGAGCGCACCGGTCTGGCGGCGCGGAAGGAAGCCCTCGAGCTCGGCCTGAACCGCAAGGACGGGGCCGGCGCGCTGCTGGCCGCCTCCGAGCAGGTGAACGGCCTGATGGGATCGGTCGCCGCGCTGCTGAGCGTCCGGTCCGGGTACGAGACCGCGATCGCGGCGGCGCTCGGCGAGGCCGCGGACGCGGTCGCCGTCACCCACACCGACGCGGCGCTGCACGCCGTCGGGCACCTCAAGGAGCACGACCTCGGCCGCGCCGGGCTGCTCCTCGGCGACGCCCCGACCGACGACTACGCGCTGTGGCCGGCGCTGCCGTACGGCGCGTCGTACGCCGTGGACGTCGTCGACTGCCCGGAGACGCTGCGGCCCGCGCTGCGGCGGCTGTTGCGCAAGGTCGCGGTCGTCGACGACGTGAGCGCGGCCCGTTCCCTGGTCCGGAATCTGCCCGACGTCACCTGTACGACGCGTGCGGGCGACGTCCTCGGCGCGCACTTCGCGTACGGCGGTTCGGACGCGGCGCCCAGCCTGATCGAGGTGCAGTCCGCGGTCGACGAGGCAGCCGAGAAGCTGACCGAGGCGACGGCGCGCAGCGAGCGGCTGGGGTTCGAGCTGCAGGCCCTGGAAGACGAGCGGGCCCGGCAGAAGGAGTCCGTCGAGATCACGCTGGCCCGGCTGCACGAGTCGGACGCGGCGATGGCCGCGGTGGCCGAGCAGCTGGCGCACTTCGGGTCGCTGGCCAAGGCGTCCCGCGGCGAGGCACAGCGGATGGCCGAGGCGATCGCCGCGGCTGAGGAGGAGCGCGACAAGAACCTGTCCGGCCTGGCCGAGCTCGAAGAGCGGCTGATGGACGCCGAGGCGTTCGACGAGGAGGGCGACGAGCCCGACACGTCGCAGCGCGACCGGCTGGCCGAAGAGGCCAAGGCGGGGCGCGCGGCCGAGATGGAGGCGCGGCTGGCGCTGCGGACCACCGAGGAGCGGGCCCGGGCGCTGTCCGGGCGTGCGGACTCGCTGGAGCGCGCGGCCCGGCAGGAGCGGGAGGCACGCGCCCGGGCGATCGCCCGCGCGGCGCGGCGGGCCCGGCAGGCGGAGGCGGCGCAGGCCGTACACCTGGCGGCCGGTCACGTGCTGGCGCGGCTGGAGCAGTCACTGCAGCTGGCCGCGTCCGAGCGGGCCACGATCCAGGCGCAGCGCTCCGACCGGGAGCAGGCTCTCGCGCAGGCGCGGTCCGCGACCCGGAACCTGAGCTCCGAGCTGGAGCAGCTGACCAACACCGTGCACCGCGACGCGCTCGCGCGGGCCGAGCAGAAGATGCGGCTCGAGGCGCTGTACGAGAAGGCGCTCGGCGAGCTCGGCATCGAGGTGGACGCGCTGGTCGCGGAGTACGGGCCGGACCAGCTGGTGCCGCCGCTGCCCAAGGCCGGCGAAGAGGAGACGCTCGAGCTGGAGGGGGAGCCGTTCGACCGGACCAAGGTCGAGAAGCGGCTCAAGCAGGCCGAGCGGGCACTGAACCAGCTCGGCAAGATCAACCCGCTCGCGCTCGAGGAGTTCGAGGCGATGGAAGAGCGGCACCGGTTCCTCTCCGAGCAGCTCGAGGACCTGAAGAAATCCCGGCGGGACCTGATGGACATCGTCAAGGAGGTCGACGAGCGGGTCGAGCAGGTCTTCACCGAGGCCTACCGGGACGTCGAGGCGGCGTTCGAGCACGTCTTCAGCCGGCTGTTCCCGGGCGGTGAGGGCCGCCTCGTGCTGACCGACCCCGACGACATGCTCGCCACCGGCATCGACGTCGAGGCCCGCCCGCCGGGCAAGAAGGTCAAGCGGCTGTCGCTGCTGTCCGGCGGCGAGCGGTCGCTGGTCGCGGTCGCGTTCCTGGTCGCCCTGTTCAAGGCCCGCCCGTCGCCGTTCTACATCCTCGACGAGGTCGAGGCCGCCCTGGACGACACCAACCTCGGCCGCCTCCTGGAGATCTACGAGGAACTCCGCGAGAACAGCCAGCTCCTGGTCATCACCCACCAGAAGCGCACCATGGAGGTCGCCGACGCCCTGTACGGCGTCACCATGCGCGGCGACGGCGTCTCCGCGGTCATCTCCCAGCGAATCCGCGAACCCGAACCCGTCTAGGCACAACGGACGAGCCCCGCGTGCTACGCGGGCGCTCACTTCGTCGCTGCGCTCCTCAGCGCACCCACTCCGCGCGCTCCCCCCACCCCCCGCTCAGCGCGGTGCATCTGTTTCCGGCTGGCGCCGGCGTGCTGCCGGCTGCCGCCGGCGGTCTGCGAGCTGCCGCTCGCGTGCGACTGCCTCGGCCGGCGCTGTCGAGGCGGGCGAGACCTACCACATCACGCGGAACGGCACCGAGGTCGCGGAGCTGCGGCCGCTGACCCGGCGACGTCAGCCCACGACCGAGGAACTTCTCGCCGAGGCTCGGCTGCTGCCACGGATCGACGCCGCCGCGATGCGGAGAGAGGCTGACGAGTTCTTCGGCTCCGAGGACCGGATCGGCGACGACGATCCGTTCGAGCGCCCGTGAGCGAGCGGCCACCGGTGGGTGTCCTTGACACCTGCACTTACATCGACCTACTGGCTCTGGAGACGAAAGACCTCCCGGAACGCTGGGAGATGACGGCCATCTCGCTGGCCGAGCTTCACCAGGGTGTCGGGATGGCCAAGGATCCGTTCACTCGCGCAACTCGGGCGGAGGTGCTGAGCTCGGCGACCAAGATGTTCGACCCGCTGCCTTTCGACGGCAACGCAGCGACCCGGTACGGGACGTTGGTGGCGCTGACGGTCGCGATCGGACGTGACCCACGACCGCGGTGGATGGACTTGATGATCGCGGCGATCGCATCGAGCCGGAACCTGCCGCTGTACACGCGGAATCCTGCCGACTTCAACGGGTTGGACGACCTGCTGACCGTCCGGGCGGTCTGAGGATCTCAGGCCGTGATCGTCATTGACGCGAGCAGGTCGCCTTGGAGCTGGAAGGTGAAGTGGGACGGGCCGTTGAAGCCGTCGCCGCCTACCTGGGTGAGGATGGTGAGGGGGTTGCCGGGGGTGGTGACCCGGCTGTCGGTGAAGGTGGCGCGTTTGCCGATCAGTTCGTTGTCGCTCCAAGAGCGGATGCGGTCGTGGCCGCGGAACTCGCGGCCCCAGTCGTCGACGTAGCCGTCCTCGGCGAACGCCGCCACGAACGCGTCGTTGTCCAGGGCGTCGATCGCGGCGAGCGCACGCCGGACGGCTGCGGGGATCTCTGCGGGCTTGTCTGGGCTCATGCCGGTGACGATAACCCTCGCGGTTGAACCGGTTGCGGGATCCGCACGTATGGCGGGTGACGGATCGGGCGACCGAGGAGGATTCCGATGAAGCGACTGGGCAGTGTGATCGCTGCGTCCGTGCTCGGACTGGCCGGGCTGACGGCCTGTGGAGGTAACGACTCGGGGTACGGCTCGGGTTCGGGCTCGGCGCCCGCCGCGTCCGCGGCGCCGGCCGCGGCGAAGCTGACCGTCGCGGAGGTCGGCGACTACGGCAAGATCGTTGTCGACGGCAAGGGGCGGACGGTGTACGTGTTCGACAAGGACACCTCCGGTACGTCGAACTGCTCCGGGGACTGCCTCGCGAAGTGGCCGGCGGTCGCGGCCGGTGCGGGGACGCCGCAGCTCGACGGCATCGACGCGTCGCTGGTCAGCACGGTGAACCGCTCCGACGGCACCAAGCAGCTGGCCATCAAGGGCATGCCGCTCTACCTGTTCGCCAGCGACAGCCAGCCCGGTGAGGCCAAAGGGCAAGCTGTCGGCGGTGTCTGGTGGGTGGTCGGCGCGGACGGCCAGAAGGTCACCACCAAGCCGGGCGCTTCCGGCAATGGCTACGGTTACTGATCCGACTGGTGCCGTTGTGGTGTGGGCGCCGACCGATCCCGGTATCGTGCGGTCGGTGGGTGACAACCCAGCGCCGAACGACGCCGAGACGCTGATCCGGACGCTGTACGCCGAGCACGGCCGCAGCCTGCTCGCGTACGCGACCCGCCTCACCGGAGACCGCGCCGCGGCCGAGGACGTCGTGCAGGAGACGCTGCTGCGGGCGTGGAAGCACGCGGACGACCTGACCGGCGGCAGAGGGTCGGTGCGGGGCTGGCTGCTGACTGTCGCGCGCAACCTGGTCACCGACCGGGCCCGGGCGCGTGCGGTGCGGCCGGCCGAGGTGGCGGACGTCCTGGACCGGCCGCCGGTCGAAGGGGACCATTCCGAGTCCGTCGTGAACACCATGGTGGTGATGGACGCGCTGGACACCCTGTCGCCCGAGCACCGCGACGTACTCGTCCAGCTGTACTACCGCGGCCGGTCCGTCGCCGAGGCCGCCAAGGAACTGGGGATTCCGCCGGGTACGGTGAAATCGCGTTCGTACTACGCCCTCCGAGCTCTGCGCGCGGTGATGGCAGGGAAAGCAGCGGAGGTGTCCCATGAGTGAGCACGACCGTACGCAACTGGGCGCCTACGCCCTCGGCGCGCTGGATGCGGCCGAGGCCGAGGCCGTCGACGAGCACCTGGCCACCTGTGCGGAGTGCCGCGCGGAGCTGGCCGAGCTGACCGAGGTGAAGGACTTCCTCGGCGAGGTGCCGCCGGAGGCGTTCCTGGACGGACCGCCCGAGGACGGCGACCTGCTGCTGCAGCGCACGCTGCGGGAGGTCCGGGAGCCTCAGGTGCAGGCATCGCCGAAGCGTCGTTCCCGCTGGTTGCTGATCGCGGCGGCCGCGGTCGTGGTGGCCGGTGCGCTCGGCGGAGGCGTCGTCCTCGGCCGGTCGACCGCACCGGCCGGCGATCAGCCTGTTGCGGGATCCAGGCAGGTCACGACCTCGGACACGAACACCGGCGCGACCATGGCCGCCACGGTGGAGCCCCGCGCGGGCTGGAGCTGGGTGCGGGTGGAGGTGACTGGCCTGCAAGCCGGTGACGAGTGCGAGATGGTCGTCACCGACAAGGACGGCGAGGCCTGGATCGCAGGCAGCTGGCTCGTTTCGGAGAAGGCCGCGAAGAGCGGGAGCACGTTCGGCGGCGGTGTGCTGGTTCCACCGGATCAGGTGCGCTCGGTCGAGATCAGGACGGTGCAAGGAAGACATCTGATCACAGCCACCATCTAACCCGGTTGCGGGACACGAGAGGATGGAGCTGTGGCTACTACCTCCGAGGACCTGCGAGAGCGCCGGAAGAACGCAGCGGACAGCTGTGAGCGCTGGCTGTCGCATCGGCGTGTGCCGGCACCGGACCGGTTGCGGCAGCTCGCTGAGGTCGCCACAGACGACGAGGTCGATGGCTACGGCAACGGCGGTGAGGTCGCCGCGCTGGAGCGAGAGGTTGCGGACCTGCTGGGCAAGCCGGCCGCCGTGTTCATGCCGACCGGAATCATGGCCCAGCAGAGCGTCCTGCGCGTGTACGCCGACCGTGCGGGCACCAGCCGGGTCGCGGTGCACGGACTCGCCCACCTGCTTGTCCATGAACTGAACGCGCTGGAAGAGGTGCACCACCTGCGCATCGAGCGGCTGACGTCGGAGCCACGCCAGCCGCGGCCGGACGAGCTGGCCGCGATTCCGGGCAAGCTGGCCGCGGTCACGCTGGAGCTGCCGCTACGGGACGCCGGGTTCGTGCTGCCGACCTGGGACGAGCTGGTCGTGTTCTCCGAGTCCTGTGCGGAGCGCGGCGTACCGTTGCACCTGGACGGGGCACGGTTGTGGGAGAGCACGCCGTACCTCGAGCACAGCCTCGCTGACATCGCCGCGCTGGCGTCGACGGTGTACGTGTCGTTCTACAAGGTGCTGGGCGGTATCAGCGGGGCAGCGCTCGCCGGCCCCGAGGACGTGATCGCCGAGGTACGGCGGTGGCAGCGCCGGCTGGGCGGCAACCTGTACTCGCTGTTCCCGTACGCCGTCTCCGCGCGCCACGGTCTGCGGACGGTGCTGCCGCTGATGGACGACCTGTACCAGCGTGCCGTCGAGGTCGCAATGGCCTTGCAGAGCGAGGGTTTCCGCGTCTTTCCCGAGCCGCCGCACACGAATTCGTTCCGCGTCTACGCGCCGCGCCCGGCCGGGTCGATCGAGCAGGCGGCCGTCGAGCGGATGGAGCGCACCCGCGAGGCGTTGTGCGGTGCGTGGCAGCCGGCCGACGTCCCCGGGTGGTCGTGGGTCGAGCTGGTGATGACGCCGGCCACACTGGACTGGCAGGTCGGCGAGATCGCCAAGGCGTTCCGGGAACTTCTGGTGCGCTGAGCGCGTCAGGCAAGGTGTTGGTAGTGGGGATTCGGGGAGAGAAGTGCTGACATTCGTCGTCACCATGGTCGTTCTGCTGGTTCTGGCGGGCCTCGTGCTGCTCGCCGTGGCACGCGGTGAGGGGAAACATTTCGGGTAGCCTCCGGTCATGAGGCGGCTGATCTTCCAGGAGTACGTGACGCTCGACGGGTACGCTGCCGGGCCGGACGGCGGGCTGGAGTTCTTCGACGCGATCGGCGCGGCTCCCGACACCGACAACCTCGAGCTGCTCGACAGCGTCGACACGATGCTGCTGGGCGCCGAGACGTACCGGCTGTTCGCGGGGTTCTGGCCGACCGAGGCGTCGGCCGGTGAGCCGATCGCCGAGAAACTCAACGCGCTCCGGCTGGTGGTGGTCTCGACGACCCTGGCGAGTGCGCCGTGGGGCGATTACGAGCCCGGTCTGGTGGTCCGGGACCTGGACGCGGTGCGTGCGCTCAAGGCGGAGCAGACCGGCAAGGACATCATCCTCTGGGGCAGCATCGCGCTGTTCCAGTCGTTGCTTCGGGCCGGGCTCGTCGACGAGGTGCAGCTGCGGATCTGTCCGGTGCTGCTGGGCGCCGGGAAGAGCGCGTTCCCGAGCGGCGGCTCGCCGGTGGCGCTGGAGCTGATCGAGGCGCGTCCGTGGGGCGTGGGCGGCGTGCTCGTGCGGTACCAGCCCGGCAACTGACCCGGCTAGCTGACCGCGTCGACGATCGCCTTCACGATCGGTGCGGCGACGGTGATCGTCGGCACCACCAGCAGCGCGGCTGCGGCGGCGTACGTGATGGCGGACAGCGTGGGCTCGTTGGCCGGCGGTCCGGCGAGTCGTTGCACTCTGAGGACAGTGGCGGACTTGGCTGCGGCCAGGGCCGCCTCCGGAGCTGGTGCACCGGCAAGTGCGACCAGGGCACGCGCCAGCGGGCGGGGGCCGTTGCGGCGGCGTGCGTCGTCGTCGGCGAGCAGCTCCACCAGCGTGCGCGCCTGCTCCAGCGCGACGTCACTACGCACCCAGCGTGGGAAGGCGTGGTGCAGCGCGGTGAATTCCTCCAGCACCAAGTCATGACGCGCTCGCAGATGAGCCTGCTCGTGCGCGAGCACAGCCTTCAGCTCACTGTCGTCGAGTCGATCGAGCGCACCGACCGAGACAACGACTCGGGCGCCCCGTAGCGCCGGCAGGCAGTACGCCAGTGGTGTCTCCTCGGCCAGCACCCGGAGTCCGGGGATCAGGCCGTCAGGCGTTGCCAGTACGTCGACCAGATCGCGGTGCCGCCTGCGTCGGGCCCGCGTACCGACAGCCACGCGGCCGATCGTCCACAGCAGTCGCACGACGACGAGTGCGACCATCGCGAGGATCACCGCGGCCAGCAGGTCCCGTGGCGACGACGGGTCGAACCGCGGCTCACCAGGCCGGCCGGCGATCGAGTAGGACAGCGCGATACCGGAACCGAGCGCAGCCAGTACGGCGGCGAGCGCGATCGCCTGCCACAGGATCACCGCGGCGCGCGGGACCCGGTACGGCCAGTCGGAACGAGCCAGCAGGGCCGGTGCCGGGCCGGTGAGCACCAGCGCCAGGACGGCCAGCAGGACCGCGGCGGTCACCCGGCCGGCTCCTTGCCGTCCAGCTGGGCCAGGGCCTCGCGGAGCAGCGCCGCTTCCTCGTCGGAGACCTGACCGACGAAACGGACCAGAGCCTCCCGGCGGTCGCCCGCACGGTCGAGCGCGTCCCGCATCAGGCCGGCGGCCATCTCCTCGCGGGGTGCGGCGGCGCGGTAGCGCCAAGCCTTGCCGTCGCGCTCGCGCTCGGTCAGCTTCTTCTTCGCCAGCCGGTCCAGGACGGTCATCACGGTCGTGTAGGCGAGCTCACGGGTCCGCGCCAGCTGCTCGTGCACCTCGCGCACGGTCAGTGCCTCCGGCGCCGCCCACAGCCGTTCCATGACCAGCCGTTCCAGGTCGCCCAGCGGCCGCGGTGCTCTCTCCTCACTCGCCACGTGACCAGTATAACTACGCGTCGTAGTAGATCCGCGCTAGCATCTACTACGACACGTCGTAGATGCCCCGGGGAGGGCTTTGTGGACACCCTGGATCTGGCCCGCTGGCAGTTCGCGATCACCACCGTGTACCACTTCTTCTTCGTACCGGTGACGATCTCGCTGGTCGCGATCACCGCCGGACTGCAGACCGCCTGGTACCGGACCGGGAAGGAGAAGTACCTCCGGCTGACGAAGTTCTACGGGAAGCTGTTCCTGATCAACATCGCGATGGGAGTCGTCACCGGGCTCGTGCAGGAGTTCCAGTTCGGGATGAACTGGAGCGACTACTCGCGGTTCGTCGGGGACGTGTTCGGCGCCCCGCTGGCGCTGGAGGGGCTGCTCGCGTTCTTCCTCGAGTCGACGTTCATCGGGTTGTGGATGTTCGGCTGGGACCGGTTGCCGAAGCTCGTGCACCTGGGCTGCATCTGGATGGTGGTGCTCGGCACGCAACTGTCGGCGTACTTCATCCTCGCGGCGAACTCCTGGATGCAGAACCCGGTCGGCTTCCGCGTGAATCCCGAGCGTGGCAGGGCCGAACTCACGGATCTGTGGGCGGTGCTGACGAACAAGGTGGTGCTGGTCACTTACCCGCACACGATCTTCGCCGCCTTCATGGTCGGCGGCGCGTTCGTCGCCGGGGTCGCGTTGTGGCACCTGCTCCGCCGGCCGGACACGGATCGGGCGGTGTTCCGCTCGGCGCTGAAGATCGGCGCGTCGATCGTCCTGGTCGCCAGTGCGGGTGTCGCGATCAGCGGTGACCTGCAGGGCAAGGTGATGACCGAGGTGCAGCCGATGAAGATGGCCGCGGCCGAGGCGCTGTACGAAACCGAGAAGCCGGCGTCGTTCTCGGCGTTCACGATCGGCACGCTGGATGGGTCGAAGGAGATCTTCTCGATCAAGGTGCCGTACCTGCTGTCGTTCCTGGCCACCGGGCACTTCGACGGCGAGGTGAAGGGGATCAACTCGCTGCAGGACGCGTACGAGCAGTTGTACGGGCCGGGGTCGTACAAGCCGAACATCCCGCTGACGTACTGGACCTTCCGGCTGATGATCGGGGTCGGGATGGCGTCGGCCGCGGTCGCGCTGTGGCTGCTGTGGACCACGCGCCGCGGCCGGGCTCCGGCTCCGTGGCTGATCTGGCTCGCGGCCCCGCTGCCACTGCTGCCCCTGGTCGCGAACACCTTCGGCTGGATCTTCACCGAGACCGGACGGCAACCCTGGCTGGTGTTCGGTCTGTTGCCGACGGCATCGGGCGTGTCGCCAGGGACGACCAGCGGCGAGGTGATCACGTCACTGGTCGGGTTCACCGCGCTGTACGGCGTACTCGCGGTGGTCGAGACCAAGCTGCTGCTGCGGACGATCCGGGCCGGCCTGGCCGGGACGGACGCGCCACCGCCGGACACGGAGCCGGAACAGCCCGACAAGCCGCTGTCGTTCGCGTACTGAGGGGTTCGAGATGGAACTGACGACTGTGTGGTTCGTCGCGATCGCGACACTGTGGACCGGCTACTTCGTCCTCGAGGGCTTCGACTTCGGCGTCGGGATGCTGTACCGCGTGCTCGGCCGCAACGAGCCCGAGCGCCGGGCCGCGATCAGCACCATCGGGCCGGTCTGGGACGGCAACGAGGTGTGGCTGATCATGGCCGGCGCGGCCACCTTCGCGGCCTTCCCGGAGTGGTACGCGACGCTGTTCAGCGGGTTCTACCTGCCGTTGTTCGCGATCCTGGTCGGGCTGATCCTGCGCGGTGTCGCCCTGGAGTACCGCGGCAAGCGCGACGAGCCGGTCTGGCGGTCGCGGATGGACGCGATGATCGTCGTCGGCTCGCTGCTGCCGGCCCTGCTCTGGGGTGTTGCCTTCGGCAACATCGTGCGCGGGGTGCCGTTGGACGCCGATCACGAGTACGTCGGGAGCTTCGGGACGCTGCTCAACCCGTTCGCCCTGCTCGGCGGGCTGACGTTCGTCGCGGTCTTCGTCACCCACGGCGCGATCTTCCTCGCGCTGCGCACCACCGACGACCTGCGGGTCCGCGCCAACCGGCTCGCCACCCGGACCGGTGCGCTCGCCGCCGTCCTCGCGATCGCCTTCCTCGCCTGGGCGCAGGCGTTGCGCGGCGACACCGTCTCGGTGGGGATCGCGATCGCCGCCGTGCTCGCCTTCGCCGGCGGCCTGGTCGCGAACGTGCTGCGCCGCGAGGGCTGGGCCTTCGCCGGTACGACGTTCGCGATCGGGCTGGCCGTCGTGTCGCTGTTCGTCGCGCTGTTCCCGGACGTGATGCCGTCGACACTCGATCCGGGGTCGACGCTGACCGCGGTCGAGGCGGCGTCGTCGGCGTACACGTTGAAGGTGATGACGATCATCACGGCGATCTTCATGCCGCTGGTGCTGCTGTACCAGGGCTGGACCTACTGGGTGTTCCGTCAGCGGGTCGTGGTCGCGTGAAGCCGCTGGACCCGCGGCTGCTGAGGAGGGCTCGCGGCGCCCGGGTCTTCCTGGCGGCGTCAGTTGTGATCGGTGTTCTCAGCGGCGTGCTGATCATCGTGCAGGCGGTGCTGCTGGCGCATGGCATCGCGGGCGTCGTACTGCGGGGCGGTGGAGTGGTCGCAGTCGCCTGGGGCCTTGCTGCTGTCATCGCCGGGCGGGCGTTGCTGGTGTGGGCGCAGGAAGTGGTCGCGCAACGCGCTGCGGCCGCTGTGAAGTCCACGCTGCGACGCCAGGTGCTCGAGCACTCGCTGAAGCTCGGACCGGTGTGGCTGAGCGGTGAACGCAGCAGTGCGCTGACAACCCTGCTGACAAAGGGCCTGGACGACCTGGACCCGTACTTCGCTCGCTACCTGCCGCAGCTGGTTCTGGCGTCCACGGTGCCGGCCGGCGTGATCGGTTGGATGGCGACCGGGGACCTGATCGCGGCCGGGACCGTGCTGATCACGTTGCCGTTGATCCCGATCTTCATGGCGCTGATCGGCTGGGTGACTCAGGCGCGCAGTCGGCAGCGTCAGCACGCCCTGGCCGTCTTGGCGCATCACTTCGCGGACGTGGTCGGCGGGCTGACCACGCTGAAGCTGTTCGGTCGCGCGAAGGCTCAGGAGCAGGCCGTGCGACGGGTGACCGACCGGCATCGCGCCGCGTCGATGGGCAGCCTGCGGATCGCGTTCTTGTCGTCGTTCGCCTTGGAACTGCTCGCGAGCCTGTCAGTGGCATTGGTTGCCGTCGGCGTCGGTCTCCGGCTGGTCGACGGCAAGCTGGGACTCGAGACGGCCCTGATGGTGCTGATCCTGGCGCCGGAGGCCTACCTGCCGTTGCGACAGGTCGGCATGCAGTTCCACGCCAGTGCGGACGGGGTGGCGGCGAGCGAAGAGGTGTTCCGCGTGCTGGAGACGCCGCTGCCGGCGCGTGGCGACCGCACCGACGTACCGGACCTGAGGGTGAGCTCGCTGCACCTGTACGACGTGACCGTGCGCTATCCGGCGCGGAACGAGCCGGTGCTGGACGGGTTCGACCTGGAGGTGCGCCCGGGCGAGGTGGTGGCTCTGACCGGCCCGAGTGGTGCCGGCAAGTCGACAGTGCTCGCCGTACTGCTCGGGTTCGTTCAGCCGGAGCATGGCGTGGTTGTCGCCGGTGGCAGTGCGGCTGACGAGTTCGACCCAGCGGAGTGGAGACGGCAGTTCGCATGGGTGCCGCAGCGCCCCGGACTGCGGCTGGGGACTGTTGCCGACAACGTACGGCTCGGCCGGCCGGATGCGTCGGACGACGAGGTGCGCCTCGCGCTCCTCACGGCGGGCGCCGCCGACCTCCTCCTCGACAAGGCAGTAGGCGAGCAAGGCCAGCAACTGTCAGGCGGCCAGCAGCGCCGTGTAGCCCTGGCCCGGGCCCTGGTCACCGACGCCCCAGTCCTCCTCCTGGACGAGCCCACAGCCGGCCTGGACAGCAGCACAGAAGCTGAAGTGATCGCCGGCCTGCGCGCCAGCGGCCGAACAGTCCTGATGGTCGCTCACCGTCCCGCGTTGATCGCGTCAGCCGACCGCACGGTCGCCGTTTCCGCCCGAGAGTTGGTGAACGCGTGAAGCGGGTAACCGCCCTTGATCCCCTCGCCCGCCCGCAGGGCGCCGTTTGGTGGCGGCTGGCGTTGGCGCTGGTGCTTGGTGTCGCGGCGGCCGGGTCGGCTGTTGCTCTGCTCGCTACCTCGGCCTGGCTGATCACAGCAGCGTCCGCGCAGCCTCCGGTGTTGCTGCTGATGGTCCCGATCGTGGCGGTACGTGCGTTCGGTGTCGGGCGCGGGGTGTTCCGGTACGTCGAGCGCCTCGTCGGCCACGACGCGGCGTACCGGGTGCTGGGGGAGACCCGCGCACGGATCACCGGACGGCTGGAGAAGCTCGCACCGCTCACCTCACAGCGAAAGGGCGACCTGCTCGCTCGGCTGGTGCTGGACGTGGACGCGGTCCTCGACCTCTGGCTGCGAGTCCTCCTTCCCGCCACGGTCGCCGCCGTGACAGCAGCTGCCACAGTGGCGCTCCTCGCGATCCTCCTGCCAACAGCCGGTGCAGCGGTCGCGGTGGCAGTCCTGATCGCGTGCACCGTCGTACCGTGGCTGACCGCCCGCACGGCTCAGCGGGCCGAGCGCAATCTGGCCGGTGCCCGTGGTGATGTCGCAGCCACGACGACCGAGGCCCTGCTCACGGCAGCCGACGTGGTCGCCTTCAACGCGCTCGACACGGTGCTGGACGACTTCAGCCGCCGCGACGCGTGTCTGGCCGCGGCCGAACGCCGGTCTGCCTGGAGCGCCGGCCTTGGCAGCGCACTCCTGGTCCTGTGCGTCGGCGGAGCAAGCATCGCCGCCCTGGTCCTCGGGAGTACGGCGAACATCACCGGCGCCGTCTTCGCCGTACTGGTCCTGACCCCGCTCGCCCTGGCCGACGTACTGGGCGGACTCCCTGCGGCAGCGCAGCTGGCCATCCGCGTACGGGCGTCCCTCGACAGAGTCCAGGAACTGGTCGACACGCCCTCGTCGGTGACCGAGCCTGTCGAGCCACTGCCGCTCCCGGCCGGACGCGACCTCCAGGTGCGGCTGCTCCGAGCCGGGTACGACGGCAGCGACGTGCTCGACGGACTGAATCTCGACCTGCCCGCCGGGAGCCGTGTGGTGATCACCGGGCCGAGCGGCTCCGGCAAGAGCACGCTGGCGTCGGTGCTGCTGCGGTTCCTCGAGCCGCGCGGGGGAGAGGTGCTGCTGAACGGTGTCGACGTGGCCAGGCTCCAAGGCGATCAGGTGCGCTCCGTCGTCGGGCTGCTCACCCAGGAGAGTCACGTGTTCGACACGAGCATCCGGGAGAACCTGCTGCTCGCGAAGCCGGGGGCCAGCGATCTCCGGCTGTGGGAGGCGCTCTACCGGGCACGGCTCGGGCTGCTCGTCGAGAGTCTCCCGGACGGCCTGGACACCATGGTCGGGGAGCACGGCGCGCGGCTGTCGGGCGGTGAGCGCCAGCGCCTCGCGTTCGCGCGGCTGCTGCTCGCGGACCGCGACGTACTGGTCCTGGACGAGCCCACGGAGCACCTGGACGAGGAGACCGGCCGTGCGTTGCTGGCCGACCTGTTCGGGGCCGCGGGCGACCGGACTGTGGTTCTGCTCACCCACCGGCCGGAGCTGGTGCCTCCTCACGTAACGCGACAACAGGTTTGCCTGACGTGACAAATGCGGGCGGCGGGCCGGGTGTCTGTCAAGATGGGGAATCGTGTTGACCCCACTGCTCGTCTCGCTGCTCCTCCCGCTGCTGACCGACCAGGCTCTGATCACGATCGTCGTCGCGATCGCTGTCGTGCTGGTCGTCGGCACCACCGGTCTGGTCGTCGCACGGCGGCGCCGCGCCGAGCTGCCGCCGGCTGCCCCGAAGCCCTCGGTCGAGGCCCCCGAGCCGAAGGTCGGTGAGGACGCGGAGGAACCGCGGGACACCCCGACCCGCACGCTGGAGGACACTGAGCTCCCGGAGGCCGAGGCCGCCACGGCGACGATCGAGAAGCCGGAGTCTGCGCAGGGCCGCCTGGTCCGGCTGCGGGCCCGTCTGGCCCGCTCGCAGGGCTCGCTCGGCAAGGGCCTGCTCGCGCTGCTGTCCCGCGACAAGCTGGACGAGGAGGCGTGGGAGGACATCGAGACCACGCTGATCACCGCCGACGTCGGTGTGGCGCCCACGCAGGAGCTGGTCGACAAACTGCGCACCAGGATGCGCGTGGAGGGCGTCGGCGCCGCCGAGGCCCGCGAGATCCTCCGCGAGGAGCTCATCGACCTGGTCAACCCGTCGCTGGACCGGTCGCTGAACGTGACCCGCAAGGAGACGCAGCCGGCCGTCGTACTGGTCGTCGGCGTGAACGGGACCGGCAAGACCACCACGGTCGGCAAGCTGGCCCGGGTGCTGGTCGCGGAGGACAAGCACGTCGTCCTGGGCGCCGCGGACACGTTCCGTGCCGCCGCGGCCGACCAGCTGCAGACCTGGGGTGAGCGCGTCGGCGTCCGGACCGTGCGCGGGCCGGAGGGCGGCGACCCGGCCAGCATCGCGTTCGACTCGGTCAAGCAGGGCATCGAGGAGGAGGCGGACGTCGTCCTGGTCGACACCGCCGGCCGCCTGCACACCAAGACCGGCCTGATGGACGAGCTCGGCAAGGTGAAGCGGGTGATCGAGAAGACCGCCGAGGTGGACGAGGTCCTGCTGGTCATCGACGCCACCACCGGCCAGAACGGCCTCACCCAGGCGCGGGTGTTCGCCGAGGTCATCGACGTCACCGGCCTGGTGCTGACCAAGCTGGACGGTACGGCGAAGGGCGGCATCGTGATCGCCGTGCAGCGCGAGCTCGGCGTCCCGGTGAAGCTGGTCGGCCTGGGGGAAGGAGCCGACGACATGGCACCCTTCGACGCGGAGCAGTTCGTCGACGCCCTGCTGGACTGATGTAGAGAACCCGCTCGCGGCTTCGTCTCCCGGGTAAAGGCTCCACGAGGAGGAGAAGAACATGACCAAGTTCATGCTGCTGATGAACATGGACGGCGGTAACTGCGACACCCCGATGCTGGAGTGGGACAAGGCCGACATGGACGCCCACATGAAGTACCTGGGCGACCATGTGGAGCGGCTGCGGCAGAGCGGTGAGCTGGTCGAGGTGAACGCCCTGAGCTGGCCCAAGCACGCCAAGGTGGTTCGCTCGACCGGTGTCAGCGCGCCGGTGCTGACCGACGGCCCGTACGCCGAGTCCAAGGAGATCCTGGCCGGGTACACGATGGTCGACGTCGAGTCGGAGGAGCGCGCGCTGGAGATCGCGGCCGAGCAGTCCGCCGCGCCGGGGCCCGGCGGCGTACCGCTGGAGCAGCCGATCGAGGTACGCCGCCTCATGGAATCGGATGGCGATCTCCACGACTTCTGACCACGCTGACGGCCCGGGCCACGAGCTGGAGGACCTGCTGCGCGAGCTGACGCCGCAGGTCCTCGGCGCCGTCGTGCGCTGGTCCGGTGACTTCGCAGCGGCCGAGGACGCCGTGCAGGAGGCACTGCTCGCCGCGGCGACCACCTGGCCGCGCGACGGCCGGCCGGACAGCCCGAAGAGCTGGCTGATCCAGACGGCGTCGCGGCGGCTGATCGACGAGGTCCGCCAGCAGCAGGCGCGCCGGCGCCGTGAGGAGCGGGCGGCCCTGCGCGAAGTGCCGCTGGGAGAGGTCGAGGAACACGACGACACGCTGCGGCTGCTGTTCCTGTGCTGCCACCCCGCCCTCACACCTGCTTCGGCGATCGCGCTGACGCTGCGGGCGGTGGGCGGTCTCACCACCGCCGAGATCGCCACCGCCTACCTCGTGCCCGAGGCGACGATGGCCCAGCGGATCAGCCGGGCGAAGTCGAAGCTGAAGGGCACCAGCTTCGAGCTGGACGCCGACCCGGACCGGCTGCGCAACGTGCTGCACGTGCTGTACCTGATCTTCAACGAGGGGTACACCAGCACGAGCGGACCCGAGCTGCACCGCAGCGATCTGTCCAGCGAGGCGATCCGTCTGACGCGCGCCGTACGGGCCCAGCTGCCGGAAGACGGTCAGGTCACCGGACTGCTCGCGCTGATGCTGCTGACCGACGCACGGCGTGCCGCACGCACTGGCAAGACCGGAGAGCTCATCCCGCTGGCAGAGCAGGACAGGTCGCTGTGGGACCGCGACCAGATCACCGAGGGCGTCGCGCTCGCGGTCGATGCGTTCGAGACGCCGCCGCTCGGCGAGTACCAGCTCCAGGCTGCGATCGCCGCACTGCACGACGAGGTGGACCGCGCCGAGGACACCGACTGGCCGCAGATCCTCGCGCTCTACGGCCTGCTGGAAGACCTGTCCGGCAACCCGATGGTGAAGCTCAACCGGGCGATCGCGGCCGCCATGGTGGACGGCCCCGACGCCGGCCTGAAGCTGCTCGAACCACTCGACGAGGAGCTGGCCGGCCACTACCGCCTCGACGCCACCCGCGGTCATCTCTACGAGATGCGCGGCGACAACGAGGCCGCCGCCGAACACTTCCGGGCGGCGGCCCGCGGTACGACGAGTCTGCCGGAGCGCGACTACCTGATGACCAAGGCCGCGTCGCTCAGCTGATCAGCTGTATTGCCCGAAGACGGTCAGGTCGTCGTCCGTTGCCAGCAGCAACCGCAGCAGCACGCGCGCCTTGTACGGGTCCAGGAAGCCGCCGTCGATCAGCCCGCGCTGCAACAGGTCCGTCTCCGAGCCGGGGGAGTTGTACGTGTTGCGGACGATCGAGCCGGCGCCGGTGCGCGACGTGAGGACGACCGGGATCCGCGATGCCAGCTCACCGAGCACCGGTGCGAGCTTGGCGGGCACGTGCCCGACGCCGTACCCCGCGACGACCAGACCCTGGTGCGTGTCGGCCAGGCCCTCCAGCAGTACGCCGTCGTCGTCCAGGGTGACCGTGTAGAGCGCGACACGGATGTTGTCGAGCTCAGCAGGCTCAGCACTGCCGTGCACGCCGTCCAGTCGCAGCGGACGCGTGAGGACGCGGACCTGGTCCTCGACCACGTGGCCGATCGGGCCGGTGTTGGGTGACACGAAGGTCGCCGTACTGGTGCTGTGGGTCTTGCGTACCCAGCGGGCCGCGTGGATCTCTTCCTTGAAGACGACCAGTGCGCCCAGGTCGCGGGCCGCGGGGGAGCAGGCGACGCGGAGTGCGGCCAGCAGGTTCGCCGGTCCGTCCGGGCCGGCCAGTGTCGGGTTGCGCATCGCCCCGGTGAACACGAGCGGCTGCGGGTGCGGCCACACCAGGTCGGCGAGGAAGGCACTCTCCTCGAGCGTGTCGGTGCCCTGGGTGACGACGACGCCGACGGCTCCGGCAGCGACGGCCTTGGAGGCGGCGTCGACGACTTCGAGGATCTTGGCGGCGGTCAGGTTCGCGCTCGGGACCTTCTCGATGTCCTGGATCTCGACCGAATGGCCCAGGTCGGGCAGCCCGGGCATGGCGGCGGTGAGGTCGTCACCGGTCAGCCGATGGGCGCCTGCCATCGAGATGGTCCCGCCCAACGTGAACAACGCGACGCTCACTGCTTGTCTCCTATCGGGTCCGCGCTCTGACGTGCATCCGCTCCCCTTGCGGGCCGTATAGACATAGCAGTTCTGCCGGTCCAGGGCCCGGGTTGGCGAACCAGTGCGGCACCCGGCAGTCGAACTCGACCGCTTCGCCCTCCTTGACGACGAAGTCCTGGTCGCCGAGTTTCAGCCGGATCCGTCCCGACAACACGTAGAACCAGTCGTAGCCCTCATGCGTCTTCTGCTCCACGTCGTGGCCCGGGTAGCCCTCCGGCAGGATCTGCTTGAACGCCTGCAGCCCGCCCGGCCGCCGGCTCAGCGGGATGTGCACGGTGCCGTGCCGCTTGATCGGCTTCGGGTAGATCCGCGGGTCGCCGGTCGGCGGTGCGTCCACCAGCTCGTCCAGCTGCACCTGGTGCGCGCGAGCCAGCGGCAGCAGCAGCTCCAGCGTCGGCCGGCGCTGCCCAGACTCCAGCCGGGACAGGGTGCTGACCGAGATGCCGGTGGCCTCGGAGAGCTGGGCGAGGGTCGTGCCGCGCTCGCCGCGGAGCGCCCGCAGCCGTGGCCCGACCGACTCGAGAACGTCCTCGTCGTTTGCCATACCGGCAACAGTACTTGTCGAAAATGAAAATCACCACGCACCCTGGGGGCAGACCTGGAGACAACGGAGGAGTCCCGAGATGACGAAGTACGACGTGATCGTGATCGGCGGCGGTGCGGCCGGGCTGAGCGGAGCGCAGGCGCTGGTCCGGTCCCGCCGGTCGGTGCTGGTGATCGACGACGGTTCGCCGCGGAACGCGCCCGCCGACGGCGTGCACAACTTCCTGACCCGTGACGGCGTACCGCCGCGCGAGCTCTACGCGATCGGTCGCCAGGAGGTGGAGGGGTACGGCGGTGAATTCGTCGACGGCACCGTGACAACGGCCCGGCGCGACGAGCAAGGGTTCACAGTGGAGCTGGCGGACGGTACGGCGTACCGGAGCAGGCGGCTGCTGGTGACGACGGGCCTGACCGACGTGCTCCCCGACGTACCCGGGCTGGCTGAGCGGTGGGGCAAGGACGTGGTGCACTGCCCGTACTGCCACGGGTGGGAAGTGCGCGACCAGGCGATCGGTGTGCTGGCGACCAGCCCCATGGCACTGCACCAGGTGCAGCTGTTCCGGCAGCTGAGCGATGACGTGACGCTGTTCCTGCACACTGCGCCCGAGCCGACCGACGAGCAGTGGGAAGAGCTGGCTGCTCGGGGAATCTCCGTGGTGCAGGGGAAGGTCGAGCAGCTCGAGGTGACCGACGACCGGATCACCGGCGTGCGGCTCGAGGGCGGCAAGGTCGTTCCGCGGCAGGCGCTGGCGATTCAGACCACCGTGCGGGCCCGTGCGGGCTTCCTGGCCGATCTGGGTCTGGAGCCCACCTTGGTGGAGTCGAACGGCGTCGAGGTCGGCACCGCGGTCCAGGTCGACGGCATGGGCGCCACGCAGGTCCCTGGTGTGTTCGCGGCGGGCAACGTCGCCAATCCGATGGCTCAGGTGATGCCCTCCGCGGCGGCCGGACTGATGGCCGGAGCCGGCCTGAACTTCGACCTGATCTCCGAGGAGACACGGTTGGCAGTAGCAGCCCGCAGTAGTTGAGGAGTTCAATGGGGCTGGGAGGGTGGATGCGCGACACGGTCGACCCGGACTTCGCCTCGTTCGTCGATGCGCGGCAAGGCAGCTGGCTCCGCACGGCGTACCTCGTGTACGGCGACCTGCACCGGGCTGAGGAGCTGCTGCTGCACGCCTTCACGCAGCTGTCCGTGCGCTGGGCGAGGGTGGACGACCCGGATGCGTTCGTCCAGCGCCTGCTCTACCAGCCGGCTCTGCGGCCGTGGAACCGCGCGAAACCGTTCCCGGACGACGAGGACCCGATCAGGGCCGCCCTGGCCGAGCTGACGCCCGCGCAACGCACCGTGTTCGTGCTGCTGCACTTCGAGGAGCTCACCGAGTTCGAGGTGTCCGACCTGCTCGGGATGTCCCAGACCGCCGTGCACGCGAACGGCATGAGCGCCTTCGGCCGGTTCCGTACGGCGCTCGGCGCGGGCGACTGGCGTGATGCCCGATGAGACGCGAGGACGTCCGGCCGCTGCTCCTCCAGACGACCGATCGGCTCTCGGAGCCCGACCTCGCCGACGCCGCCTGGGCGGCCGGTCTGGTGGTCAACCGGCGCCGGCGGCGGCTGACGGCGCTCAGCGTGATCGCCGTCATCGCACTGGCCGTCGTCGCCTCGATCCTGATCGGAACCGGGACCCGCGGCAGGGCCGACATCACGCCGCCGCCGACACCGCCCGGATACATCGAGTCGTCGGGGAAGATCAGCGGGATCGACTTCTGGGTGGCGCCACCGCCCGGCAGCGAGCGCTTCCTCGACCGGCTGGAGACGCCGCTCGGTGATCGGCTGGACCTGCCCCACAAGGTCCGCCCACTGGCGAAACACACCCTGCACAACATCGCGGCGGTCCTCCTGGTGAAGCACGGCGACCGCTATGCGCCGCTCCTGCTCGGCGCGGACGGATCCTGGGTCCAGGCGGACGTCGGTCTCGCGCCGGTCGACAACGGCCCGCCGCTGAGCCCGGGCGCGATCTCTCCGGACGGCCACGTCGCCGCCTTCCCGCAGCCGGGCGCGCTGGTCACGGTGGACGCGACGACGGCGCAGATCGCCCGGTTCCCGCTGCCCGGCGGCGACTACCTCAGCGTTTCCTGGGTCGCCGACGGGCGGTGGGCCCTGGTCGGCGGGCGCGATGCGACGTACCAGGTGCTCGTCGGCGAAGGCGGCTACGGGGAAGACCCGGTGTTCCGGGTCGCGGCGACCAGGGACCCGAACGAGGCCACTTCGCCGTTCCGCATCCAGACAGGGGCTGTGATGCGCTACATGTTCAACGGCCAGTGGATGGAGGACAACCCGCTCACGCTGCCGGTCCGGTCCTGGCAGGGCCAGACGTTCTCGTCGATCACCGGCGCGGCCCGGGTCTTCGTCTCGGAGACGCTGCCACAGGTTCCGACCCGTGTGTCGCAGCCGCAGGTGGTGGCGGCCATCTCCACGCTCAGCACGATGCCCAGCCGGCTGCTGGTGCTCGGTGAACCACAAGACAGTCCCCCGACCCAGGAGGGGGCGGGGGACCGTCCGTTCGTGCGTGAGGTCGGTTGTTGCGCCGTACTCGGCTGGTACGACGACAACAACGTCCTGTTCCGGGTCCGTGGCTGGGTCTTGGCCTGGAACCTCGACAGTGGCCGGGTCCGACGCGTCACCGAGTTGGGCGTGGACCAGGTTGCTCTCGGGCCTGGACTACGGCCCTGAGGTCGGCATCTCGAGTACTGCGCGCAGGGTGATGTCGGCCAGGCGGTCGGCATCCTCCGGCGGCGGCATCGGCTGTCCGGTCAGGGCGCGAATCACGAACACCCCGGCCATCCATTCCACCATCAGCACCGGGTCGGCGGTGCTCTTGATCGGTTCACCGCGCTTCCTGGCGCGTTCCAGTGCTTGTCTGGTGAGTTCGATCCGACGTTCCAGCACTCCGCGGTAGATCGCCGCGGACCGCTCGTCACGGGTTGCTTCCGAAACGGCCAGGCGGATCATCGCCCGGCCGTAGTCGCTGTTCGCGAACGCCAGCGCGACCCGGTAGACCTGGCGCAGGTCTCCCGCGATCGAACCGGTGTCCGGATCCGGGATCTCCAGATCGAACAGTTCGGCCATGGCGTCGTTGGCGAGCAGCTCCTTGCTGGCCCACCGGCGGTAGATCGTCGCTTTGCCCACTCCCGCGGCCTCCGCGACGTCGTCCACCGTCATCCCGTCGAATCCCCGCTCCAGCAGCAGTTGCACGGCGTACCGGCGGATTCTCGGCTCCGCTTCCGGGTCCCGTGGCCTGCCGCGTCGCGGTCTCACCCCGTAGTTCGGCTCCATTTCGTCGTCCCCAGCTCGGACGGGGGCAGTGGCGCGGCCGCACCCCGTGTGGTCCAGGCCAGAGTGCCACACTCCGGCCCGTCGTGGCTTATGTCACCTCGATGTCACCTGGGAGCTCGCTTTGTCACATGCCTGAAACAAACGGACCGATCGGCTGAAACGGCGCGCCGACACCGTTTGCGGTGTGGCCGAGCGGCGGGCTCCCCGGCGTTGTGGAGACCTCCCGACTGAGGACGCCGGCCACCCCCAGTTCGATGGAAGGGATGACGTTGATGGAGATCAACGCCGGCGATACCGCCTGGGTTCTGGCCAGTGCCGCCCTGGTGATGCTGATGACCCCGGGCCTGGCTTTCTTCTACGGCGGCATGGTGCGCGTGAAGAGCGTGCTGAACATGATGATGATGAGTTTCGTCACCATCGCCGTCGTCACCATCCTCTGGGTGGTGGTCGGCTACTCGCTGACGTTCGCGGGTGACACCGGGCACGTGATCGGGAACTTCTCCGAGGTCGGGCTGAAGGGCCTGCTCGCACCGGAGGCGGTGAGCGGGACGACGCCCACGCTCGCATTCGTCGCCTTCCAGCTGATGTTCGCGATCATCACCCCCGCGCTGATCTCGGGCGCGATCGCCGACCGGGCCACGTTCCGCGGCTGGATCGTGTTCGTCGTCGGCTGGACGACGCTGGTGTACTTCCCGGTCGCGCACTCGGTCTGGTTCCTGGACGACGGCAATGGCGGCTGGATCGGCGACAAGCTCAAGGCGATCGACTTCGCCGGCGGTACGGCGGTGCACGTGAACGCCGGTGCCGCCGCGCTCGCGCTGGCGATCGTGCTCGGCAAGCGGATCGGCTGGAAGAAGGACCCGATGCGTCCGCACAGCCTGCCGCTGGTGCTGCTCGGCGCCGGTCTGCTGTGGTTCGGCTGGTTCGGCTTCAACGCCGGCTCCGCGCTGAGCGCCGGCACCACCGCCGCGGTCACCTTCGTGAACACCCAGGTCGCCACCGCCGCCGCGGTGATCGGCTGGCTGATCGTGGAGCGGCTGCGGCACGGCAAGGCCACCACGCTTGGTATGGCTTCCGGTGCGGTCGCCGGTCTGGTCGCGATCACTCCGTCCTGTGGCGCGGTCACCCCTGTCGGCGCGATCATCCTCGGCCTGTTCGCCGGTGCGATCTGCGCCTTCGCGGTGTCGCTGAAGTACAAGCTCGGCTTCGACGACTCGCTCGACGTGGTCGGCGTGCACCTGGTCGGCGGTCTGTTCGGCTCGCTGGCGATCGGTCTGCTCGGCTCGGCGGCGGCGCCGTCCGCGGTCAACGGCCTCTTCTACGGCGGCGGCGTCTCGCAGCTCGGCAAGCAGGCGCTGGCCAACGTGGTGGTCGGGATCTACTCCTTCGCCGTAGCCTTCATCCTCGGCAAGGTCATCGACAAGACCATCGGCTTCCGGGTCACGGAGGACGACGAGGTCACCGGCGTCGACCAGGTCGAGCACGCGGAGACGGCGTACGACTACCTCAGCGCCGCGGGTCTGCGCGGCGCGCTCTCCACCCGGCCCGCACCGGCGACGGTCCCGGCCGAGGAGAATGGCTCCACCGAGGCGTCCGAGAAGGAAGGTGTCAAGGCATGAAGCTGATCACCGCGGTGGTCAAGCCGCACAAGCTGGAGGACGTCCGGGCCGCGCTGGAGACGTTCGGCGTCACCGGCATGACGGTCACCGAGGCGAGCGGCTACGGCCGGCAGAAGGGCCACACCGAGGTCTACCGCGGCGCCGAGTACGAGGTCGACCTGGTTCCGAAGGTGCGGCTCGAGGTGGTCGTCGAGGACGGTGACAGCGCCGACGTGACGGACGTGATCGTGAAGGCCGCGCAGACCGGCAAGATCGGTGACGGCAAGGTCTGGGTCACCCCGGTGGAGACGATCGTCCGGGTCCGGACCGGCGAGCTGGACGGAGACGCGCTCTAGATGCAGGACCGGGCAGAGCAGCGGCGTGGCCGCGCCGAAGAGGCGGACGCGCTGCTGCAGCTGCTGCTCGCGAAGGCTTGCGACGCCCTCGGTGTGCCCACCGAGGGCGTCGCGCTGGTCGCGGTGGGCGGCTACGGACGTGAGGAGCTGTCGCCGTACAGCGATCTCGACGTGATGCTCGTGCATGCCGAGGGCTATCCGCGCATCGATGAGCTGGCCGCGCAGATCTGGTATCCGCTGTGGGACTCCCGGACCAAGCTGGACCACAGCGTGCGCACGCTGGCCGAGGCTCGGGACGCCGCGGCGGCTGACGACAGGGTTGCCTTGGGGCTGCTGGACGCGCGGCATGTGGCGGGGGACTCACACCTGACGCTGCAGCTGCGGTCGGTGCTGATGGCCGATTGGCGGCGTACGGCGAAGTCACGGCTGCCCGGTTTGGCGCAGGCGTGCCGCGACCGGGCATCCAGTGTCGGAGAACTCGCACACCTCGCGGAGCCCGACCTGAAGGAGGCGTACGGCGGTCTACGCGACGCCGTCGTACTGCGGGCGTTGGTGGCGTCGTGGCTGGTCGACGTACCGCATCCGGTGCTGGAGCGGGCGCGACGGGACCTGCTCGAGGTCCGCGACGTCCTGCACGAGGTGGCAGGGCGCGCGACAGATCGCCTGGTTGCCGACCTGGCCGGTGAAGTGGCGGCCGGGCTCGGGTTGGCCGGGCGGGACGAGCTGCTGCGGCACGTGTACGCGACGGGCCGGACGCTGGCGCACGTGTGCGACGTGTCCTGGCGGCGCGTCGAGAGCTTGATGACCAAACCGCCACGGTCCCGGCGCAGGCAGCGCACCGGTGGACCGTTGCTGCTCGCACTGGACGAAGGCGTGGGGCAGCACGAGGGTGAGGTCGTGTTGATGCCGGACGCACGTCCGGAGCGGGACGCTGTGCTCGGTCTGCGTGCTGCTGCGGTCGCTGCCGACCGGGAGCTCGTGTTGTCGCCTGCTGTCTGTGCACGGCTGGCGGCGTCGGCAGCAGACTTGCCAGAGCCGTGGCCGGGGGAGGCGCGGCGCTTGCTGTGTGCCCTGCTCGGCGCGGGCCATGGGCTGCTCGAGGTGTGGGAGGCCCTGGACCAGGCCGGATACATCTCCCGGATCCTGCCCGAGTGGGACGCGGTCCGGTTCCGGCCGCCGCAGTCGGCGATCCACCGGTTCACCGTGGACCGGCACTTGCTGGAGACCTGCGTCGAGGCCTCGGCGATGGTCCGCGACGTACGGCGGCCTGACCTGTTGCTGGTCGCCGCTCTACTGCACGACCTGGGCAAGGCGCTTGACGGCGACCACAGCGTCACCGGTGCGGGCATCGCGGCCCGGGTGGCCCGCCGGATCGGTTTCAGCGAGGCGGACTCCGACACCATCACGCTGCTGGTCCGGCAGCACCTGATGCTTGCGCAGGTCGCCACCCGGCGCGATCTGGAAGACCCGATGACCGTGGACATGGTGGTCGGGATCGTGCGCAGCACCGAGACCCTGGACCTGCTGGAGGCCTTGACGTACGCCGACGCGCGGGCCGCTGGTCCGGCCGCGTCGTCGCCGTGGCGCATGCGGCTGGTCGGTGAGCTGTGCCGGCGCGTGCGCAGTGAGCTGGCCGGCGGTGGCGAGAGCATGTGGGCCGAGACGCCGCCCGTTCCGGTGCCGGTGCTGCACCAGGTCGTCGGCGTGGGCCGGCTTGGTGTCACCGTGAGCGATCACCACGGGGACCTGCGGGTGAACGTCGCCGTACCCGACCAAGTTGGCACGCTGTCGACTGTCGCCGCCGTACTCGCGGTGGAGCGGCTGGCCGTGCGGTCCGCAGTCATCACGTCCGTCGACGGCCTGGGCATCTCGCAGTGGACCGTCGCGGGTTCGCCTCCCGGCCCTGTGCGGCTGCGTGACCGGCTGGCTGTGGCGTTGCGAGACTCTGCCGACGTCGTACGCCGGTTGGCTGCAAGGGACTCGTCGCGACCTCGTGTTGCCAGCCGGGTCGACTTGCTGCCTGAGGCCTCCGAAACCGCCACTGTGCTGCAGGTGCGGGCGCATGACCGTCCAGGGCTTCTGTACGACGTCACAGCGGCCATCGCGGCTACTGGCGCCGACATCCGCTCCGCCCACGTCAGCACGCTCGGTGCGGAGTGTGTCGACGTCTTCTACCTCACCGATCGTCACGGCGCGCCACTCGAACCCGAGGACGCGCGGACGACGGCAAAGTCGGTGCTGGATCGACTGAGCTTCTAGGCTCCCTTTGTGGATGTTGTAGAGGCACTGCAGCGACAAGCGACCGCGTGTGAGGGTCTGGGGTCCCCGATGTATGCCGAGTTGCTCCGGCTGCTCGTGGACGACTACGAGGTCGGTGGGGTCTCGGGCGAGGTACTTGCCGAGTACGAGGGCCGTTCGTTCGGTGAGGCGATCGGGCTGCGGCTACTGGCGGCTGTGCACGGCATGGTGCTGTCCGGCACCGCACCGGAGCTGGCGGCGTTCTACCCGAGTGCCGGCGGGGCCTGGGACCCGGTGCTCGGCTGGGAGGCGTTCGAGCAGCTGCTGCAGTCGCGGCTGGGCGAGGTGCGGTCACTGCTGACACAACCGCCGCAGACGAACGAGGTCGGCCGGTCGGCGGCGCTGTACGGCGGTCTGCTGCAGCTGGTCGAGGCAGTCCCGCTGCCGGTGCGGCTGTTCGAGATCGGCGCCAGCGGGGGACTGAACCTGCGCGCCGACCGCTTCCGGTACGTGGCGGACGGGACGTCGTACGGGCCTGCTGACAGTCCGGTCGTGTTCGAGTCGGCCTGGTCCGGACAGGTGCCGTCGGTGGAGCTGCGGATCGCGGAGCGGGTCGGCTGCGACATCGCGCCGGTGAACCCGTTGACGCCGGACGGTGCGCTCACGCTGACGTCGTACGTCTGGCCGGACATGCCCGATCGCCTGACCCGGCTCCGCGGCGCGCTGAAGGTCGCCCACGAGGTCGCGGCCGACGTACGCCGTGAGGACGCCGTCTCGTTCCTGAACGGGCTGGAGCTGTCGGAAGGACACGTCACCGTCGTCTGGCACTCGATCATGTGGCAGTACCTCCGCCGTGCCGACCGCTCAGCGATCCAGGCCCGGTTGGCGGAACTCGGCGCGCAGGCTACCGAGTCCGCGCCGCTGGCCCACCTCAGCCTCGAGCCGCACGCCGTGATGACCCACGGCCGCGGCACGGACGGCTACGAGTACCGCGTGGACCTGCAGACCTGGCCGGACGGCAAGACGCGCGCACTGGGCACCGCGGCTCCCCACGGCCAGGACCTGGTCTGGGGCTAAGCGCTCCGACGGGTAGCGCGCATCTCCTGGAACAGCTCGAACTCACCGCCGGGTGCCGCGCTGAATCCCTGCCAGCGGAAGGAGGCCGGAGTGACCTCGGTGAACGTCCACCGCGAGCGCGTGCCGTTGGCATCCGTACCTTCCTGGATCATCCCGCCGGAGCCATCGGGGCGTCCTGTCTGGATGAAGTACGACGGGAGATTCGGAGAGATCCACGTGATCTGCCACAGGCCGGTCTGTACGTCGTACATGCGGACTGTGGTGCCGGGGAACCGCCCTTGAAAGTCAGGGCAGTGCAGCACGTCCTGCACCACCCGTCCGCCCAGGGTCCAGCCGAAGTGCCACTCACCCTCGGCAGTGCGCCACACCCCGTCGGCGAACCTGTAGCGGTTGCTGATGTCCCAGGAGCCGACCAGCCGCCCGTAAAGCATCAGCGCCTCCGCGTGCTCCGGGTCCGGGCCGTCTGCGGTCAGCAATTGCAGCACGTTCAGACCTCCTGCAGGGCTGCGACGAGGGTGTCGGTGAGTTCGGCGGCGTAGCGGCCGTCGGGGTCGAGGTCCGGGTCGAAGATGCCGATGTCGAAGCCGACGCACCGGGGTGACGCGAGCAGCGGGCGGAGGAGCGCGCGGAGCTGGTCGTGGTCGATCCCGCCCGGGTCCGGGCTGTCCACGGCCGGCATCACCGCGGCGTCGAGGATGTCGACGTCCAGGTGCACCCAGAACCCGTCCAGGTGGTCGAGGTGCGCGAGCGTCCCGCGAGCCGCCGCGTCCGGGTCCTCGGCGATCTTCGCCGCCAGCCACACCGGGATGCCCGCCTTCTCGACGTCGCCGACGTACTCGTCGTCGGCCCGGATCCCGAGCAGCACCGCGTCGGTGTCGAGCGTGTACGGCCCGAGCCCTTCGAGATCGGTCAGGTCCGCCTGGCCCCGCCCGGTGACCAACGCCAGCGCCTCACCGCCGGCGGCCCCGACGTACGGCGAGTTGCCGACGGTCCGGAAGTCCGAGTGGCCGTCGATGTACACGACGCCGTACCGCCCGAGCCGCTTCAGCCCCAGCGCCGGCCCGAGCAGGTTGCTGCACTCACCGCCCAGCAGCACGACGAACTTCCCCTGCCCGACGAACCCGGCCACGCGATCCGCGACCTGCACGGTGTACTGCGCCATCGCCTCCGCGTTGAACACGCCGTCGCCCGGAGTCCACCCGGCCGTGTCGTACCGCGGCGGCGTCACACAGCCGCCGTCCTCCGCCCCGATCCGCGCCAGAAAGCCCCGGTCCCGCACCGCGCCCGCCAACTTGTAGCACCCCGGAACCACACCGGGAGCCGGCGCCCGCAACCCCAGGTTGGACGGCCCGTCCAGCACAACCCGCATCCGTATCCCCTAACCGCTAAATGCAATTCAACCGGTTAGATGCTGACTGCCGGGGTCACGGCTTGTCAACGCCTGTCGCTTCCGGCGCCTCGTCCCACGGCGCGCCCTCGCGAACGCGGCCGAGCACGAACATCGCCGCGACTCGAGTGCGGTTCTGTCGGTCAGTGGCCGTGCTCGATCGGACCGGTGGCGCGGCCGGGAGTGGCGCGCCGGGTTCCGGGACCTGCCGGCGACCCTGCCCCACGCGAGCCGTCTCCGAGTGACGGCTTCCTATGAGTCGCCTCGGCTGCGGGGGCCTGTGCCCCGAGGAACCGCATGGGGTCGTTGGCGGAGGCCGGTGCGGCTGCACCGGCCGGACCTTGCTGCCCCGACGCACCCGGTGTTCGGCTCGGTGCCGCACCATCGACGCGGGAGTCCGCGGCGGGCGGTGGCAGCTTGCTGAGATCCACGTCGGCCGCGCGAGTGCGGTTCTGCGGACCGTTGAGCTGCTCGGCCTGCTGCTTGGCGATCTCGAAGTTCGGGATCTTCGCCGGACAGGGTTCGGCCGGGTTCTGGGCGTAGTGCTCCCGGATCCGGGCGGTCGCGTTGTCGAGCGCCTGGGTCGTCTGCCGCGCGGCATCGTGGCCGACCACTGGCTGCTGCTTGTGGAGCTCGTCCCACTCCGGGCTGACCATCGCATTGATCAACTCGGCGCGTGCGGCCTGCTGGTGCTGAGGATCCGGCGGGACGACGTCGCCGAGCTTGTTCTTCACGATCTCGTCGGCGATCGCGTCCCAGCGCATCACCACCGGCTGATCGATGGCGCGGTCCGCCAGCGCGTCCTTGCCGTCCGGTCCGGCGGCGTACTCCAGCAGTGCGTCGGTGGCGCGGTAGGCGGCCGGGTACTCAGGCTTCGCGTCCGGCAGTTCGCCGTACCCGGCGGACTCGGCGAAAACCGCGACATCCTTGACCGCGACGAATTCGGTCAGGCCCTCGTCGAGCGCCTTGGAGTGCCGGGAGCGTACGGCGTTCGGCTCCTTCGGGGCGTCCACCGGGACGCGGGCGTGGTTCGTCTCGTGCAGGATTGTCGAGAGGGCCTGGACCTGATCGTGCGGGTTCGCGTCCGGCCCGAGCTGGTCGAGGACCAGTTCCCTGGACAGCTTGAACGATCCGTCCTGCTGCTGGAACGCACCCCAGCCGCCCTCGCCGGTGGTCGCGTAGAGGTCGCCTTCCCACAGATCCGTCTCGTTCGGCCGCAGCGCCCGTGCGGCCTTGTAGAGCTCGGCAAAGCGCCGGTACTCCTCGGAGTCCCGGTCGACCAGGGTCACGGCCATCTGTCAGTGACCGCTGGAGTCCTGTGGCCGGCCGAGCGGCCAGTCAGGGTCGCGGAGGTTGTCCTCGAGGTGTTCCAGTACGCGGGTCAGGCCGCGGATGCTCGCGGCTTCGTCGGCGGGGGCACGGTCGGCGATCTCGAAGATCTTCCGGCGTGCTTCGGCGAGGATCGCGATGCGCTCCTCGCCGGACCCCGGTGCCGCGTACGCCGCGTGCTCGATCGCGACGGCTTCCTGCATCAGCTCGCTGGAGGGCTCCGGCGGGACGGCGTATCCCGGCAGCCGCGTGATCAACGCCGCGGCGACCCGGCGGTCCTCGTCGGACTCGAGCTCCGGCAGGAGGTCGCGCAACGACTGCTCGGCAGGGCCGACCGCGGCAAGACCGTCGCGACGGATCCGCCGTTTGGCGGCGTTGTGTGCGTTGTTGAACTCGTTCAGGCGCATCGTCCCTCCATCTCCACAGCCTATCGGCGCGCGGATTCACCGGTACCGCGCGAGCGCGCCGACGGATCCGCGGGAGAACGCGTCGTTGAAGGCCGGGACGTCGAATGGCATGTGGTGGCTCCTGGGGTGGGGACGGGGATCACGGGTAGCGAGCGGAGGGGGTTGGTTGCCGGAGTTATCCACAGGTTGCGGGGCCGGTAGACTCGGGGAGTTCATCGCTTCGACGAAACGGACTGTTTCTCGTGTTCGACACGCTCTCCGATCGGCTCTCCACCGCGTTCAAGAACCTGCGGGGCAAGGGCAAGCTGACCGACGCCGACATCGACGCGACCGCCCGGGAGATCCGGATCGCGTTGCTGGAGGCCGATGTCGCGCTGCCCGTCGTGCGGGAGTTCATCGCCGCGGTCAAGGAACGCGCCGGCGGGGCCGAGGTGCGCGGCGGGCTGAACCCGGCGCAGCAGGTCATCAAGATCGTCAACGAGGAACTGATCAACATCCTCGGCGGCGAGACCCGCGAGCTGCGGATGGCCAAGAAGCCGCCGACGGTGATCATGCTCGCCGGTCTGCAGGGCGCCGGTAAGACCACCCTGGCCGGAAAGCTCGCGAAGTGGCTGCGGGAGACCAAGCACCAGACCCCGATGCTGGTCGCCGCCGACCTCCAGCGGCCGAACGCGGTGACCCAGCTGCAGGTGGTCGGCGAGCGCGCCGGCGTCCCGGTGTTCGCGCCCGAGCCCGGTAACGGCGTCGGCGACCCGGTCGAGGTCGCCCGCAAGGCGATGGACGAGGCGCGCGGCAAGCAGCACAGCGTGGTCATCGTCGACACCGCCGGCCGGCTGGGCGTCGACGAGGAGCTGATGAAGCAGGCCGCGGACATTCGCGACGCGGTCAGCCCGGACGAGATCCTGTTCGTCGTCGACGCGATGATCGGCCAGGACGCGGTCACCACCGCGCAGGCCTTCCTGGACGGCGTCGGCTTCGACGGCGTGGTGCTGTCCAAGCTCGACGGCGACGCCCGCGGTGGCGCCGCGCTGTCGATCGCGCAGGTGACCGGCCGCCAGGTGATGTTCGCCAGCAACGGCGAGAAGCTCGAGGACTTCGACGTCTTCCACCCCGACCGGATGGCGTCGCGCATCCTCGGCATGGGTGACGTGCTCAGCCTGATCGAGAAGGCCGAGCAGACCTTCGACGCCGAGGAGGCCGCCAAGACCGCGGCCAAGCTGGCCAAGAAGGGCGGCAAGGACTTCACGCTGGACGACTTCCTGGCCCAGATGCAGTCGGTCCGGAAGATGGGCCCGCTGACCAAGATCTTCGGCATGCTGCCCGGTGCGAACCAGTTCAAGGACCAGCTGGAGAACTTCGACGAGCGCGAGATCGACCGGATCGAGGCGGTCATCCATTCGATGACCCCGGCCGAGCGGGCCGACCCGAACATCATCAACGGCTCCCGCCGGGCCCGGATCGCGAAGGGTTCCGGGACCGAGGTGGCCACCGTCAGCGGCCTGGTCGAGCGGTTCTTCGAGGCCCGCAAGATGATGGCCGCGATGGCGTCCGGCAAGGGCATGCCGGGGATGCCCGGGATGCCGGGAATGCCCGGCATGGGCGGCGGCGCCCGGAAGGCCAAGCAGCAGCAGAAGAAGGGCAAGAAGCGCGGCTCCGGCAACCCCGCCAAGCGGGCCAACCAGGCCGGCCGGCAGCCGCAGGCTCCGGAGCCGGGTCAGTTGCCGGCCGCGTTCGGCGGGCAGAACGGCGGCGACTTCGAACTGCCGGACGACTTGAAGAAAATGCTCGGCGGCAACTGACCCTCCTGGTCTTCCCGAAAGGGCAGTACCGACCCGTCCTGTCAGCTGATCGGATGGCAGAACTGTCATCCGATCACCCGGCGCGAGGGATGCCCCCTCCGGCTTACGGTGGTGGGGTAGTGACGTGAACAACCGGCGACGGGCGCCCGAACGAACCGTTCGGTACTCGGTGACGGCGCACCGGCGCCGGTTGTGGCCGACCTTCGGACGGCTAAGATCGTGCCTACGCCCGGAAGACACACCAACGCCCGTATTGCGTCGAGGACGGTTCGGATGAGGCAGCAGTTCAGGAACCTGGACACCTGGCGGGGAAAGCTGACCGCCACCTGGGTCTGCCTTGCCCCGCCGACCGCCATGGTCGCCGTGTTCGTGGTCGGCGGAGTCACCTCGAACACGTTCATCGTCGACGCGCACGCGCTGTCCGCCCCGCGCCAGGACGCGGTGTTCGACGACCTGGCGAACAATGTGCCCCAACAGCCGGGCGTCGACGGCAGCCTGCCGACGCAGGACAAGTCCACGGTCCAGGTTCCCGTCACGGGGACGACGGACGGCACCGTGCAGCCGATCCCCGGCGCGTTCGGGAACGCCTCGGGCATCCCCGGCACCGTGCTGGCGGCGTACCAGAAGGCCGCGCGGGACCTGGCGATGTCGATGCCGGGCTGCCACATCACCTGGCCGCTGCTCGCCGGGATCGGCAAAGTCGAGTCCGGCCACGCCAGCGGCGGCAAGGTCGACGCGAACGGCAACACCCGCGGCAAGATCCTCGGCCCGGTCCTGGACGGCGGCCCCGGGATGGCGGCGATCGCCGACACCGACCAGGGGCTGTACGACGGGAGTGCGACCTGGGACCGTGCGGTCGGGCCGATGCAGTTCATCCCGGGCACCTGGAGGGCGTTCGGTGCCGACGGTAACGGTGACGGGGTCAAGGACCCGCACAACGTGTTCGACGCGGCGCGCGCGGCCGGCGACTACCTCTGCTCCGGCGGGGCGAACCTTGCCGATCCGCAGGGCCTGGTCCAGGCGGTGCTGCGCTACAACCACTCGATGGACTACGTGTCGACGGTCCTGCGCTGGATGCAGTCGTACAGCAACGACACCGTGAGCATCCCGGACAAGCCCGGCATCATCGACACCCCGGACGACGACGGCAACGCCGACGACCGCGAGTCGACGCCGACGTCGACCCCGCCGACCACCGCGCCGCCGACGACGGTCCCGACCACGGCGCCGACGAGCTCCAGCCCGACCGCCGCAACGAGCTCGACGCCGACGTCCCCGCGGCCGACGAACAGCCCGGCGACGTCCACGTCCACACCGCCCACCACCTCGAAGCCGACCAGGCCGCCGCTGAGCCCGCCGCCGAGCAGCCCGACCAAGACGCCGACGAGCCCGACGACGACGCCGACCACGCCCACGGAGTCGCCGACCAGTACGCCGACCTCGCCGACGACCTCGCCGTCGGGTGACCCGACGAGCGACCCGACCTGCACCCCGGCGACGACCACCGCGCCGACCAGCAGCCCGACGCTGACACCGACGCCGGAGCCCTGCAGCACGACGTCCCCGCAGGGTGAGTCGTCGGCCAGCCCGAGCGACGCACCCTCGGCGGCCGGCTGAGGCCCGATCGGTTCAGGCCGGCTACGGCCGGTAAGGTGAGGTAGCGGCGATCGTTACCTCGGTGCCGGTTTTCCGAGGGGTTTCTGGGCGGCGTAACTTTGCGTCGTCTTGATGTAACTTTCTGGCGCGTGGTTCGTTGAAGGGGCTATGCGCCTAACCCGTAGTGGTAACCGTCGGGTCAAAATCATCATCGCTTCTTTGTGTACGGCCCCGCTCCTGGTCGGGGCCATCGTGACCGTCGCCTCGGGGGGAGCCGGTGCCTCCGGACCGCTCGAGGCGGGCAGCCCGGTCGCCCCGTCACCCGGGGCCGGGCTGAACAGCGGCGAGTTCGACGAGCTGACGATGATCGTGCCGCAGCGTCCCGGTGTGGACGGCCGGCTCGGATCCGACAAACCTGCCCGCGACGACGTCCCCGTGCAGGGGGCCACCGACGGCCGCTCGGTCGTGCGTCCCGGGCGGCCGGGAGCCGTGAACGGCATCCCGCGCGGGGTGTTCCCCGCCTACCGCCGCGCCACCGCCAACCTCGCGGTCGTCCGGCCGAACTGTGGGCTGACCTGGCCGTTGCTGGCCGGGATCGGCAAGGTCGAGTCCGACCACGCGAGCGGCGGCCGCGTCGACGTGGCCGGCACCACCCGCGGCCGGATCCTCGGCCCGGTGCTGAACGGCCGCCACGGCAACGGCCGGATCACCGACAGCGACAAGGGCAAGTTCGACGCCGACCAGACCTGGGACCGGGCCGTCGGGCCGATGCAGATCATCCCGCAGGTCTGGGACGAGTTCGGGGCCGACGGCAACGGCGACGGCTACCGCAACCCGAACAACGTGTACGACGCGGTCACCACGGTCGCCGTAGTGCTCTGCGCCGAGGGCGACGACCTGCGCCGGCCGCGCGACCTCGTCGCCGCCCTGCTGCGGTACCAGCACTCCAAGGACTTCGTCGCCACGGTGCTGAAGTGGATGCGCGTCTACAGCAAGAACGCGGTCCTCGTGCCGAATGCGAAGGGCAACATCTCGACCGCGAAGACGAACGGCAACGCCGAGCGCCGGGTCGACCCGCGCCAGGTGCCGGACGTTCCGGACGACACCACGACGCCGACGCCGACGCCGACCGCGGTGCCGACGACACAGCCGCCGGTGGTGCCGACGTCCACGCCGGACGACCGGACAACGGTGCCGAAGCCGGCCGGGACGCCGACCGACACTCCGACCAGGACGCCGACGAAGACCCCGACCAAGACCCCCACCAGGACGCCGACGAAGACCCCGTCGCCGACGCCCACCCCGACTCCGACCCCCACCCCGACCCCGACGCCGACGGCGACCCCGACGGAGACCCCGTCCGGGACCCCGTGCGCCGGCAACGAGACGACCACGCCGACCTGCACGCCGGGCGGCGGCTCGCACGGGTAGCTCGCACGGGTAGCTCGCACCGGGTAGCTCGCACCGGCGGCGCCTCGCCGGATACCGTCAGCCGTATGACGGTTTTGAGGCTCGTCGGCACGGTGCTGCCGGCTGGTGAGCAGCAGGAGATCCACCTCAGCGGTGGGCTGGTCGTCGACCGGCCCACCGCTGCTGATGTGACGACCGTGCACACCGGCGGCTGGATCGTGCCCGGCCTGGTCGACGCGCACTGTCACATCGGCCTCGACCAGCACGGCGGCGTCGACCGGGAGATCCAGGAGCAGCAAGCGATCGCCGACCGGGAGGCCGGTGCGCTGCTCGTCCGGGACGCCGGCTCGCCGGTGGACACCCGCTGGATCGACGACCGTGCGGACCTGCCGAAGATCATCCGGGCCGGCCGGCACATCGCCCGCTCGAAGCGGTACATCCGCAACTACGGCTGGGAGATCGAGCCGGAGGAACTGGTCGCGTACGTCGAGCAGGAGGCCCGGCGCGGCGACGGCTGGGTCAAGCTGGTCGGCGACTGGATCGACCGCGACGCCGGCGACCTGACCCCGTGCTGGCCGGCCGAGGCGCTGAACGCCGCGATCGCCCGCGCCCACGAGCTCGGCGCCCGGGTGACCGCGCACGTGTTCGGCGAGCACGCCCTCCCGGATCTACTGGCCGCGGGCATCGACTGCCTCGAGCACGGCACCGGGATCGAGCCCGGGCTGCTCGCCGGGATGGCCGAGCGCCAGGTGGCCGTCGTACCGACGATGATCCAGCTCGAACACTTCCCGCAGTACGCCGAGCAGGCCGCGGCCAAGTTCCCGGCGTACTCGGCCCACATGCGTGACCTGTATGAGCGCCGCCTGCACCGTTTGCGGGACGCGTTCGAGGCCGGCGTCCCCATCTATGCGGGGACCGACGCGGGCGGTGTTCTCGGGCACGGCCTGGTGGCACAGGAGATCCAGGCGCTGACCGAGATCGGCATGTCGGGGGAGCAGGCGCTCGCCGCGGGGTCGTGGGCGGCCCGGGCCTGGCTGGGCGCACCGAGCGAGCTCGGCCCCGGCGATCCGGCCGATCTGGTCGTCTACGACGAGGACCCGCGGGCGAATCCGGCCGTGCTGACCCACCCGCGTCTGATCGCGCTGCGTGGAAGCGTGATCTTCTCCCGGTGACGGGAAGAAATTCACTCAAACACTGGAATCAGCGGAAGATCTTCCCTTAGCGTGGCTCTCGGGACCGCCGACGCCCCTCGGCGGACCAGACACGGGAAGGAACCGCCCCGATGGGTAAAACCGCCCTGATACCCGCATTCCTGGCCGTCGGCGCACTGGCCTTGACGGCTCTGCCGAGCAATGCGGCCCAGCCGCCGTCCGAGTCGGAGCTCGCCTCCGCGTTCCGGGCCGCCTCCGCGAAGTACGAGGTACCGCGCGAGGTGCTCGTCGGCGTCGGGTTCGCCGAGACGCACCTCGACGGCCACGACGGCACACCGAGCCAGGCGAACGGCTACGGCGTGATGCACCTGGCCGCCAACAACGTGAACAAGACGATGTCCGAGGCAAGCAAGCTGACCGGTCTGCCGGTCGCGACGCTGTCCAAGGACGACACCTCGAACGTCCTCGGCGCCGCCGCCGTCCTCGACTCGTACGCCGATCAGGCCAAGCTGACCGACCGCGGCGATCTCGCTCAGTGGTACGGCGTGATCGCCAAGTACTCGCACTCCGCCGACGCGTCGACCGCGCGGCTCTACACCGACGAGGTCTACCGGATCATCGCGCGCGGCGTCCGTACCGCGGGCGTCTCGACAGACCCGAAGGCGGTCACCCCGGACCGCGGCGCGTACGCGAAGGCCGCTCCGCTCGGGACCGCGGCCGTCGACTACCCGGGCGCGATCTGGAACCCGGCCAGCACCAGCAACTACCGCGTCGGACGGACCGCGGCGATCACCACGATCGTGATCCACGTGACCCAGGGCTCGTACGCCGGCACGATCAGCTGGTTCAAGAACCCGTCGGCACAGGTCAGCGCGCACTACGTGGTCCGCTCCAGCGACGGGGAGGTCACCCAGATGGTGGCCGAGAAGGACACCGCGTGGCACGTCCGGACCGAGAACCCGTACACGATCGGCATCGAGCACGAAGGGTACGTCGACCAGCCGTCCTGGTTCACCGACGCGATGTACCGTTCGTCGGCCGCCCTGACTCGCAACATCGCCGACCGGCGGGGCATCCCGAAGGACCGGGCCCACATCAAGGGCCACAGCGAGATGCCGAACAACGATCACACCGACCCGGGGCCCAACTGGAACTGGGACTACTACATGCAGTTGGTGAACGGCGGCGACCCGAACCCGCCGGAGTACAACTTCACCACCTGGGGCAGCGGCGTCAACGTCCGCTCGGCGCCGAAGCTGTCCGCGTCGGTCGTCACCACGCTACCCGGCCCGACCCAGGTGTTCGTCGAGTGCCAGGTCCAGGGCGACACGGTGACCGCCAACGGCTACACCAACAACTGGTGGGCCAAGCTGCGCGATCAGCACGGCTACATGACCAACATCTACATCGACGACCCGAACCAGAAGCTCCCCGGCGTACCGGACTGCTAGACGGCGAAAGGTAGAGCCTGCTGTACCGACTGCGGCTGCCGCTGTGCCGCAGGATAGGTGCATGCTCACGAAGATCCTCTCCCGGGGTGGTCCGGCCGCCGGCTATCTGGTGATCCGGTACCTGAAGTCGGTCACGTTGCTGGCCGCAACACCGATCAGCCTGCTGCTCGGCTGGATCATCCCGGGTGTCACCGCCGGCCTGGTGAAGCTCGCCAACAGCGAGCGGTACCGGGCGGCGAAGTACCTCGGCATCCCACAGGCCGAGGAATTGCCGCCGGCCCTGCCGCGGCAGCCCGGCGACGTCACGACGCTGTTCCGGGACAAGTCGTTCAAGCGCAGCCTGCGCTGCCTGCTGATGCCAGTAGCGATGATCCCCGAGCTGCTCGTGGCCGTTATCGCGGTGGTCGGTGCGCCGGCGGCGATCGCCGGCATGCTGCTGTGGTGGCTCGACCCGGGCAACTTCAGCCTGATGGGTCTCGGCGTCGACAACTGGTTCGAGGCGCTCACACTCGGCCCGCTGCAGGTCGGAGCCAGTCTGTGGTTCCTGGGGCGGGTCGCGCCCGCTCTGGCTCGCGGTCACGCCAAGGCGGCGCTCCGGTTGCTCGCGCCCAGCCCGGACCAGCTGGAGACGGCCAGGCTGGCGCAGCGCGTCGAGGAGCTCACCAAGAGCAGGGCAGGTGCTGTCGACTCGCACGGTGCCGAGCTGCGCCGGATCGAGCGCGACCTGCACGACGGGACGCAGGCCCAGCTGGTGTCTCTGGCCATGCGGATCGGCATCGCGAAGCAGACCATGGCTGAGGATCCCGAGAAGGCCGCCAAGCTGCTGGACGACGCCCGTGACGGCGCAGAGCAGGCCATGACCGAGCTGCGCGGCGTACTGCGGACGATGTACCCGCCGATCCTTGCGGACCGCGGTCTGGCCGGAGCGGTGTCGGCACTGGCCGCCCGGTGTCCGCTGCCGGTCGAGCTCCGCATCGGTGCGCTGGGCGAGGTCCCGGCAGCAGTCGAGGCCGCTGCGTACTTCGTCGTCGCGGAGTCGCTCACCAACATCACGAAGCACAGTGCGGCGGGGCATGTCGACATCCAGCTCGAACGGCGGGGTCCCGAGCTCTACCTGGCGGTCACCGACGACGGGATCGGCGGAGCCCGGGTCAATGCCCAGTTCGGTGCGCAGTCCGACCTGCTGGGCCGGGGGAGCGGACTGCATGGCATGCTCCATCGCGTGCAGGCGATCGACGGTCAGATGGAGCTGCAGAGCCCGATCGGCGGGCCGACCACCGTCGAGGTGATCCTTCCGTGCGGGTGATCATCCTCGAGGACAACCCGATCCTCGCCGAAGGCCTCAGTCTGCTGCTCGACAACTCCGGCTTCCAGGTCGTCGCCGTCGCCACCGACGCGGACGAGTTCGCCAAGGCGGTCGAGGAGCACCCGGTGGACATCGCGGTCGTCGACGTACGGCTGCCCCCGACCTTTACCGACGAGGGCCTGCGCGCGGCGATCGAGGCGCGCCGGGTGCGGCCGGGGCTTCCGGTGCTGGTGTTCTCGCAGTACGTCGAGGAGGTGTACGCCGCCGAGCTGCTCGCGGCCGGCAGCGAAGGCGTCGGCTACCTGCTGAAGGACCGGGTGTCTCGCGTCGACGAGTTCCTGGAGGCGGTACGGCGGGTCGCGGCCGGCGGGACTGTGCTGGACCCTGAGGTGGTCAGCCAGCTCATGGTGAAGCGGAGCAGCCCGCTGGACCGGCTGACGCCGCGGGAACGCGAAGTGCTCGCGCTGATGGCCGAAGGCCTCGGCAACACGGCGATCGGGGAGAAGCTCGTCATCTCCGACGGCGCGGTGCACAAGCACGTCGGCAACGTGTTCCTCAAACTCGACCTGCCGCCGACGGACTCCGGTCACCGCCGCGTCCTCGCCGTTCTCGCCTACCTCGGCCTGTGAACCCTTGACGCGCCTGACAACGTAGGCCACTCTCGACCTGAGAGCGCTCTCATCCACCGAACCGCCCCTAGGTGAGGAGAGTTCAGATGAAGGTCCTCCTGGCCGCCGTACTCACGGCGGCTGTCCTGACTGTGCCCGCGCAGGCGCTGGCCGAGCCTCTGGCCGTGCCCGGCCAGTCCGCGGCAATGCAACGCGACTTCGGGCTGACCGAGCAGCAGATGCAGCAACGGCTGGCAGCCGAGACCTCCGCGGCGAAGCTGTTGCCCGCGGCCCAGAAAGCAGCCGGTGCCGCGTACGGCGGCGCCTGGTACGACACCGCCACGCAGAAGCTGGTTGTTGGCGTGGTCGGCTCCGCGCGTACTGCCGCGGTACGTGCAACCGGCGCGCAAGTGGCCGCCGTACCCGTGCCGGCGAAGGCCCTGGACCAGCGGAAGGCTGCCGTCGACAAGCTGGCCGGCAAGGCAGTGCCGGCTGCGGTCAGCGGGTGGGCAGCTGACCCGCGGACCGGCAGCGTGGTGGTCAACGTCCAAGCAGGCAAGCGTTCCGCGGCCGTCGACGCGTTCGTCACCAAGGTCGCCAAGGCCGGTGCGGTGACGGTCAAGGAGGTCGCGGCGCAGGCCCCGCGCACCTTCGCGGCCGGGACGGTCGGCGGCGACCCGTACTACGTCAGCAACATCCGCTGCTCGATCGGCTTCTCGGTGTACGGCGGGTACGTCACGGCCGGCCACTGCGGCCGGAGCGGCATCGTGCGCGGCTGGGACGGCTCCGACCAGGGCTCGTTCCGTGGCTGGTCGTTCCCCGGCAACGACTACGCGTGGGTGGCCACCGGCTATGGCTGGTGGACCGTGCCGGTCGTCCTCGGCTGGGGACAGGTGAGCGACCAGTTGGTCCGCGGCTCGTGGGAGGCGCCGATCGGCTCGTCGGTCTGCCGGAGCGGTTCGACCACACACTGGCACTGCGGCACGATCCTGGCCAAGAACGAGACCGTGAACTACGGCAACGGTCAGCTGTTCTACGGAGCGACCAAGACCAGCGTCTGCGCCGAGGGTGGTGACTCCGGTGGGTCGTTCATCACCGGTGACCAGGCGCAAGGCGTCACGTCCGGCGGCTGGGGCAACTGCAGCAGCGGTGGCGAGACGTGGTTCCAGCCGGTCAACGAGATCCTGCAGGCGTACGGCCTGACGTTGCACACCGCCTGAACGGCAGTGGGATCCCCTTGCACGCAAGGGGATCCCACTGGTTCAGCAGATCGGTACGCCAGGTAGCTGCGCGTTCGGGTCGTCGATGTAGATGTTGCTGATGAACCCGTTCTGGTCACGCAGCTTGGACCACCAGTTGTTGGTGTAGCCCTCGGCGTTCACGGTGTCGCCCTGCTTCTGGCAGAGCACCCACACCGACGTCGGTCCGGCCAGCGTGGTCACGACTGGCGAGCTCAAATGCGCGTCGGAGCGGACGTTCACGCCGGAGCCCCAGGTCATGTAGTTCTTGCCCGGGCCGGAGCAGCCGTTGTCGCTGGTGAGGAAGTAGGAGCCGTACGAGCCCGGGTAGGCCAGTGCCGACCCGTTGATGACGATGTTCTGCCCTATGCCGTTGAGCAGCTGCTCGTAGTGGATGTGCGGGCCGGTGGAGTTGCCGGTGCTGCCGGTGACTCCGATCTGCTGGCCCTGCGAGACCTGCTGGCCGTCGGCCACCGAGTACGCGGACAGGTGGAAGTAGTAGGTCTTCCAGCCGCCGCCGTGCTCGATGGCGATGTAGTTGCCGGCGCCGCTCGGCTGCGAGTAGCGGTACGCCGTACCGCCGGCGGACGCGAGCACCGGCGTACCGTTCGTCGTCCCGCCGTCGGCGCGGACGAAGTCGAGTGCGCGGCGGACCTCACCGGAGTGGTGGCTGTAGGTCCAGCGTTGGCCACACGGGAACGGGGCCTTGAAGTTCGGCGCGGCCTGCGCCTGCGTCGGCACCGCCACCAGGGCGGCGGCGCCGAGCAGGAACGCGGCGAGTACTGCGAGGATTCTTCTGGGCGGCATGAGGCTCAGTGTCAGCCGTCAAGCAGCAACCTTCAACGGTTTGCGTCTGTGGTTAATTGTCAGGCCGACTCGTCGGCCACCGGCTCCAGCTTGGGGGTCTGGTCCTTCTTCGTGGCCAGCGAGTCGATCAACTGCTTGGCCAGCGCGAAGCCGGAGCCGCCCATCGTGATCGTCTTCACCAGGGTGTCCTCGATGCCCTGGGCACCGTTCAGAACCACCATGTTGCCGACCTTCTCGAACGAGCCGGCGGCCGCGGAGACGATCTCCGGGTAGGCCTCGGCCAGCTGCTGCGCGACGACGGCCTCGGTGTTGGTGGCCAGCGCCTCGGCGCGCGCCTTGATACCGGCGGCCTCGGCCATCGCCTTGGCCTGCACCGCGGACGCCTCGGCCTTACCGGTGAGCTCGGTGGCCTTCGCCTGCGCCTCACCGCGGAGCTGGACCTCGCGGGCGTTCGCCTCGGCGGCCGCGATCTGCGCGTCCCGGGCGGCCTGGGCCAGCGTGCGCTGCCGGTACGCCTCGGCGTCGGCCGGCTTCAGCACCGACGACTCCAGCTGCTTCTCGGCCAGCGACGCGTTCAGCTTGGCGGTCTCGGTCTCGGCGACGACGACCTCCTGGCGGGCCAGCGCCTCGGCCAGCGGGCCGGACTGCGAGGCCTTCGACTTCGCCTGGTCGACCTCGGCCTGGTAACCGGCCTGGGCGATCGAGCTCTCCCGGACAGCCGCGGCTTTCTGGGCGGCGGCGGCCTGCTCGCGCTCGGTCGCCTCCCGGTCCCGCTCGGCCTGGGCGATCCGGGCCGCGGCCTCGACGGCGGCGGCCTGCGGACGGCCGAGGTTCTTGATGTAGCCGGACTCGTCGTCGATCTCCTGGATCTGCAGCGAGTCCACCACCAGGCCGAGCTTCTCCATGTCCCCGGCCAGCGAGCCGCGGATGTTGGTGGTCAGCGTCTCCCGGTCGTGCAGCATCTCCTCGACCGTGGTGGAGCCGACGATCGCCCGCAGGTGACCCGCGAACAGCTCGTGGATGGTGCCCATCACCTGCTCGTCGCTCTGCTCCAGGAACCGCCGGGCCGCGTTCGCGATCGAGCCGTAGTCGTCACCGACCTTGTAGGCCGTGACGCCCTTGATGTGCAGCGGGATGCCCTGGCTGGACACGCAGGTCACGGTCAGCGGCGTCGCACGGATGTCCAGCGGCAACCGCCGTACCGTCTGGAAGCCGGGCAGCACCGCGGTGCCGCGGCCGACGACGATCTTGAATCCGAGGGTCTCGTTGACCTGGTCGGTGCTCGAGTGCGCGCCGAGGCCGGAGATGATCAGCGCCTCGTTCGGCTCCGCCACCCGCCAGACCATCCGGAACAGGATCAGAAGGACGACCACCGCGACCGCCGCGATGATCAGGTACGTCCAGAGCATTTCCCCTCCAAGGGAACGTCAATTAAAGGGCGCGAGCGACGTACACGGTGCGGGGCGGGTCGAAGTCGACCACGACCACCTGCGTCCCCACCTCGAGCACCTCGTCGGTCGCCGGGTAAGCGTAGAAGGCCTCGGTGGCACCCCGGACCGGCAGCATCACCTCGCCGACGATGCCGGGTGCGATCCGGCCGATCACCCGCCCCCGCTTGCCTGTCATGTGTCCCTCCGACGTCGCCGCGCACGATCCAGTTCCCGAAGCCTACGTTGTCGATGGCTTGTGGCCGGACCCGCAACGGCCGCATTGTTGGAGCAGCGGCCTGGGGGTGGGGAGGGGCCATGGCTGGGGAGGTCCGGGTCGAGGTCGTCGACGAGAGTGTGGACACCGAACGGCTCGAGGTACTGGCGCTGCTGCTGCGCCAGGAGTTGCTGATGCTCGACGTCCGGTCGGTCGAGCCGTACGCCGAGGGCGAGGCGCCGCCGGGTTCGAAAGGCGGACTCGCCGCGGTGGCCGGCGTGCTGAGCGTTTCGCTGGCGCCCGGACTGCAGGCGATCGGCGGGGTCGTCGGGGTGATCCGCGAGTGGCTGCGCAGATCCAGCGGCGGGCGATCGGTCAAGGTCACGATCGACGGCGACGTGATCGAGCTCACCGGCGCCTCCGACGAGATGCAGCAACAGCTCATCGACACCTTCGTCCGACGGCACGCCGGAGCGGACGTGTGACATGTCCGGCGCGCGTATCGCCCTCGTGGTGGCCAACGATCATTACGACGATCCGGGACTGCGCAGCCTGGTCGCACCGGCGCACGACGCGGCCGCACTGGCCGAGACGCTGGCGGACCCGTCGGTGGGCGGGTTCGAGGTCCGGGTCCTGCGCAACGAGTCCGCGCAGGAGATCCGGGTCGCGGTCGAGGACTTCTTCGCCGACCGGCAGCCCGAAGACCTGTTGCTGCTGCACTTCTCCTGCCACGGCCTGAAGAACGCGGCCGGCGAACTGTTCCTGGCGGTCGCGGACACCAAACCGGCCCGGCTGGCGTCGACAGCGGTGGCCGCCGACTTCGTCAACCGGCAGATGTCGGACAGCCGGGCGCAGCGGATCGCCCTGTTCCTGGACTGCTGCTACGGCGGCGCGTTCCCGCGCGGCATGGTCGTGCGTGCGGCCGGCGAGGCGCAGGTACGGGATGCGTTCGCGGGGCAGGCCGATGTCGGCGGCGGCCGTGGCCGGGTCGTGGTGACGGCGTCGAGCGCGATGGAGTACGCGTTCGAGGGCGGACAACTGGCGACGGACGCGACGCCGGTCCCGTCGGTCTTCACCGGTGCCGTGGTCGACGGCCTGACGACGGGCGAGGCGGACCGGGACGGCGACGGCTGGGTCGGCCTCACCGAACTGGTCGGGTATGTGACGGACCGGGTCCATCGGGTGACGCCGAACCAGAACCCGCAGATGTGGACGTTCGGCGCCCAGGGCGAACTCCTGATCGCACGCAGCCGGATCCGCCGGATCACGCCGACGCCGTTGGCGCCGGAGCTGGTCGCGGCGCTGGAGAGCCCGTTGCCGGCGGCAAGGTTCGGCGTGGTCGACTACCTGCGCGAGCGCCTCGCCGGCGCCGATCTGGGCCAGGCGTACGCCGCTTGGCAGGCGCTGCAGCCGATGGTGAACGACGACAGCCGACGGGTCGCGATGGCCGCGGCGGAGGCGCTCGAGGAGGCCGTTCCGCGGGTGACACCCGAGGCGCTCGACCTCGGCCCGGAGGGTGCCGAAGTACGGCTCGAAGGTCCGCCGATCGTGCAGACCGCGGTCGCGACGTCGAGCGTGGAGTGGCTGAAGGTCCAGCAGGACGGCGACGTCATCACGGTTCGTGCCGACGCCTCCGGCGGGAGCGAAGCGACGTTGATCGTCAGCGGACCGACCGGCGAGCGGACGATCCCGGTCCACCTGACGTTGCCGGACACCGAGTCCGAACCGCCGCCGCGCCCGCCGGAACCGGAGCCCGAGCCGTCGCCCGAGCCCGCGCCGGTCCCCGAGCCACCGCGGCGCACACCGTCACCGTCGCACCAGGTTCCGTGGTGGATCGTCGGCGTACTGGTGGTCGGTGCCGGGCTGCTCATCTACCTGAACTGGCCCGGGCAGGCCAACTCGCGCAAGCTCTGGGTCGACGATGACACCGGCTGGTACGTGTACCGCAGCTCGGGGGACCCGATCATCGTCTCGTCGTTCGCGATCCTGCTCGCGAGCCTGGCGGCCCGGTCCGCGCGGTCTGTCGTCCTCGGCGTCCTCGCGGGATGTCTCGCCGCGATCCTCGAGGACGGCGTGCTGATCCTTGTCGGCGGCATCTCGTCCAGCGAGAGCGTGAAGCTCTTCGGCATCTGGACCGACGAGACCACCGCGTGGCTACTGACCGGCGCGATCGCCGTGGTGCTGGCCGCCGTACTGCTGTTCTACTACCGGCCTGACCGGCTGCCGCTGTGGCCCGTCCCACGAGTAGCGGCGGTCCTGGTGATCGCAGGGGGCGTGCTCTTGATGCTCAGCGCGCTGTTGCAGGACTCCAGCGGTGTGTCCTTCTTCCACGTCACAATGCTGGCCGCGCTGGAGCCACTCGTCGCGGTCGCGCTCGGCTGGTTCGCCTTGGCGTCGAAATGGGGCTCCGACGCCGGCAACTGGCTCAGCGCGACCGTGACGACGTACGCCCTGATCGGCATCCTCTCCGTGATCCCTGCCGCAACCCAGGCGGACACCCCGTCCGTCTTCGTCGTCGCGCTGCTCGGCAACCTACTGATCATCGCCGGCGTGCTCAGCCGCGGACTGCGCCTTCCGTCGCACCCTTGATGAATTGGCGGGCGAAGATCGCGAAGACGATCACCAGCGGGACCATCGCCATCAGCGCACCGGTCATCACCATGCTGTAGTCCACACCGTGCGAGCGGTTCAGCGTCGACAGGGCGACCTGCAGCGTCACGTGGTCCGGGTTGGTCAGCACGATCAGCGGCCACATGTAGTCGTTCCAGGAGCCGACGAACGTGAAGATGCCGAGGAACGCCAGCGCCGGCCGCGCGGACGGCAGCGCGACGTGCCAGTACGTGCCGAAGAAGCCGCAGCCGTCCAGCGTCGCGGCCTCGACCAGCTCGTTGTGGATCGAGTTCTGGAAGTACTGCCGCATCCAGAAGATGCCGAACGCGTTCGCCGCGCCGGGAATGATCAGCGCCTTCAGCGAACCGACCCAGCCGAGCAGTGCCATCGTCTGGAACTGCGGTACGGCGGCCAGTTGCGCCGGCAGCAGCATCGTCGCCAGCAGGATCACGAACAGAGCGTTCCGCCCCGGGAACCGGAACTTCGCGAACGTGAACGCCGCGAGCGAGTCGAAGAACAGCACCAGCAGCGTGGTGGAGACCGCCACGACCACGGTGTTCGCCATCGACTGGAAGAACGCGACGTTCTCCAGCACCTGCCGGACGTTCTCCCCGAAATGCCCGCCGAACGTCAGCTTGGGCGGGAAGCGGTAGATGTCCGCGGTCGTGTTCGACGCCATCAGGATCGTCCACACGAACGGGAACATGAACACCAGCAGCGCCAGGACGAGCGCCGCGTGCAGCGCGAGACCGCGCAGCCGGTACCGGGTCATCGATCCTCACCCCGTCCGCGGAAGATCCGCCAGTTGATGGCCGTGAACAACAGCACCAGCGCGAAGATGCTGAGCGCGATCGCCGCGGCGTATCCGTAGTCGTTGTCCAGGAACGCGGCGCGGTAGAAGAACAGCACCACGGTCATGCCGCTCTGCCCGGTGCCGCCGCTGTTGCCGACCATCACCTGCGGCTCGGTGAACGTCTGCAGCCCTCCGATCGTCGACATCACGACCGTGAACAGGACGACGGGGCGCAGCTGCGGCAACGTGATCGCGAAGAACGTCCGGACCGCCCCGGCCCCGTCGACCTTGGCGGCCTCGTACTGGTCCTTCGGGATCGCCTGCAGCCCGGCCAGGTAGATCAGCGTGTTGTACCCGACCCACTGCCACACGATCATCGTGGAGATCGCGATCTTGATGCCCCACGGCTGCCCGAGCCAGTCCTGCTGCGGGAGGCCGAGCGACCGCAGGGCGGCGTTCACCAGACCGAAGTTCGTGCTGAAGATCGAGCTGAAGAAGATCGCCATCGCGACCAGCGACGTCACGTTCGGGATGAAATACGCGATCCGGTACACGTTCGTGAACCGGACCGCGGACTGCAGCATCACCGCGAGCAGCAGCGCGAGCACCAGCGTCGGGACCGTCGACATCAGGAACAGGACGACGGTGTTCTCCAGCGACTGCCAGAACGTCGGGTCCTTGACCAGGAACGCGAAGTTGTCCAGCCCGGTGAACCTGCGGGCGCTCAGGCCGTCCCAGCGCTGGAAGGCCAGCACGATCGTGGACAGCATCGGGTACAGCCCGAACACCGCGAACAGGAGGTAGAACGGTGACAGCGCCAGGTAGAACCGCCAGTACGACCAGATCCGCCGTCTCGGCGCCGCTGTCGTCGCCCTGGCGGCGGGCACGGTCACGGTCGCGGTCATGGGGCCTCCCGTCCTGGACTGACGAGCGGAGGGAGCCCGGTCCTGGGGCCTCCCGGTCTGGACTGAGGAGCGCAGGGAGCGAAGCGACCGGAGCGACGAGGGAAGACCGGGAGTTCCAGCCCCGGGACCCGCCGCGACGGAGTCGCGGCATTCAGCACAGCGACCGGAGCGACGAGGGAAGGACGGGAGTTACAGCCCCATGACCCGCCGCGCCGGAGGCGTGGCATCGGTAGAGTCACTGCACTCCCTGTCGTTTGGCGATCGCCTTCGCCTTCGAGACCGCGGCCGACCACGCCGCCTCCGAGGTCTTGGCGCCGGTCTGCACCGTCTTCAGCTCGTCGTGGAAGGGCGCCGCGACCGAGTCGTCGTACGGGCTCTGGTACGCGACCGGGATCGCCTTCGCGGCCGGGCCGAACACGTCGATCGGGACCTGGCCGCCGAAGAACTTGTCGGCCGCCTTGAGCTGGGGCTTGTCGTAGGCCGCCGGCGTCGACGGGAAGATCTGCGCGTCGGCGAACGCCTTGGCCTCGTTGTCGGGGCTGAGCATGTACTTGATCACGTCGAACGCCTTCTGCGGATCGGCCGCGTTCTTGGTGATCGCGAGGAACGAGCCGCCGAAGTTCGCCGGGCCGCTCGGCGTCGCCGCCAGCCGCCACTTGCCGGCGCTGGACTTCACCGCGGACTTGATGTCCAGCGCCACCCAGGCGGCGCCGATGTGCGCGGGGACCGTGCCCTGGTCGAGGCCGGCGTTCCAGTCCGGGCTGCCGCTCGGGGTCTTGCCGTCGATCTTCAGCGTCATCGCCTTGACCGAGGTGTCCCAGGCCTTCCGGATGTGGTCCTGGTCGCCGATGAACTTGTTGTCCTTGGAGATGTACCGCTCGGTGCCCTGGCCGACGACCATGTCGTAGAGGTCGGTCGCGTCCCAGACCAGCAGCGCCTTCGGGTTCTTCGCCTTCAGTTGGACCCCGGCGTTGAAGAAGTCGTCCCAGGTCTTCAGCTGTGCGGCCACCTGGGCAGGGTCGCTCGGCAGGCCGGCCGCGGCGAAGATGTCCTCGCGGTAGTACAGCGCGGTCGGGCCGACGTCGATCGGCAGGCCGATCACCTTGCCGTCGAGGGTGGTCGCCTGGTTGACCTTCCACTCCAGGTAGTCGCCGAGGACCGAGTCCGCGCCGACGGTCTTCAGGTCGACGAAGCGGTCGGCCTGCGGCAGCAGCGAGGCGATGTCCTCGCCCTTGATGCCGGTGATGTCCGGGATCCCGGTGCCGCCGTTGAACGTGGTGACCAGCTTCTGCTTGAAGTCGCCGCCGATCTCGGAGTACTTGATCTTCGGGTCCGGGAAGTGCGCGATCGTGTCGTCCAGCACCGACTTGCCGAGGCCTCCCGGCCAGCACCACATCGTCAGCTCGGTGGTGGTGTTCTTCTTGGCCGTCGTACCGGTGGTGTTCATCCCGGACGAACAGCCGACGAGGCTGCCGCCGAGCACGGCCGTGAAGCCCCCGAGCAGCGTCCGACGTGAGAGCTCCATGGTTCTACCTTCCTGAGTGTGCGCTGATCAGCGCTTGGAGGTTCTGGTCTTCGGGGTGCGCGGCCTGCCAGTCCGCGAGGTCGGCCCAGCGCGGTGCGGCGTCCGCGCCGCCGAGCCGGGTGACGGAGAGTGCGGCGGTGAGCGCGGCGAACCGCACCTGCTGCGCCAGCGGCAGTCCCCAGAGCGTGGCGGCGATGAAACCGGCGGCGAACACGTCACCCGCCCCGGTGCTGTCCGCCGCCGGGACCGGAAACGCCGGTACGGCGACGTGCTCGCCGGTACTCGCGTCGAGAGCGATGGCGCCCGCCGCGCCGTTGGACACGACCACCAGCGGAACCCGCTCCGCCAGCCGGCGCAGGGCCTGCTCCGGCGAGTCGGTCCGCGTGTAGGCCATGGCCTCGTCGGCGTTGGGCAGGAACACGTCGCAGTGCTGGAGCTGGTCGAGGACGTCCGGGTCCCACTGCTCGGTCGGGTCCCAGCCGACATCGGCGAACACCACGCTGCCGGCCGCCTTCGCCTTCGCCAGCCAATCGTTCGGCCAGGGTCCGATGTGCGCGGCGACGGCTCGGGCAGCCGGCGGCGTGGTGATCAGCTCGTCGGCCGACAGCAGGGGTGACGTGCCCCTCGTGACCAGTGCCCGGTCGTTGTCATAGGCAAGGGCCACGGTGAGCGGCGTCTGCCAGCCGGCGAGTCTGCGGGAGAGTGACAGATCGATGCCCTCGGCGCTCAGGTAGCCCCAGACCTGGTCACCCGTGGCGTCCGCACCGAACGCCGCGGCCATGCCGGTGCGCAGCCCGAGCCGGGCGAGCGCCACCGCGAAGTTCGCGATGCCGCCGGGGCTCTCGTGCGACTCGGTGGCCCAGACCTCGGTGCCGGGACGCGGTGGAGTGGGCAGGCCGAGCACCAGGTCCTGGAAGACCAGACCGGACACCACAACGTCCAGTTCGTGCATGGGAGGCCACACTCCTGCAGGGTCGATCAAACTCGTTCATGAATCTTGAAACTCTTGCTCAAGATCCGCAATACCTGATCACAACTTTGACTAAAAATGATTGAGTTTGCGTGATACGGTCTCTCTGTGTTGCCGAAGCAGCGACAGGATCAGATCGTTCGTGCGCTCCGGGCCGACGGGGCCGGGGGCGTCAAGGTGCTGGCCGGGAAGCTCGGCGTCAGCGAGGCCACCATCCGGCGCGACCTCGAGCAGCTGCACGCCGAGGGCCGCCTCACCCGGGTGTACGGCGGTGCGCTGGCGGTCGACGGCGGCGACGAGCCGTTCGCCGACGTCAACGCCGTGCACGCCGAGGAGAAGGACCGGATCGCGCGCCGCGCCGCCGAGTTGGTCGCCGACGGCGAGTCAGTGCTGCTCGACATCGGCACGACGGCACTCCGGGTCGCGCAGCACCTGCACGGCCGCTCGCTGACCGTGGTGACCAGCAACCTCGCCGTACTGGAGGAATTGCAGAACGACGAGCAGATCGAGCTGATCGTGCTGGGCGGGTTCGTGCGCCGCAGCTACCGGTCGCTGGTCGGCTACCTGACCGAGGAGAGCCTGCGGCAGATCCACGTCGACTGGCTGTTCCTGGGCACCAGCGGCGTCCGTCCGGACGGCCGGGTGATGGACAGCACGATGATCGAGGTGCCGGTCAAACGGGCGATGATCAACGCCGCGGACCGCGTCGTCCTGCTCGCCGACCGCACGAAGTTCCCGGGCCACGGAGTCGCCCGGGTGTGCGAGCCGGGGGAGCTGACCATGGTGGTGACCGAGCCCGACGCCGACGAGGCGACCCGTGCCCAACTGACCGAAGCAGGAGTAGAGGTGGTCCTCGCGTGAAGCTGACGATTCTGGGCGGGGGCGGCTTCCGGGTTCCGCTCGTCTACCACGCCCTCCTGGGCGACCGCGGCCCCGGCCGCATCACGTCGGTGGTCCTGTACGACACCGACTCGTCCCGGCTGTCTGCCATCGCGGCCGTCCTCCGCCAGCAAGCAGCAGACACCGCCGACGCGCCGGTCGTGACGGCGACGACGGACCTCGACGAGGCCCTGCGTGGCGCCGACTTCATCTTCTCGGCGATCCGGGTCGGCGGCCTCGAAGGCCGGACCGTGGACGAGCGCGTCGCGCTGGACCTCGGCGTGCTCGGCCAGGAGACGGTCGGCGCCGGCGGTATCGCCTACGGCCTGCGCACGCTCCCGGTCGCGGTCCAGATCGCCCAGCGCATCGCGGCCGTCGCCCCGGACGCCTGGACGATCAACTTCACCAACCCCGCCGGCATGGTGACCGAAGCCATGATCCCGTTCCTGGGCGATCGGGTGATCGGTATCTGCGACTCGCCGTCGGGCCTGGGCCGGCGCGCGGCGCTGGCGCTCGGAGTGGACCCGTCGACCGCGTTCTACGACTACGCAGGGCTCAATCACCTCGGCTGGCTGCGCGGGCTGCGGTCCGGCGGTGTGGACCGGCTCCCCGACCTGCTGCAGTCGTCCGATGCTCTGAGCTCCTTCGAGGAGGGCCGGCTGTTTGGAGCGGACTGGCTGCGATCGCTCGGCTCGATTCCGAACGAGTACCTGCACTATTACTACTTCGCGCGCGAGACGCTGGCCGCCGTCCAGGGGGTCCGGCAGACGCGCGGCACCTTCCTGCTGGAGCAGCAGTCCGCGTTCTACGCCGAGACCGGCAAGCATCCGGACCAGGCGCTGGAGCTGTGGCAGAAGACCCGGGCCGAGCGCGAGTCGACGTACATGGTGGAGAGCCGTGAGGTCGCGGACGCGGGGGAGCGCGACGAGCGCGACATGGCGGCCGGCGGGTACGAGCAGGTCGCGCTGTCGCTGATGCGGGCGATCGCGCACAACGAGCGCGCCTCGCTGATCCTGAACGTCCGCAACCGCGGCGTCCTGCACCACCTCGACGACGACGCCGTGGTCGAGATCCCGTGCACCGTGGACGCCAACGGGGCGCTGCCGGTCGCGGTGTCCCAGCTCACGGACCACCAGGCGGGCCTGATCAGCGCGGTGAAGGCGGTCGAGCGGTCCACCATCGAAGCGGCGACCGCGGCGTCCCGCTCGGCCGCGCTGAAAGCGTTCGCCTACCATCCGCTGGTCGACTCCGTGACGGTGGCCCGGCACCTGCTCGACACGTACGTCGAGCAGTTGCCGAACCTGGCGTACCTGCGCGCGTGAGGCCGATTGGTCCGAGCGGTGCGGAATCTGGCACAATGGCCTGCTGAGTCCGTCCTGGTTCGTGCAGCCCTCTAACTCCACGGCCCGGCCGGCCCATCGAGTCTCACTCCGTTGTCCCCACGACGCTGTGCTGCTCACCCAGTCTGTAATTCCAAGGGAGACCACCCGAAAGTGGCAGTCAAGATCCGTTTGAAGCGCATCGGCAAGAAGCGCACCCCGCACTACCGCATCGTCGTGATGGACGCCCGCACCAAGCGGGACGGCCGGGCGATCGAGGAGATCGGGATCTACAACCCGAAGACCGAGCCCTCGTTCATCCGCGTCGAGTCGGAGCGGGCGCAGTACTGGCTGGGCGTCGGCGCGCAGCCGAGCGAGGCCGTCGAGGCGATCTTCAAGGCCACCGGCGACTGGCAGAAGTTCAAGGGCCAGGACGCCCCGGCGCCGCTGCGGGTCGCCGAGCCGAAGCGCGACAAGCAGGAGATCTTCAACGAGGCACTGGCCGAGGCCCACGGCTCGCTGAAGACCGAGGCGGTCACCGCCAAGAAGACCGCGAAGAAGGCCGAGAAGAAGGACGACGCCGCCGAGGCCCCCAAGGCTGACGAGGCGAAGGCCGAGGAGCCGAAGGCCGACGAGGCTGCGGCCGAGACCACCGAGGCCTGACGATGATGGAGACCGAGGCGCTCGAGCACCTGGTCCGAGGCATCGTGGACAACCCCGACGACGTCAGCGTCCGGGCCCGGAACCTGCGGCGTGGCCGCACCCTCGAGGTGCACGTTCACCCCGACGACATCGGCAAGGTGATCGGCCGCAACGGCCGCACCGCCACCGCGATCCGCACCGTCGTCGGCGCCCTCAGCTCCGAGTCCTCGCTGCGCATCGACTTCGTCGACGAGTTCAACAAGCGCCCCCGGCGCTGACCCGACTCACGCAAAGGCCGCGTCCCCCCGGGGCCGCGGCCTTTGTGCTGTTTCGGGTCGCGGCGGCCGCGACTTCGGCATCCGTGAGTCGCGTGCTCCGGCCGGGTAGTACGGCGCCGAGCCGGCTCGAGTGTGCCGGCTGTCACGGTCCGCCGGACCTGTACGAGCTGGGTGGCGCCGGCGAACTCGACCCAGGCCGGCTCATCGACGGCGCCGCACATCGCGTGCCCTCACAGGCACGCTGGGTAGCATGACCGGATGCCCGACAACCCCAGCATTCGCGTCGATGTCGCGGCCGCGAGCGATCTCGACGACTTGGTCCGACTTGAGACCCACCTTTTCGCCGAGGATGCCGGTACTCACGACGCACTGGTCGACATCAGTTGGCCGGACCACCATGCGCGAGAAGACTTCATCCGCCTCATGAACAACGAGTCGGCGCTCGTCCTGGTCGCACGGCAGAACGGAAGGATCGGCGGACATCTGGTTGGTTACCTGACAGCTCCGTCGCCAACCCGTTTCGGCCGTCGTACTGCCGATATCCGCAGTCTTTACGTCGACGAACCTGTTCGCTCCACTGGAATGGGCCAAGCCATGATCAGCCACTTCACGACGTGGGCCCGATCCCAGGACGCCGCGGCCGTCTCCGTCACCGCCTACGCCGCCAACCGGCCCGCCCGCGCATTCTACAACCAACTCGGCTTCATCGAGCAGAGCGTCGTACTTCGCGCCACCCTCGATCAGCAAGCCTGAATTCTTTCAAACCCTGCATTGCTCGGACGCCCGCCAATCGGCCTCCTTCGTGTGCATTTCTCACCGATGGACACCTGACCCCCGCTCACGTAGCGTCCAACAACCAGCATCTCGCTGTGATGCGCCGATGAGATGTTCGGTGTCTTCCGACGAGCCCGCCCTGCTTATTCGATACGACGGAGGTCATGGACGATATGGTCGCTGCGATCAAGCAACCCGTCGATACCCGCAAACATCGCCCGATCGGGGCGGACGACGGCGTGTACTTTCTTGGGCGGCCCGACTGGCTGACCGACGACTTGTTGAGTCACCTCCGGCAGGAAGCTCAACAGCAGCGCGCCGGCGCGGAGAAGATCAGGGAGCAGCATTTCGCTGAACTGGGTACCGTTGGGACCAGCTTGTGCGAGTCGTCCGAGCTGCTCGACTTCGTCGTCACTCATTCGCAGCCCGTCACGCGTAGCGGGAAAGCGAACTACCGCTACTACGACATTCCGCACAGTCATGTCACACCGCATCTGGACACCGATCAGTTCGGCCTCAACGTGATCATCATGCTCGAGCACGACTATGCCGATGAGCGCCGCTCCGCCCTGTTGCTCTTCGCCCACGGACCGCAAGGCCCCGTGACCCTCCAACTCGAGCCGGGGGAGGTTATTCTCTTCGACGCCGCTCATGTCGTGCACGCCCGGACTCCGATCTCGGACGATGGACACGAGACAGCCGTCAACATGGGCATCGGATTCACTCCCGAGGACCAGCTGCCGAACCCGGGATTCTGGCACCCGACGCACGGCTGGTCGCCCGCGTGACCCACACCGACGATGTGAGGGAAGAAGGCACGCGAGAGAGTCTGTGGCGGCATCGCGACTTCCGGAAGCTGTGGGCCGCCCAGTCGATCTCTGATCTGGGTACGGCGGTCACACAGATCGCGCTGCCACTCGTCGCCGTCCTCGATCTGCATCTGAAGGCGTTGCAGCTCGGCCTCCTGGCGTCGATGTCGACACTTCCGGCGTTGATCGTCGGGCCTTTCGTCGGTGTCATCGTGGACCGTGTCGATCGGCGTCGCCTGATGATCGGGCTCGACGTCGGTCGTGCGGTACTGCTGGTCGCCGTGCCGGCCGGGGCGTATTGGGACGTGCTGTCTTTCGAGGCTCTTGTCGTCGTTGGCGCAGGCCTCGCGGTCATGAATCAGTTGTTCGACGTCGCGAGTCAGGCGTACCTCCCACAGATCGTTCCGGCCAGGCAGTTGGCCGACGCGAACGGAAAGGCCCAGGCAACCGGCTCGGTGGCATACATCAGTGGCCCCGGACTCGGAGGCTGGCTCGCAGGGTTGATCGGCGCCGCCAATGCGCTGACCGTCGACATCGCCAGCTTCGTCTGCTCGGCGTTGCTGCTCCGTCGGATCCGCTCCGAGGAGCCGCGGCCGGAGAATCGCGACGAGCGATTGCGCGACCGCCAAGTACTCCGGTCATTCTGGTCCGAGACCGTCGCCGGTTTCCGGGTTCTGTGGCGCGACAAGACGGTCCGTTCCTTCACGCTCTCCTACGCGTCATTGACACTGTTCGCGCGAATCCAGACCGCCATCCTGTTCCTGTTCTTGATCCAGAACGCGGGGCTTTCCTCGTCCGCGATCGGGCTGGTTCTGACGTTGTCAGGTGTGTCCAGCTTCCTCGCTGCAACCATGGTGGGCCGACTGGACCGACGGCTCGGCACCGGGCCTGTCGTGGTCATCGGGCAACTGGTCGTCGTCGGCGCGGCAGCCGTCCTGGCGGCCGTGTCCGGGCCTCATCTCCAGGCCGGCGTGCTCCTGCTGGTGGCGGAAAGCATGTTCGTCATCGGAACCACGCTGTACGGCGTCGCCAGCCGAACGGTCTTCCAGACCCGCATCGACGACCGGCAGCGTGGCCGCGTCCTCGGGAGCTCACAATTCCTGATGTCGCTCATGATCGTGATCGCTGGTGCACTGGGCGGAGCCCTCGGCGACCTGGTCGGCTTGCGAACCGTGCTGATCATCGGAGCGGCTGGAATGTTGTGCACCCTCCCACTGATTCTCCGGCCGATCGTGTGGCGCCATACGATCGACTGAGGCAGCCGTGGATCGTCCTGGCCTCAAGAGGCGTCACGCGTGCGGAATCGGGATCATCGTGAGCTCTTCCTCCGCGAGTGGCCGAGAGCGCCACCCCAGCCGGACAGCTGCTTCTTGAGCGACGCGTCTGCCGAGGAACGGAAATGCCGCTGGGAAGTTCCCGACCGTTCCAGGCACGAACGCGCGGGCCACCGTCATGCCGGCAGCACGGATGTCAGGTGTGGTCAGATCCGCGTGGAACACGTCGTAGCCGGCTGCCTCCACGACCTCCTGCAGGCTCGAGACGGAGCGGTTCGGCCGGACGACGTCGCTGACGAGCTTCTCCGAATCGGTGTCCACCCAACCCCGGACGCTCGCGCCGGCTCGCGGATCCAGGAAGACCTGTGCCTGGCAGATCAGCGTGATGACATCGCGGAAGTCGGCCCTGTAATCGTCAAGATAGTTCCTGTCCGCACGCCAACGCTTCAGACCCTGGTCCGGGAGTCGCCCCTTGGCTGTGATCCGTACGTAGTCGTTGTCCGGACGGAGCAGGTCCGCGCTGATGTCCTGAAGTATCAGCCCTTCTGCCCATGCCTTGAGGGCAGCCTGTTCCGGGTCTGCTCTTGCGGCGAAGCCGATGGTCATCACAGCGGTTTCCTGGTCTTCCACGACACCCGCGACAACGGGGTAGCCGAACTCGTTCTCCACGTCGAGGAGCCAGCCACGCAATCGGCCGTGCTTGTTGTTGGCACGCCAGGCACTGCGGAGCAGCGGTGTTGCTCGCAGCTTCGACAGGGGTTGGCGGTTGAGCCACCAGACCATCGTGGCGTGACGCTCGATGATCTCGGTCAAGCCTGAGTCGATCGCGAATTCCAGTGAGGGTCCGGCCGCAACCCCGGCGAAGTAGGTACCGTTGACCGGCTTGTCGCCCGCTCCCCAACCGGTGTTGTACCAGTTGATGTACGTGAGGCTGGCGGGTAACCATGCCGGCCGCCGATCGGTATCGGACCATCCTGCGACCCAGTGCAGTTGCTGATCGCGAGTCAGCGGATGGAACGGGAACCCCGGCTGAGCGTACTGCGACTGCGAGAAGAGCGTGATGCCCTCCGGATCCACGGCGTGCTCGCCGTCCGAGACGAGGTCGGAGTAGGACGCTCTGCGCAGGAGGCTCTCCTGGATGACGTTGCCGCAGTAGCGCTCGATGATCTCTCCGACGGCTGCCTGTGCGGCGGCCCGGGGATCGGTGAACGAACTACCGCCGCCGACCGGGTCGTTGTGCCACGGCCCAACGCGGCTGACGTCGCACCCTGCCGCGGTCGTTGTGATCAGCTTTCCTGACTCCACAGACGACGGCCACGTCGGAGCGGCGACAGCCGCCGACAAGGTTGCGGTGTCCAGTCGCGTCACGATGCCGGTGTGTTCGTCGACGAGGAGCTCCTGTGTGTCCTCGGTGAGCCATCCCTCGTTCCGGCAGGACCGTTCGGCGGCACGGTCGGGAAGCGGCAGGACGGGGTGCCTGGCAACGGTGAAATCTACGGGATCGAGCTCCACCTGGTGCCACCATGCGAGCGGCTTGACATCGGTCAGCAGACGACCGATGTCGGCCACGAAGATCGACGCCAGCCACATCTGCTCGGAGATCGGCGGCAGGTAACACCGGTCACGGTCCCCGGCGGCTGTTCGCGCAGTAACAGCCGTAGGCTCCCGTGCCGCTGCCGTTCGCCGCGCGACGAGATCGGCGTACGAAGGTGTTTCGCCAGCCACCACATGGGGACCGAACCAGCCGCGCTCGAAGTCGAACCACAATGCCGACCAGTACTGTCGCCGCCTACCGGCGATCTGGTCGACCGACGAGACGAGCGAGTGATCGAAGTCGTCCAGAACGACCAGCAACAACTCGTCGGCCTCGACGTCATCCGGCCGGACCACCGATCGAACGCCGTAGCCGGCAGGCAGGGCTCCGCCCACGAGCAGACTGTGAACGTGGCCTGCGAGGGCGCCGTCCCCGAGCACCGCGACGGCGCGTGGACGATCAGGAGAGAGCACCCTTTCCAATCCCGCACCAGACGGAAAGCGCACCCGATCGGCTACATCGTCAGACTCCGAGGTGGTCAGGCACCCCTCTGCCATGAGCCGGTCGAGGAGATCCACCACCAGTTCAGGATCGGGGTGGCCGGCCGCAACCTCGTTGAACGCGCGGAGTCCGTCGCACTTCTCGAGCAGTGCCCGCAACTCGTCGTTGGCCAGCGCGATCCGGAAACTCGTCTTCCGCGGCGTGTAGAGCAGCGAGGTCCCATTCGGGGCGGCCACGACCTTGGCCCGGACGAATCTGGGATGGCGCGTGGTCACCTGGCGTCGCTCTCCGCTTGCCACCGGCTCCGAGCCGGCTCCGGACGGGCTCCGTCGCCGGGATCGCGAAAGTAGGTCCGGCCGGCCGACGCGAGCCGTAGCTCGTACAGCTTCGTATCGCGGGCGATCCGAACGTGCGGCGGAGCATCCCGGATCAGCTTCTCCACCTGGTCGGGGTCGAGGCGCACGACGGTCCCGGTGACGCAGAACTCGGCGTCGTTCGGGCCGGGTAGCCCGTGGATGGTGCACCTGGGATCACGCTCGAGATCGAGACACTTGGGCGACCTCGGCATGATGCCCAGGTACAGCCCGTCGCCGACGATCACCGGTGAGACCGGTGTGATCCGCGGTGTCCCGTCGGCCCGGAGCGTGCCCAGGTAGGCGATCCCGTAATGTCCCAGTACTTTTCTTCCGAGTTCCGCTGACTCCGGTTCCTCGGTCGCGAACTGTCCCCACGTCTTCATGGATCTCCTTGTCCCGGGGTCTGCTGACGGATACCCCTTTCGGGTGAGGACACGACCGGCCCCCACCCGAAAGGCGCGTGTCACTGACGAGGAGTCAGTCCTCCTTGTCGGCCTTCGCCTCGATCGGCTGTGTCGTGTCCCAGACGAAGGACAACATCACCGCAGGGTGGTTCTGCGGCGCGACTCCGAACTCAGGCTGCTGCGCGGCTTGCTCGATCTGCTCGTACATTGTTTCTCCTCTCCGGCCGAAGGTCGGCCGATTCTGCCGCCGGGTGGTCGGCCCGGCGAGCGTAACCCCGGCCTGCGCCACCCACAACAAGTGTCAGATCACCTTGTTCACAAGGAAAAACAGGCGCCGTCAACATGCTTGCCAGATCCACGATGCTGTGTTTGTGATGCGATCACCGCGACCACTATGGCCAGTTCTGCCGACATCTTCTTGACTGTCAGCATGAATACACGTGACGACCACAAGATCCATCGCCCGCCGACCGTGATCGACGGGATCGCCGAACGATTCTTTCGGGCGTTCCTGCGGCTCAGCCCGATCTCGGCGACATATCTCGGATATCCGGACGATGCTGACGGTCTCGACGACCTGTCGCCCGACGGACTGACCGCGCGGGCCACGCTCGCCGCACAGACGATGCGGGAACTGTCCGGGGCCGAGCCATCGGACGAAGTCGATGTCATCACGGCGGCGACGTTGCGGGAGCGCCTCGGCCTGGAACTCGCCAAGCACGAGACGGGTCTGGATCTGCTCAACATCAACGTCGCAATCTCCCCGCTGCAGGAGTTCCGCACCGTCCTGGACCTGATGCCAACGGCCGACGCCGCGGACCGCGCAGCTGTGGGGGCGCGTCTGAACGCGGTGCCGCAGGCACTCGATCGCTGGGCGGACGGGATCGCGTTGGCGTTCGAGCGCGGCGTGCGTACCTCGGAACGGCAACTGCGGGCATGTGCAGGCCAAGCACGGAGCTTCGCCGCACCTGGTGGCTACTTCCGCACGCTGGCGAGCCAGCATCCGACCTTGGCCACGGCCTGCTCCACGGCAGCCCGTGGCTACGAGGACGTCGCCGATCGCCTGGAGAAGGAGCTGTTGCCGCTAGCAAACAGTTTTGATGCTTGTGGACGGGAGCGGTACCAGCTCCTGTCCGCGGACTTTCTCGGTGACGCGGTCGATGTCGACGAGGCCTACGAGTGGGCCCTGGACGAGCTGCGGGCGATCACCCAGCGAGCCGGCCGACTTGCCCGCGCCTCGTTCGGAATATCTGCCGCGGAAGCGATGGCCGCCCTCGAATCCGACGAGAACTACATCGTCGAAGGATCCGACGCACTGCGCCAGTGGATGCAGAACAGCTCGGAGGCCGCACTGGAGTTCCTGGACGGTTCCCACTTCGACATACCGGCCGAACTGCGCGTTGTCGAGTGCCGTATCGCCGGCACCCGGACCGGCATGATCTACTACACGCCTCCCAGCTCCGACTTCTCCCGGCCCGGACGCGTGTGGTGGTCGGTCCCTGAAGGGCAGAGGCGGTTCAGTACCTGGCGTGAGCTCACATCCGTTTACCACGAAGGCGCGCCGGGCCATCACCTGCAATCAGGTACCGCCCTGCTGCGCTCAGAGGAGCTCAACTCCTGGCGGCGGATGCTGTGCTGGACCGCGGGGCACGAGGAGGGCTGGGCGCTGTACGCCGAGCGGCTGATGGACGAGCTCGGCTTCCTCGAGGATCCCGGCTACCAACTCGGGATGCTCAATGCGCAGGCGCTGCGCACAGCTCGGGTGCTCATCGACATCGGTGTGCACTGCCAGAAGCGACCACCGGCCGGATCTGGTGCGACCGAGTGGAGCTACCAGACGGCCGAGGACTTCCTCGCTCGGTACGTGGTCATGACACCACAGACACGTCGGTTCGAGCTCGATCGTTACTTCGGATGGCCAGGGCAGGCCGCGTCCTACAAGCTCGGCGAGCGTGTCTGGCTCGAAGTCCGGGACACAGTACGCAGACGGGCACCCGAAGCATTCGACCTCAAGTCGTTCCACCGCGAGGCGCTGGACCTCGGCGGCCTGGGGCTCGCCGTTCTGCGACAGGCGTTCGCTCGGCCGTGATCTCGGGCGGCCGCCGTGTGCGTGCAAGCGCGGATCCTCCGCAGTCGCACAAGAGCAGATCGCCGCGGCAACCCATACAAATCGGAGTGTATGGGTTGTGGGTTGTGACTCTCTGATCCGGTATCTATCGTTGGCTGATCAATCAAATCCGGATATCACGGCCGTACGTCGATGGATGTCGGCGGCCGTGGCAGTCAGTCTGTGCACCAGCATTTGCATACGTGTCCGAGCCGCCCGATCCACGCCACCCGGACACCAAGCATTCGATGGGGGTGTCAGTTCTTGTTTCGACCGCCCAATTCGTTGACACCGGCTGTCGGCGATGACGAAACGACGAATGTAACGATCGCTCTCGAGCGTCTTCGCCCGGGAATCATGCTCCGCTCTTCCGGTCTGGACGAGGCATATGCAGTGCGGTTGGCGGAGTTGGACGTCGAATTCGAACCGATCGTCGTTCAGCGTCATACCTTGCGAATAATCGACGGCCTGCATCGCTGGCGCGCGACGCAGCTTCGTGGCCGGGCCGACATCATTGCCAGTCTGGTCGACGTCGACGAGGACGGCGCCTATCTACAAGCGATACGGGCGAATGCCGCACACGGCCTGCCGCTCGAAGTCGCTGACCGGAAGGACGCCGCTGCACACCTCATCGCCATCAAACCCGAATGGTCCGATCGTGCGGTTGGACGCGAGGTCGGCCTGTCGGGCAAAACCGTGGCCTCGATCAGGCGCACCGAGCGAGCAGACAGCCGGACCGCCAGGCGCGGCATCGACGGCAGGGTGCGGCCGATCAACGCGGCGGCGGGCCGACGACTGGCCGTCGAGATTCTGGCCAGACGACCGGACGCATCGCTGCGAGAGGTCGCGAAGGCTGCCGGAATTTCCCCGTCGACGGTTCGTCACGTGAAGGAGAAGATCAGGCGAGGAGAGGATCCCATCGCCCGCCGGACAGGCGGCACGAAGGAGCCCGCGAAGAGTCCATCGGCGCCCACCTTGGACCCGAGCGACCTGCGGACGATGCTCGGCAGCCTGATGCGTGATCCGTCGCTCCGGTACACGCAGGTCGGGAGAACTGTTCTCAGCTGGTTGCGGTTGCAGGCGGAGTTGACCCAAGAAGCCGCACTGATGCAGGCCCTCCCCGCACACTGCCTGCAGCGGATCGCGGAGCTGAGCCGCCAGAACGCCTTACGGTGGGAACACATCGCCGACCTCGCACGGACCACAGAAGAGCCTGGCGCCGATGCCACTGGTAGCTGATCGCCAGAGGAAGGCGTCACCTGGGTGGTCACGGACTGCCACGTCGCCCGGCCGACGTGGCGCCCCCGGTATGTTCGCGGCCCTCGTCCTGGTTCTCCGCTGCCAGGTCGGGACGGTCGATTCGCCCAAGAAGCAAGCAGGAGCGACACCATGACAATCAGCCACGCCATCGACGGGAAGACAGCGGTCGCGCGCCTGCTCGGTGCGGACGGTGGGATCGGCTCCGTCTGGGGGAAGAAGACGGCCGTGATCCGGGGGAGTGGGCTGATCGGCCTCCTGCCGACGGAAGACGAGATTCTGGCGACGCCGCTGCTGAGGCCGCCGTACCTCACGGTCATGATCGATGGCGAAGTCGTGCCGCAGGCGCCGTACCTGCGCACCGAGAGCATTTCCAACCACGCTCCGCCCGAGAACTTCTTCGCCAGGGCACCGCTGGAGGAGGCACTGGCCGCAGGAGCCGCGTTCAAGCTCAACCGGATGGAGCTCTGGAGCCCGCCCGTGACCGCGCTTGCGGATGCCATCGGTGATATCACCCGTAAGAAGGTGAAGGTGTGGGGATTCCTGTCGCCGCATGCGCAGAAGATGGTGCCGTACCATCGGGATCCGGCGCATGTCATCGCCTGTCAGGTCGCCGGTCGCAAGCGCTGGAGTCTCGGCGGTCCCGCGCCGGCCGGGTCGTGGTCGGGGATGAAGCAGGTCGACCCTGTCCACGAGGAGATCGTCGACCTGGAGACCGGTGAGGTCCTCTACATGCCCTACGGGTATGCGCACTGCGCGGCCGCCGAGACGTCGTCGTCGTTCCACATCTCGTTCGCGCTCGAAGGCACGACAGTCGGCGAGCTCCGGCACCGGGTGGTGAAGTACCTCGCCGACACCCTGGACGGCGTCGACGCCACCGAGGTGAATGAGGAGAACCTCCCCGTTCACGCCGCCGACCTGCACGACGCTCTCCTCGGCCTGGCCGCCCGCGTCCGCGATCTTCCGAAGCGGGACCTGACCGAGGTGTACGCCGGCAACACAGCCGCCGTCATCAACAGCCTGCTTGACTGAAGGTTGTGCCGGTGCCGACCCAGGTCGATCAGGTCACCACTCCCTACTCCGGCGGCCGGGGGCGCTCTGACGGTCCCGGCGTGAGGCGCACGCGTGGGTCAACTGCAGTCCCACAGAGAGCCCGGAGAAACCCGTCCGGGTGCTGACCCCTGCGCCGCGGAGCGGCCGCGCCTGAGACACTGTGGCGTTGTTGTCAGGGTATTGGGAGAGGAACTGCGGTGTTGGTGACTGTCGGGCGGATCGGCCGGGCGCACGGGATCAGGGGCGAGGTCGGGATCGACGTGCGGACCGACGAGCCGGACCGCCGGTTCGCGGACGGCGCGGTCCTGGTGACCGACGCCAAGGTGTCCCGGAGGCTGACCGTGGCCGCGAGCCGCTGGCACAGCGGACGGCTGCTGGTGAAGTTCGCCGAGGTGCCGGACCGGACCGCCGCCGAGCAGTTGCGCAACCTGCTCGTGCAGTGCGAGGTTCCCGACGACGAGCGGCCCGAGGACCCGGAGGAGTACTACGACCGCGACCTGATCGGGCTCGCGGTCCGGACCACCGACGGCGCCGAGGTCGGCGAGGTGACCGACGTCGTGCACCTGCCGTCGCAGGACCTCCTCGAGATCCGGCGCACCGCGGGCAACCTCGTGCTGGTTCCGATGGTCGAGGAGCTGGTCCCGGAGATCGACATCGACAAGCGGTACGTCGTCGTGGCGGACCGGCCCGGACTGCTCGACCCAGAGGGTGCAGAGGTGGTCCAGACCGAGCCGGGGGACTGACATGCGGCTGGACGTCGTCACGATCTTCCCCGAGTACCTGGCCGCGCTGGACGTGTCCCTGGTCGGGAAGGCGGCCAAGAGCGGTCTGCTGGACATCCACCTGCACGACCTGCGCGAGTGGACGCACGACCGCCATCGCACCGTCGACGACACCCCGTACGGCGGGGGAGCGGGGATGGTGATGAAGCCGGAGCCGTGGGGTCAGGCGCTGGACGCGGTCGCGCCCGTCGACGGTCCGGCGCAGCCGCGGCTGATCGTGCCGACCCCGGCCGGGCGTCCGTTCACGCAGTCGCTGGCCTATGAGCTGGCGGCCGAGCCGTGGCTCGCGTTCGCGTGCGGTCGGTACGAGGGCATCGACGCGCGCGTGGCGTCGTACGCGGCGGAGCGGATGCGCGTCGACGAGGTCTCCATCGGCGACTACGTCCTGAACGGCGGCGAGGTCGCCGTACTCGTCATGGTCGAGGCCGTGGCGCGTCTGCTGCCCGGCGTGATCGGCAATCCGGATTCGCTCGCGGAAGAGTCGCACTCTGGCGACGGCCTGCTCGAGTACCCGGTCTACACGAAGCCGCCGAGCTGGCGCGGGTACGACGTACCTGAGGTGCTGCTGTCCGGGAACCACGGCCTGATCGCCGACTGGCACCACGAGGAAGCGGTACGGCGTACTGCGGAACGCCGGCCCGACCTGCTCGCGGCCTGGGGTGACGTGCTCGCGGACAAGGACGACACCAGCGGCGTCCGCCTCCTGCCGGCCACCGCGGCCGATGCGGGCGAGATCCACGTGTTGCAGCTGGCCGCCTTCCTGTCCGAGGCGCGGCTGTACGACGACTACACGATTCCGCCGCTGACGGACGACCCTGCCGCCACGGCAGCGCGTCTCGAGCGCGGGACCGTCCTCAAGGCTGTCGCGGGTACCCGCATCGTCGGCTCGGTCCAGCTCCTCGTCGACGGCGCCGAGGGGCAGATCGAGCGCCTGATCGTGGCCCCGGACTGGCAGGGGCGTGGCCTCGGCGCCCGGCTGCTGCGCGCCGCCGAGCAATTGGCTCCCGCCGAGGTCACCTCGTACACGCTGAACACCGGGGCGCTGAGCGAGCGCAATCTGGCGCTGTACCGGAAGGCGGGCTACCGGGAGATCAGCCGGGCGGCGCAGACGCCGAAGGTCGACCTGGTGCGGCTCGGCAAGCGGCGTCGCCGTAAGTGACGTCCGGCTGCTCACAGTGCGCATGCGACGACCGCGGATTTCGTCACCGTGTGGGGCGTGTGGCAAGATTGTCTGCTGCTGCCCTTCGGTGCTCCTGCCACAGGGGGTGACCACCGACCGGCAGCCTTTTGATGACTTCATCACCACCGACATTCGTGGGTGACCTGTGGCACGCGCGAGAAAGAGACACCTGATGAGCAACGTCCTGAACGAGCTCGACAACGCGAGCAAGCGCGACGACATCCCCGCCTTCCGCCCCGGTGACACCGTCAAGGTGCACGTCAAGGTCGTCGAGGGCAACCGGTCCCGCGTCCAGGTCTTCCAGGGTGTCGTGATCCGCCGCCAGGGTGGCGGCCTGCAGGAGACCTTCACGGTCCGCAAGGTCAGCTTCGGCGTCGGCGTCGAGCGGACCTTCCCGCTGCACACCCCGATCGTCGAGAAGATCGAGGTCGTCACCCGCGGCGACGTCCGCCGCGCCAAGCTGTACTACCTGCGCGAGCTGCGCGGCAAGGCGGCGAAGATCAAGGAGAAGCGCGAAGTTTCGGCTTCCTGACGCCGCGTAGCGACGACGGTCACCGATGGCGCCGAGCACTGCGACTCGCGCTCGCCCTCGCCCGGTCTCGAAGAGGGCACGTCGCAGCAAAGGACGTCACCGCAGGCTGAAGCAGCGGAATCCGCTGCTCAGCCTGCTCGTCGAGATGAGCACCGTCACGGTGCTCGCGCTCGTCATCACCGTGGTGCTGCGACTGTTCGTCGCGGAGGCGTTCTACGTCCCGTCGGAGTCGATGTACGACACGCTGACCAAGGACGACCGGATCCTCGCCGAGAAGATCAGCTATCTGCACCGTGATGTCGACCGCGGCGACATCATCGTCTTCAAGGACCCCGCCAACTGGCTGAACGAGGAACAGGCCCAGCCGGGCACGGTGCGCCGGATCGGTGAGTTCGTCGGCATCCTGCCGCGCAGCGGCGAGGGCCACCTGGTGAAGCGGGTGATCGGCATCGCCGGCGACCGGGTGATCTGCTGCAACAAGGACGGCCAGATCACCGTGAACGGCATCCCGCTGGACGAGCGGGAGTACCTTTTGAAGGACGCCAAGCCGTCGGAAATGCCGTTCAACGTGCTGGTGCCGGCCGGCCATCTGTGGGTGATGGGCGACAACCGGGCCGAGTCGGCCGACTCCCGTGCGCACATGGGCGGCCCCGGTGGGGGCTTCGTCCCGGTCGAGAACGTGGTTGGCCGGGCCTGTTGCGTAATCTGGCCGTCTGACCGGATGACGATGCTGCGTCCTCCGGAAACCTTCAAGAAGCCGGGGCTGAAGAAGTGACCGATACACCGACCAAGTCGGACGCCAAATCCGCTCATCGCTCGGGCTTCGCGGCCGCTGCCCGCGAGTTCGTGCTGATCGTGGTCGGTGCCCTGATCGTCTCTTCGATCCTGCGGGCGTTCGTCGGGCAGATGTTCATCATCCCGAGCGAGTCGATGGAGAACACGCTGCTGGTCGGTGACCGGGTCGTGGTCGAGAAGCTCACCGACGTCAAGCGCGGCGACGTGGTCGTGTTCGAGGACCCGGGCGGCTGGCTCGGCGCCGAGGAGAGCGGCCAGAAGCGCGGCTCGGTCGGCCGGTTCTTCGAGATCGTGGGTCTGCTGCCGGACTCCAGCCACGGCCACCTGATCAAGCGCCTGATCGGCATGCCCGGCGACAAGGTCGCCTGCTGCGACTCCAAGGGCCGGCTGCTGGTGAACGGCCAGCCGCTCGACGAGACCAGCTATCTGTATCCGGGCGACGCCCCGTCCCAGATGGAGTTCCAGGTCACCGTCCCGGCCGGCCGGATCTTCGTGATGGGCGACCACCGCTCCGCCTCCGGGGACTCCCGCGTCCACCTGCAGGACCTCGACGCGAACGGCAGCAACCAGGGCGACGCGGCGTTCGTGCCGCTCGACAAGGTCACCGGGCGGGCGATCATGATCGTCTGGCCGTCGAGCCGCTGGGGCAAACTCGGCGTACCGGACACGTTCAAGGCGGTGCCGGCCGCCGGCGCGGCGCCGGACAAGCCCTCGATATCCCTCACACCGCCGCCTAAGTGAGCCGCTGCCGGCTCTGGTGCCTAGGGTGGGATGTGTGATTCGGAGGGCTGGATGAGCGCGCTGCCGCGCGGGAGCACGGTCCGGCGGGACGCCGGGCTGTACGGGTACGAGCGGGCCCTGCGCCGCGTCGGGCTGGACCCGATCGCCGGCGTCGACGAGGCGGGTCGCGGGCCGTGCGCCGGGCCGTTGGTGGCCGCGGCGGTGATCCTGCCCGAGGGCAAGCGCGGCCAGATCCCGGAGCTCGCGGACTCGAAGCTGCTCACCGCGAAGGCGCGGGAGCGGTGCTACGAGGAGGTCCGCAAGCGCGCCCTGGCCTGGTCGGTGGTGTCGATCGAGGCCGCGGAGTGCGACCGGCTCGGCATGCACGTCGCGAACGTGGAGGCGCTCCGGCGGGCGCTGTTCCGCCTCGACGTCCGCCCGTCCTACGTGCTGACCGACGGGTTCGGCGTCGACGGCCTCGATGTCCCCGGACTGGCGATCTGGAAGGGCGACCGCGTGGCGGCCTGTATCGCTGCCGCGTCAGTGATCGCGAAGGTGACCCGGGACCGCGTCATGGAGCACTGGGACAAGGTGTACCCGCAGTACGGGTTCGGGATCCACAAGGGGTACTGCACCCCCGAACACCAGGCCGCACTGGACGAATACGGTCCGTGCCCGCAACATCGACGCCGGTTTGAGAATGTCCGCCGCAGTCTGAAGCCCGTTATGGGACAGAATGTGACCAGTCCCGCCGGAGTGGAGAGCCGATGAGTGCTGACGACCTCGAGAAGTACGAGAACGATATGGAGCTGCAGCTCTATCGGGAGTACAAGGACGTCGTCGGGATCTTCAAGTATGTCGTGGAGACCGAACGGCGCTTCTACCTGTGCAACGCCGTCGACCTGAAGGTCCGCACCGAGGGCGGCGACGTGTACTTCGAAGTGACGATGGCCGACGCGTGGGTCTGGGACGTCTACCGTTCCGCCCGCTTCGTCAAGAACGCGAAGGTCGTCACCTTCCGCGACGTCAACATCGAAGAACTCGCCAAGTCCGACCTGGAAGTCCCCAAGGACTCCGACTTCGGTCGCTGACCGGTCGGCGGTTGTCCACAGGCGGAAAGTGAGGTCCGTTTCCGAGGCCTGATCCCGGCATCTTCTCTGCCGGAGGTGGTCATCGATGCGGACCAGCAACACCGTCGGACGGTACGGCGAAGATCTCGCCGCGAGATATCTCAGCACGCACGGTTTCGCCGTGCTCGAGCGCAACTGGCGCTGCGAGCTCGGCGAGATCGACATCGTCGCGCGCGAAGGCGGCACCCTCGTCGTCTGCGAGGTGAAGACCCGGCGCGGGCTGAACTACGGCTCTCCGGCGGAGTCCATCACGTACCGGAAGCTGGCTACTCTCCGGAAGCTGGCCGGCCGCTGGCTGCAGACGCATGAGCTCAGACCGGCGGAGATCCGGATCGACATCATCTCGGTCCTGTTCGACCGCAACACGCCACCCAGCGTGGACCACGTGCGGGGAGCGAGCTGATGGCCCTCGCGCAGACCTGGTCGGTCGCCCTGGTCGGCCTGGAGGGCCACCTCGTCGAGGTCGAGGCCGACATCGCCCAGGGCCTGCCGAAGACGACGCTCATCGGTCTCCCCGACACGTCCCTGTCCGAGGCCCGTGACCGCGTCCGCGCCGCCGTGGTCAACAGCGGCGAGCGATTCCCGGACCGCAAGGTGACCATCGGCCTCTCACCCGCCACGCTGCCCAAGACCGGATCCCACTACGACGTGGCCATCGCGTTGTCGCTCCTCACCGCGGCCGGCGCGGTCGATCCGGGCGTGCTCCGCCGCACGGCGATCATCGGCGAGCTCGGCCTCGACGGCCGGATCCGCGAGGTCCGCGGCGCCCTCGCGATGACGCTCGCCGCCGCACGGGCCGGCTTCGACCGCATCGTCGTCCCGGACCTCAACGTCGGCGAGGCCCGCCTGGTCCCCGGCATCGAGGTGTACGGCGCTCGCTCGCTGCGCCAGGTCCTTGCCCTGCTCCGCGGCACCGAGATCCCCGACGAGGCCCCGCCGCGCGCCGAGCCGCGCCTGGTCTCGGAGTCGCTGATCCGGGTCCCCGGAGTCGATCTCGACGACGTCATCGGCCAGCGCGAAGGTCGCCGCGCGATCGAAGCCGCGGCCGCCGGCGGCCATCATCTGTTCCTGCACGGTCCACCGGGGTCCGGCAAGACGATGCTCGCCGAGCGCCTCGCGGGACTGATGCCCGACCTCAGCACCGACGACTCCCTCGAGGTCTCCGCCGTGCATTCCCTGGCCGGCCTCCTCACGAACGATGCCGAGTTGGTCCTCCGTCCGCCGTTCATCGCGCCACACCACACCGCGTCCCTGGCCAGCCTGGTCGGCGGGGGCTCAGGCATGCTGAGGCCCGGCGCCATCAGCTGCGCGCACCGCGGCGTCCTGTTCATCGACGAAGCGCCTGAGATGCACCCGCTGACCCTGGACACGCTCCGGCAGCCACTCGAGTCCGGCTTCGTCGAGATCCACCGGGCCGTGGCCGTCGCCAAGTTCCCTGCCCGCTTCATGCTGGTCCTGGCCGCCAACCCGTGTCCGTGCGGTCTCTCCGGCACCAGGGAGGGCATCTGCAGCTGTTCGCCGCAGCACCTCGCGCGTTACCGGCAACGCATCAGTGGCCCGATCAAGGATCGGCTCGACATCCAGCGCCAGATCCTGCCGGCCGCCCGCACCGTCGCCGACGGCGAGCCCCCGGAGTCGACCGCGACCGTAGCTGCCCGCGTGCAGGCCGCCCGCGACCGCCAGCTCCACCGCTACCGCGACACCGCCTGGACTCTGAACAGCGAGATCCCCGGCCCCGTCCTGCGCCGCGATCACCCGCTGGACAAGGCCAGCCAACGCCTCCTCGAAGACCACTACACCGCCGGCCGCCTCACCGCCCGAGGCTTCGACCGCGTCGTCCGCCTCACCTGGACCCTCGCCGACCTGGCTGGCCTCCCAGCCCCCACCGTCGAGCAAACCCACGAAGCCTTTCAACTCCGCTCCGGCGAGCCGCTAACACCACTCTCCGACCACCGCCCCCTCAAAGGACCCACCCAATGACACCGACCTACGCCCTGTTGCCCGAGTCGCTCTCCACGCCAGGTGGCGCCGGGGGAGCGGGCACGCGAGTGCCCGACAGCGGTTCCTCGCCCGGTGCCGAAGGCTCCGGATCCGGCCAAGGAACTGGCGGGTCGGAGCTAGTTGCTGGCGGCAACGGAGATGACGAACGGCTGGCCCGCGTGGGCTTGTCGCGGGTGATCGAGCCGGGAGACCTCGCGGCGTTGAAGGCGTTCGACGGCCTGCACCCGGTGGAGATCTGGGACCGCCTCCAGCGGAACGCGCCCGGCCTGGAGCGCTGGTCGACCCGACTCGCCGCGGCGAACCCGCACCGCGACCTCGACCGGGCCACGACCGCCGGCGCGCGATTCGTGATCCCCGGCGACGACGAGTGGCCGGAGCAGGTCGACGTACTCGAAGAAGCCGGCCAACTGACCCGCCGCGCCGGGGTGCCGTTCGGCCTCTGGGTCCGTGGCCGCGCGAACCTCCGCCGCGCCCTGACCAGCTCCGTCGCGGTCGTCGGCGCCCGCGCCTGCTCGTCGTACGGCGAACACGTGGCCGCCGAGCTTTCCTGCGGCCTCGCCGACAACGGCGTCACCATCGTCTCCGGCGGCGCCTTCGGCATCGACGCAGCAGCCCACCGCGGAGCCCTCGCCGCCGACGGCGTGACGATCTCGGTGCTCGCCTGCGGCGTCGACGTCAGCTATCCGAGACGCAACTCCGCCCTCTTCAGCCGGATCGCCGAGGACGGCTTGATCGTCGCCGAGCTCCCGCCCGGCTGCGCCCCGACCAAGCTCCGCTTCCTCGCTCGCAACCGACTGATCGCTGCCATCACCCAAGGCACCGTCGTCATCGAAGCCGCCGTCCGCAGTGGCGCCCTCAACACCGCCGGCTGGGCCGACCAATGCGGGCGCCCGGTCCTCGCCGTCCCCGGCCCGATCACGTCCCGCATGTCCGCCGGCAGCCACCTCCTCGTCCGCGAACGCAACGCCGTCCTCGCCACCAACGTCGCCGACATCATCGAGGCGATCTCTCCCCTCGGCACCAACCTGACCCAACCGCCCCGAGCCCCCCAAACCCTCACCGACACCCTCGACCCCGACCTCCAACGAACCCTTGATGCCGTCCCCGTGCACACCCCCGCCCCCACCCACCGCATAGCCACCACCGCAGGCCTCGACGTGCCCACAACCCAACAATGCCTGGAAACCCTCACCACCCTGACCCTCATAACCCAAACCCTCACCGGCTGGCACCTGAACCCCACCCCGCCGCGCGGCTGTTAGCTCAAGGCCCGACGTCGCATCCGACTCGTGCTGAATCTGGTCAGCGCGTCGGCTCACTGGGACGACCGGTGACGGTGGTGGTCACCGGGTATCTGCAGCGCCACCTTCGCCGGGGCCGTCGTTCGTCTGCGCGGGCGGAGTGCTGAGGAGGTCAGCTGCAAGCTCGTCGAGGCGGTGACGCCACGTCGTCAGCCCGTCATCCGGACTGCTCAGACCGGACTGGGTGAGGATCAAGCGAGCGCCGTGACCAGTGCCCTGCGTCAGCTCCCAGCGGACCCTGCCGCCGCCGGACAGCTCGTACTCGAGAACCTTCGGCTCAGACCGTTCGATGACGGTGCCCTCGCTGGGCAGATGGGACCAGACGACTTCGGCCGGGCGTGTCAGCTGCCGTTCGAACCGGACGCCCCAGCCGCCCGGCGTCTGCTCGGCCGACCCCTGATTCAGCCCGAGCAACTCCACGAAGCGGTCATGCAGCGAACCGGTGTCCGGCTCGACGTCGATCGACTTGCCGTCCAGGACCATCTCCATCCCGTCCAGACAAAGCGTCCACCCGGAAGCGAAGCTCGCCGCACCGAAACGGTCGTCGAAGGTGTGGCTCATGACGAGCAAGCAACCGCCGTCAGCAGGGAGGAGCTCCCACCGCAGCACCTCGCCGTTCCAGGTGATCGCGAACACGCGCGGCGGATCGAACTCGAGCACCTCACCGCCGCCTGCCGGCTCACCGTCCATCAGGTACTCGACGGTGCTGCCGATGCGCGGCTGCAGGTTGACCGAGGCCGGGAACCAACGACCGAGTTGCTCCGGCTCGGTCAGGGCCCGCCAAACCTTCTCGGCCGAATGCTGGAGCCGGCGCTCCATCCGCAGCACCGAGCGACCTTCGATCGTTCGCAGGGTCTCGTTCGCCATCGTCAGCCTTCCGTTTCCGCCGGACTGGTGTCCGGCATCGTGTCCAGGTGGTCTTCGAGGTCGTCCAGAGCGCGATCCCACAGCAGCCGGTACGGATGCAGCCAGGCGTCGAGCTCGCGCAACGGCCCGAGCCTCAGCTCGTACCACCGCCGCTGCGCGTCCACCCGGACGTCCACCAGCCCGGCCTCACGGAGCGCCCGCAGATGCTTCGACACCCCGGGCTGGCTGAGCCCGAGCTCATCGGTCAACTCCCCGACCAGGTGCGGCCGCCGCCGCAGCAACTCCAGAATCTGCCGCCGCCGCGGCTCAGCCAGAACCTCAAAAGGTGCGCTCACGAACTCAACATACTTGTACAGCTATATAACCACAATGGCATGTACGAGTATCGGACCTGCTCAAGCCTGCTGGCCGCGGTCGGCCTCAAGGACCCGACTCCGGTCAGTAGCTGCGATCTGCGCCTTCGTGCCAGGCCTCTCTGCCCCGATCGGGAGCCGATCTCATGGGATGAGGATCAGCTTCTCCCGCGTGCCGGCCTCGAGCTGACGGTGGGCCTCGGCAGCTTCGGGAAGCGGCAAGGTCCGCTGTGCCCGAAGCCGCAGCCGTCCGGCCGCGAGCATCTGCATGGTCTCGGCGAGCGCGGCCGTCGCCGCTTCCGGGCGCGGACCGGACAGGCGTACGCCGAAATCGGCCGCCCGCGGATCGGAGAGGCTGACCACCCGGCCCGGATCGCCGACCGCGGCCAGAGCCTGTCGAAGCACCCCCGTTCCGGCCGCATCGATCGCCGCGTCGGCCCGGACCGTATCGCCGAGCTTCACCGGCTCGGCGCCGAGTTCGCCGACCAGCCGCTCGTCGTGGTCGCGGACCACGCTGAGCACCCGAGCGCCCCGGGCCACCGCCAACTGGGTCGCGATGATGCCGACCGATCCTCCGCCGCCGAACAGCAGCAGCGTCTGCCCGCGTTCCAGCCGGACGTCATCGAGTACCCGGACAGCCGCCTCGGCCGACGCGGGCAACGCGGCGGCGTCCTCCCACGACACGCCCGCCGGCTTGGCGGTCCAGATCTCGGCGATCGCGAGCTCGGCATAACCGCCCAGGCTCAGCAGTTGCGCGGCAATCTCGTCGCCCACCGCCACCCCGGTGACGCCAGGCCCGACCATGTCCACGGTGCCCGCCGCCTCGAAGCCAAGTACGCCGCCCGGCGCTGCTCCGAATGCCCGCAGATGGCCGGAGCGGATCGCCAGGTCGGTGGGACCGACCCCCGCCGCAGCCACCTTCAGCCGTACCTGCCCCGGACCTGGCTCAGGCGGGGCGACCTCCTGCCAGCGCAAAACCTCGGGCGCCCCAAAGTCGGTCAACACAACTGCGTTCGACATTGCTCTCTCCTTGATGACAAATCGTTCAAATGTGCGTTCTTGGCTCAACCCCGCCAGCAGCGGACCTAACTGCCCTTCCTGCAGTGGCAGCAGCGAACGACCTTCCAAGCCAACCGCCGCCCGCAGGTCGACAGCAGACCACCTCCGGCCGAACACAAGGTTCTTCAAGGGCTGTCGTCGGGGTCAGACCTGGCTGGCGCCGCCGTCGACGTAGATTTCGGCGCCGGTCATGTAGGCGCTGGCCGGCGTGGCCAGGAACAGGACTGTGGTGGCGATCTCCCCGGGGGCGCCCAGGCGGTTCATCGGGACGCCTGACGCGAGCCCCTTCAGGAGTTGGGCGGCGTCCTCGGGGCTGGGGGCCAGGCCCGAGAGGCCGGGCGTGTTGATCGGGCCGGGGGCGATGGCGTTGACGCGGATACCGCGCTCGACCAGCTCGGCCGCCCAGCTGCGGGTGAACGAGCGTACGGCGGCCTTGGTGGCGGCGTAGATGCTGAAGGCGGGCGCGGCCTTGACGTCGATGTTGGAGCTGGTCAGGATCACCGACGCGCCGGGGTTGAGCAGCGGCAAGGCCTTCTGCACGGTGAAGATCGTGCCGCCCACGTTGGTGTTGAAGGTCGTCGCATAGTGGTCCCAGGTGACATCGGGCAGGGCCGAGAACTCGCCGCCGCCGGCGTTGGCGAAGAGGATGTCCAGGCCCTGGCCGCGGGCGGAGATCGCGGCGTACACGCTGTCCAGGTCGTCGAGGTTGGAGACGTCGGCCTGGATCGGGGTGATGCTGTCGGAGGCCACAGCGTCCAGGGCCTCCTTCCGCCGGCCGGTCACGAAGACGTGTGCGCCCTCGCTGGCCAGCAAGCGGGCGGACGCGAGACCGATGCCAGAGGTGGCGCCGGTGACGAGGGCGGTCTTGCCGTCGAGCTGTCCCATCAGAAGTTCTCCTTGGTGAGTTCGGAAAGGTGGGTGGGAAAGAAGGAGTCGGACCCCAGGACGTGCAGGGCCACGTGGTCGGCGCCGGCCTCGACGTGTGCGCGGACGCGGTCACGGATCTCGGCGACGCCGCCGTGCGCGACCAGAGCGTCGATCAGGCGGTCGCTGCCGCCGGGGACCAGGTCCTGGTCGGTGAAGCCCAGGCGACGCAGGTTGTTGCGGTACGCCGGGAAGCCGATGAACATGCCGATCTCCGCGCGGGCGATCGCTCGCGCCTTGTCCGGATCGGTTTCGAGCACCGCGGCCTGGTGCGGTGCGATCAGCGGGCCCTTGCCGACGCGAGCACGTTCGCGGGCCACATAGGTGGGCGTGACCAGGAACGGATGCCAGCCGGCAGTACGTGCGACCGCCAGATCGATCATCTTGGGCCCGAGGGCGCCGAGCAGCAGGCGATCGGCGGGGATGTCGAGCTGATCGAGGTAGCGGCTCATTGAAGTGATGGGGTTGCCGTAGTGCTGGCCACGCGAGGCAGCGCCGGCGGCGTTGCCGATGCCCAGTCCAACCAACAGTCGGGAGGCGTCGAGTCCGGCGACCCTGTTCGACAGCTCTTCCGGTGACTGACCCCAGATGTTCAGGACGCCCGTGACGATCGTGCTGTGCGGCGCGGCCTTGAGCAGGTGCTCGACGTCGTCCAGGGCGCCCGTGCCGTCGAGACCCGGAATCCAGAAGGTGTCCCAGCCGGCGGCCTCGAGATCGGGCAGCGCCGGGTGGCCCCGGAACCGCATGCTCCAGAGCCCTAAGTGATTCATGGCGATCCTCCAAATTATGTACCGTTCGGTATGGAAAGGAACGTTAGCACCTTCCGGGATATTTCTGTACCGAACGGTTAGAATCAGTGGTGTGACGGTGAAGACACGAGGACGGCCGCGGGCCTTCGACCCGGACGCGGCGCTCGACCGGGCCATCGAGGTGTTCTGGGAGCACGGCTACGAGGGCGCGTCGCTGGCCGATCTGACCGACGCGATGGGGATCAACCGCCCGAGCATGTACGCGGCCTACGGCAACAAGGAGGACCTGTTCCGCCGGGCCGTTGCGCGCTACGCGGAGCACGACATGGCGTACGCCCGGGAGGCGCTCGCGGAGCCGACCGCGTACTCGACCGTCGAAAGGTTCTTGAAGGCGAACGCGGATGCGCTGACACAGCCCGGCCGCCCGGCAGGCTGTCTGTCGATCCAGGGCGGCCTGGCCGGCGGGAGCGACAACGGTCAGGTGGCGCAGTTCTTGGCCACGAGCCGCCTGGCCGGCGAGCAGCAGCTGGCCGAGCGCCTGGCCCGCGCGGTCGACGAGGGCGACCTGCCCGCCGGCACCGACCCGACCGACCTCGCGCGCTACGTGATGACCGTGAGCGAGGGAAACGCGGTCCACGCCGCCGCCGGGGCCGACCGTGCAAGCCTGTACGCCACGGTGGAGATCGCCCTGCGCGCCATTCCCAAACCCTGACTGCTGCGCTCTTCCCAGATCCTGGCGGTGCGCGCTCTTCCTGGGGCGTGGGCGGTGCGCGCTCGTCCTGGGCGTGCGGTGCGCGCCTTTCCCGCTACCTGGGCGCTGCGCGCCCTCCCCAGATCTCGGGCAGTGCATTCGGGCTCAGCGAGCAGCCCGCGAGACGGCGGCACCCGGGGCACGGGCGAGAGCGTCACGCTAGGCCGCCTGTGGCGGTGTGTTCAAGGTGCGCGTCATGATTGGCGGTTCGGTCTACAACCGCCGGGCGCTTCTGGCGTGGCAGGGTGGTCGGTGGCTTGGTCTGGCCGGGCTTGTGTCGTGGCCGCCTAGGGGCGACGCGGTCACCGGTTGGCGCGTCGGTCCGATTGTCTGCGGATGCGTGGCGGTTGGTGGGTGGTCAGTTGCGCATGTGTTTGCCGCGGGTGGGTTTTTGGGGTGCTTCGGGTGGGGTGCGGATGGCTCGGAGTTCGGTGGGGCGGTCGTGGTCGCGGATGGCTTGGAAGCCACCGGTTCCGGGGTCGGTGTCGCCGAGGTCGAAGTCCCAGCTGTCCTCGTTGGCGAGGCGGCTGTGCCAGCGGCCGTAGAGGCCGTAGATCGCGATGCCGATGACCATCCAGACGCCGAACTTGGTCCAGGTGCTGATCTTCAGGTTGAGCATCAGCCAGACCGTCGCGGCCAGCGACAGGAGAGGGATCAGCGGGACCATCGGCACCCGGAAGCCGCGCTCCAGGTTGGGCTCGGAGCGACGCAGGGTGAGGACGCCGATCGCGCAGAACGCGAAGCAGAACAGGGCTCCGATGACCAGCAGCTCCTCGAGCTCTAGGACCTTCGGGTAGAGCGTGAGGGCCAGTGCGGCGATGCCGGCGGCCGTTGCGGCGCGGGCGGGGGAGGAGTAGACCCGGCTGACCCGGCCGAGGCTCTTGGGGAGCAGGCCGTCGCGGCCCATGTTGAACAGGACCCGGCTCTGCGCGATGAGGACCACCATGATGACGGTCATCAACGCGAGCAAGGCGCCCAGGTTGACCACCTTCGCGGCCCATCCGACCCCGACCGCGGCCAGGGCTTCGGAGACGGGTGCGCCGCCGCCGAGCTTGCCGTACGGGCGCATGCCGACCAGGACGACGGCCATCGCGATGTAGAGGATCGTCACGGCGCCGACGCCGAGCAGCATGCCCTGCGGGACGGTCTTGCGTGGGCTGCGGGCGTCCTCGGACGCGGTCGCGATCAGGTCGAAGCCGATGTAGGCGAACACGATCGTGCTCGCGGCGGTGAAGATGCCCATCGTCCCGAACGAACCGAACGACGAGTCCAGGATCCAGCCCAGCAACGTCGGGCTCGCGGTCGCGGGCGCTGCCCGGGCCGGCGGGACGAACGGGTGGTAGTTGTCCATGTTGATGTGCGCGGCACCGACGATCACCACGAGCAGGATCACCGCGACCTTCGCGATCACGACGACGGTCAGCACCCGGGATGACAGCTTGGTGCCCGTCACGATCAGCGCGGTGAGGATCAGCAGCAGCAGCGGGGCGACGAGGTTCACCTTGGCCTCGGGGCCGAAGAACTGCGCCACACCTTCGGGCAGCGTTACTCCGAACCCGTCCAGGGTGGCCAGGAAATACGCCGACCAGACGCGGGCGACGATCGCCGCCGCGGTGACGAGCTCGAGGACCAGTGCCCAGCCGACCAGCCACGCCCACGCCTCGCCGAAGGTGACATAGCTGAACGTATAAGCGCTACCGGAAACCGGGATCGTGGACGACAGCTCGGCGTAACAGGCCGCGGCCAGCACACAGACGATCGCGGCGATGACGAACGACAGGATCACTGCCGGTCCGGCGACATTCGCCGCCTGGACGCCGCTGATGCTGAAGATGCCGGAGCCGATCATCACGCCCAGGCCGAGAACGACCAGGTCGCGACGACCGAACAGGCGCGGCAGACGGTGCCGCGCATCCTCGACTCGAGTGAACGCCGACTCGACCGGCAGGCGCCGGCCTACGGTCTGTCCGTTCGCTGAGGGGGCCATGGTCAGGGGTGCCTCCGTTGCTACTAGGGCAATCGGGCCGAACAGTAGTCGACCGTTGGGCTATCGACCAGACCTCCTCTGCTCGGCGTCCGCGCGGTGGCTTGCGATGCCGGGCCACCTCACGCATCGTCGAGGCATGACGCCGGGCGAAGTCAGTGGAAACCGTTCCTGGCCGGAGGGTTTCGCTGTGTTACTGGCTGACTACGAAAGGCATCTGACGGCGGAAAGAGACCTCAGCACTCACTCGGTGAGAGCCTACATCGGAGACGTCGCGGATTTACTCGAACATTTGATTCGGCTTGGTCACGATGATCTCGGGCAGTTGGACATCCGGGGATTACGGTCCTGGCTGGCCAAACAGCAGAGTCTGGGGAAATCCCGCAGCACGATGGCTCGCCGTGCGACGGCCGCCAGGGTGTTCACGGCGTGGGCGCAGCGGACCGGGCGGATCGATACGGATCCGGGAGCGCTGCTGGCGAGCCCCAAGGCGCACAAGAGTCTCCCCGGGGTGCTCGGCGAGGCCGACACCCGGGTCGTGCTCGACGCAGCCGGAGTCGCGGCGGACGACGGCAGTCCGGTCGGGCTGCGGGATCTCGCGATCATGGAGTTGCTCTACGCAACGGGTATTCGCGTCGGCGAGCTGTGCGCTCTCGATGTCGATGATGTCGACCGGGAACGCCGCGTCGTACGAGTCTTCGGCAAGGGGCGGAAGGAGCGGTCGGTCCCGTACGGGGTGCCGGCCGGTCAGGCGCTGGAGCGATGGCTGTTCGAGGCGCGGCCGAAGCTGGCACGCGAGGGGAGTGGGCCGGCGGCCTTTCTCGGGGCGCGTGGCGGCCGGATCGACCAGCGGACCGTACGGCGGATGGTGCACCAGCGGATCGCCGTCGTCGACGCGCCTGATGTCGGTCCGCACGGACTGCGTCATACCGCGGCCACGCATCTTCTCGAGGGCGGCGCGGACCTGCGGAGCGTCCAGGAGCTCCTCGGGCACGCGTCGCTCGCGACCACGCAGATCTACACCCATGTCTCCACTGATCGCCTTCGGCAGGCCTACCTGCAGGCCCATCCGCGGGCCTGAGAGGACGCGCTCGGGCGGTCCGGGCCGAGGGATGTTCGCGGGTGATGCGGCGTGTGGGCGCCGGGATGCGGCAGACTGCGGGACATGCGGGTTTCGGCGAAGTCTGACTATGCGTTGCGAGCTCTGATCGAGATCACCCAGCGATGGGTCGCGGGCGACCCGGCGGTCGTGTCGGCCGAGGAGCTGAGCCGGGCGCAGGGCATTCCGCACGGGTTCCTCCAGGGCATCCTCGCCGACCTGCGCCGGGCCGGCGTGCTGTCGAGCCAGCGTGGGCAGTCGGGCGGCTGGCGGCTGGCCGTCGACCCGAACGAGATCTCCGTCGCCGACGTGATGCGGGCTGTCGACGGCCCGATCGTGAGCATCTCCGGCGTCCGGCCGGAAAGCGTGACGTACAACGAGCATGCGGTCGTCCTGCAGCGCGTCTGGATCGCGGCGCGCGCCAGTCTGCGGGACGTCCTCGAGAACACCACGCTGGTCGATCTCGCCAAGAACAAGCTGCCGGCCGGCGTGGAGCGCCGCTCGCGCGACGAGGACGCCTGGCAGGCCCGGGTCCCCGGGAGCTGATCCAGTGTTACAGTCATGGCTTATATAAGCCATGACTGAAGGAGATGGGCGATGCAGCAGATCAAGACGTTCCTCATGTTCGAGGGCGGCGCGGAGAAGGCGATGAGCTTCTACCAGTCGCTGTTCGACGATGCCGAGGTCGTGTCGATGGTCAAGTACGGCGCCGAGGGACCGGGGCCCGAGGGCTCCGTCATGGTTGCCGTCTTCCGGCTGGCCGGACAGGAGTTCATGTGCAGTGACAGCTATCTGCATCATGGCTTCACCTTCACTCCTTCGATGTCGTTGTTCGTGGACTGCAGGGACGAGGCGGAGCTCGAGCGGTTGTACGGCGCGCTGAGCGAGGGCGGCGGCGAGCTGATGCCGCTGGGGGACTACGGGTTCAGCAAGAAGTTCGGATGGGTGAACGACCGGTATGGGGTGTCGTGGCAGCTGAACCTGCCGCACGAATGAGCCCTATTCACGCCTGATCAGCAGGCCGGCGGTCAGCGTGAGCGCTGCCGTGGCGGCGATGACGAGCTTGGCCGCGCGCCGGCTGCCGTCGGGCGGGTCGCCTGCCGGTTTGTCCGGCGGGTTGCCGACTGAGTTGACGGCTGGTTCGGCGCTGAGCGGAAGCAGGCGGATCGGGCGACGGGGGAGCAGGGTGAGGGGATTCAGGTACCGCTTGCCCTGCAGGAGGCCCCAGTGCAGGCAGGCTCGGGGCAGGCAATGGGAGCCCGCGGTGGACAGGCGGCCGATGACGGTGCCGGTGGTGACGGTGGCTCCGACGGCGACCTCGGGGACGACCGGTTCGTACGTCGTACGGCGGGGGCCGGTCGCGATCGTGACCACGCCACGGCCGGCGAGCGGGCCGGCGTATGTGACGCGGCCGGGAGTGGCGGCGAGGACGGGCTGGCCGATGCGGCCGGCGAGGTCGACGCCGCGGTGGCCGGGGAGCCAGGGTTTCGCGGGTAGCTCGAAGCCGCGCACGATCTCGGGGCGCGGCTGTAACGGCCAGGTGGCAGGGGGTGCGGGTGGGAGGGCGGCGAGGGTCAGGACGGCGAGGGTCATGCCAGGGAAGATGCCGTGGTGGGGGCCGGATTCGACCGGCCCGATCCGGAATTGTGGACAACGAGGGCCGGTTCGCGTCCGGCGGCCGTGGTCCCGTACACTTCCGGTGGCGCCACACCTAGGTGGGGCGACTACGCATGCCCGCACAAGTGCGTCGGTTCCAGCGGTCCCGGAGTGATCCGGGCGGAGTCGCGCGACGGGCATCAGGAGCTGCGGATCATCCGATCCGAGGCGAGACAACCGAGTAGACCCGGGACGACCCGGGTCGCAATAAGGAGACACCTCATGGCCGTCGTGACCATGAAGCAGCTGCTCGAGAGCGGCGTGCACTTCGGGCACCAGACCCGGCGCTGGAACCCGAAGATGAAGCGCTACATCCTCACCGAGCGCAACGGCATCTACATCATCGACCTGCAGCAGTCGCTGTCCTACATCGACCGCGCGTACGAGTTCGTCCGCAGCACCGTGGCGTCCGGCGGCGCGATCCTGTTCGTCGGCACCAAGAAGCAGGCGCAGGAAGCGATCGCCGAGCAGGCGACCCGGGTCGGGATGCCGTACGTGAACCAGCGCTGGCTGGGCGGCATGCTGACGAACTTCCAGACCGTGAACAAGCGGCTCCAGCGCCTCAAGGAGCTCGAGCTCATCGACTTCGACGACGTCGCCGCCTCCGGTGTCACCAAGAAGGAGCTGCTGCAGAAGCGTCGCGAGCACGACAAGCTGCTCAAGACCCTCGGCGGTATCCGCGACATGGCCCGGGTTCCGGCCGCCGTGTGGATCGTGGACACCAAGAAGGAGCACCTCGCCGTCGACGAGGCGCGCAAGCTGAAGCTGCCGATCATCGGCATCCTGGACACCAACTGCGACCCGGACGAGGTCGACTACCCGATCCCGGGGAACGACGACGCCATCCGCTCGGTCGGCCTGCTGACCCGCGTGGTCGCCGACGCCGTCGCCGACGGCCTGATGGGCCGCTCGGGCCAGGGCGCCGCCGCGGCCGGTGAGGAGCTGGGCCAGGAGGAGCCGCTGGCCGCCTGGGAGCGCGAGCTGCTGGAGAGCCAGAACAGCGCCGCTGAGGCGAAGGCCGCCGAGGCCACCCCGGCGACCGAGGCTGCCCCGGCGACCGACGTGCTGACCGAGCCGGTCGCGACCGACGCTGTGGTGACCGAGGCCAAGGCCGAGGAGACCCCGGCCGTCGAGGAGACCCCGGCCGTCGACGCGCCGAAGGCCGACGAGGCGCCGAAGGCCGACGAGGCCTGACAGCCCGTATGCCGCCCGGTTCACGCCGGGCGGCGCCGGGCTACGCCGCGAGGCCTCGAAGCGGGGCCTTGCGGGCAGCCCGTCCACCCAGCCGCACCAGACAAGACGAGAGAACGAGGAATGGCGAACTACACCGCCGCTGACGTGAAGAAGCTCCGCGACACCACCGGCGCGGGCATGATGGACGCGAAGAAGGCGCTCGAGGCCACCGACGGCGACTTCGAGAAGGCCATCGAGGAGCTGCGCATCAAGGGCGCGGCCAAGGCCCAGAAGCGTGGCGCCGAGCGGTCCGCCACCAACGGCCTGGTGGCCGCGGCGGAGAACGCGCTGGTCCAGCTGAACTGCGAGACCGACTTCGTCGCCAAGAACGAGCAGTTCCAGCAGCTCGCCGCCGACATCGTCGCGCACGCCGCGGCGAGCAAGGTCGGGGACGTCGAGGGTCTGCTCAACGAGAAGCTCACCGACGGCAAGTCGGTCGCCGAGAACATCGAGGCGCTGGCCGCCGTCATCGGCGAGAAGCTGGAGCTCGGCAAGGTGGCCGTCTTCGACGGCAAGGTCACGGCGTACATGCACAAGCGCGCCGCGGACCTGCCGGCCCAGGTCGGCGTGCTCGTCGAGTTCGAGGGCGACGACGTCGAGGCTGCCCGGGGCGCCGCCATGCAGGCCGCCGCGATGCGCCCGCTGTACACCACCCGCGACGAGGTCCCGGCCGAGACGGTCGAGAACGAGAAGCGCATCGCCGAGGCGACCGCGCGCGAGGAGGGCAAGCCGGAAGGCGCCCTGCCGAAGATCGTCGAGGGCCGGGTGAACGGGTTCTTCAAGGACGTCGTGCTGCTGGAGCAGCCGTCGGTCACGGAGAACAAGAAGTCCGTGAAGGCTGTGCTCGACGAGGCCGGTGTCACCGTGAAGCGGTTCGCCCGCTTCGAGGTCGGCGCCTGATCCCGCGAAGGATCTGAGCACACAGTCAACGAACGAGGAGGCCGGAATCGTGACGGAAACCCTGGGTACCGAGACGAGTCCGGCCTCTTCGCCGTTCTCGCCCGCCTATCACCGGGTGCTGGTGAAGCTCTCGGGTGAGGTGTTCGGCGGCGGCAAGCTCGGCGTCGACCCCGACGTGGTGAACTCGATCGCCAAGCAGATCGCCGACGTGGCCCGGTCCGGCGTCCAGGTCGCCGTGGTGGTCGGCGGCGGCAACTTCTTCCGCGGCGCCGAGCTCCAGCAGCGCGGGATGGAGCGCAACCGCGCCGACTACATGGGCATGCTCGGCACCGTGATGAACTGCCTGGCGCTGCAGGACTTCCTGGAGAAGCTCGGCATCGAGACCCGGGTGCAGACCGCGATCACGATGGGCCAGGTCGCGGAGCCGTACATCCCGCGCAAGGCCGAGCGGCACCTGGAGAAGGGCCGCGTGGTGATCTTCGGCGCCGGCTCCGGCATGCCGTACTTCTCCACCGACACGGTCGCCGCCCAGCGGGCGCTGGAGGTCGGCGCCGAGGCCCTGCTGATGGGCAAGCAGGGGGTCGACGGCGTCTACGACTCCGACCCGAAGAAGAACCCGGACGCGGTGAAGTTCGACCAGCTGTCGTACGACGACTTCCTGGCCCGCGGGCTCCGGGTCGCCGACGCCACCGCGATCAGCCTGGCCCGCGACAACGCCCTGCCGATCGTCATCTTCGGTCTCGAGGAGGGCAACATCGCCCGGGTGATCCACGGCGAGAAGATCGGTACTGTCGTCTCCCGGGGGCAATAACCGGGCGTAGCACGGCGTACCACTAGGATCGTTGGACACAGGCGAAGTAGGACCGGCCGCGCCGATGCGGCCTGAGGAAGCGAGGAATGTCGTGATCGACGAAGCTCTCCGCGATGCCGAGCAGAAGATGGCCAAGGCCGTGGAGGTTGCGAAGGACGACTTCGCCGCGATCCGCACCGGCCGGGCGCACCCGCAGATGTTCGCGAGCATCCTGGCCGACTACTACGGCAGCCCGACTCCGCTGCAGCAGCTGGCCGGTTTCCAGGTGCCGGAGCCCCGGACCGTGCTGATCTCGCCGTACGACAAGGGTGCGATGGCGGCGATCGAGAAGGCGATCCGCGACTCGGACCTGGGCGTGAACCCGGGTAACGACGGCGCGGTGATCCGGGTGGTGATGCCGCAGCTGACCGAGGAGCGGCGCAAGGAGTACATCAAGGTCGCGAAGACCAAGGCCGAGGAAGCCAAGGTCTCGATGCGCAACATCCGCCGGCACGCCATGGACCAGGTGCACAAGACCGTCAAGGACGGCGACGCCGGCGAGGACGAGGGCAAGAGTGCTGAGAAGCGCCTCGACGGGTTGACGAAGAAGTACGTCGACTCCATCGACGAGCTGCTCAAGCACAAGGAAGCCGAACTGCTCGAGGTGTGATGGGCGTCGAGAGCACGCCTGCGCCGAGCCCCAGCCCGAGCCGTGCCGGGCGTAATCTGCCTGCGGCGATCGCGGTGGGGGTCGGGCTCGGCGCCCTGATCCTCGGATCGCTGTACTGGCAGAAGGTCCTGTTCGTCGTTCTCGTGCTGGTGGTCGTCCTGGTCGCGGTCGACGAGATGATGAAGGCGCTGCGCACCGGCGGCGCGGTGATCCCGCGGGTCCCGCTGTTCGCCGGTACGGCGGCCATGCTCGTGGCGGCGTATTTCGGTGGACCGATGGCGCTGCTCGTGGCGCTCGGCATGACCGTCCTCGGGACGATCTTCTGGCGGATGCCGGGTGGATCGGTCGGATTCGTCCGGGACGTGAGCGCCGGGGTCTTCCTGATCGGCTACGTTCCGCTGCTCGCCGGGTTCGCGATCCTGCTGGTGCAGCCGGAGGCGGACGGGCCGGGGCGCGTGGTGACGTTCTTCCTGGTCGTGGTCGCCAGCGATGTCGGTGGCTACGTCGCGGGCGTGCTGTTCGGCAAGCATCCGATGGCGCCGACGATCAGTCCGAAGAAGTCCTGGGAGGGCTTCGCCGGTTCGACGCTCGCGTGTATCGGGGCCGGGATCGCGTCCGTCGTCTTCCTGCTGGACGGTGACTGGTGGGCCGGCGCGATCGTCGGCGCGGTCGCGGTGGTGACCGCGACGGTCGGCGACCTCGGCGAGTCGATGATCAAGCGCGACCTGGGCATCAAGGACATGTCGAACCTGCTGCCCGGTCACGGCGGCGTGATGGACCGGCTGGACTCCCTGCTCGCGACGGCGCCGATCGTCTGGCTGCTCCTTCATCTGCTGGTGAAACCGTGACCGTTGCTCCGGACGGACGGTCGCTGGTCGGCGACGTCGTGCGGCTCGATCGGATGCAGAAATCCGACATCGACGAGCTGTATGCCGCGATCGGCAACGAGCAGGTGTACGCCGGTGGGTTCGGCGGCGGGCCGGCCGCGATGCCGGCGAGCGCGGACGAGATGCGCGCGAAGTGGATCCCGGCCGCGGCCAAGCGGTTCGCGTACGTCGTCCGCCTGGTTGCCGACGGCACCGTCGTCGGTACGTCGAGCCTCGGCGACGTCGACGTGCTGAACGAGCGAATCCACCTCGGCTGGACGGGTTACGCGCCGGCTGTCTGGGGTACGGCGGTGAATCCGGCCACGAAGCTCCTGCTGCTCGAGCACGCCTTCGAGGTCTGCGGATTCGGTCGCGTGAAGATCCAGACCGGCTCGAAGAACACCCGCTCCCAGGCGGCGATCGCCAAGCTCGGCGCGACCCGGGAGGGCGTGCTGCGCCGGCACATGCTGATGGCCGACGGCTCGTTCCGCGACACGGTGGTGTTCTCGATCCTGGCCGACGAGTGGCCGGATGTGCGGAAGCGGCTGGAGGACCGGATCAGCCGGTGAGCTTCGCCAGCGCGGCGTAGTTCGCCAGCAACGCGCCGCGGTCGAAGGTGTTCGTGGTGATCAGCAGTTCGTCCGCCGCGGTCCGTCGTACCAGGTCGCCGAGCGCGTCGTCGACGTCCGCGGGCGTTCCGTAGATCTGGCCGCGGAGCGCGTTCTCGAAGAACTCCTGCTCCCGCGCGGTCATCGACTCCGGCACGTCGGGCTGCAGCGGGGGGAACACGCCACGGGTCCGCGAGTACGCCGCTGACCATGCCTCGGGCAGCAAAAGCTGCCGCGCGGCCTCGGTGGAATCGGCGATCGCGGCGGTGACAGCAAGAATGACGTACGGCTCGGACGCCCAGGCGGACGGCCGGAACGTGCTCCGGTAGTCCTCGAGCAGCGCGGCCGAGTCGGGGCGCGCGGCCAGCACCAAAGGCAGGCCCAGCGTCGCCGCGATGGAGGCGCCCTCACCGACGGCCAGGATGAACGGCGGGATGTGCAGCCCTTCGCCTGGTCGGGCGTGAACGTCCGAGGTGCCGGCGAGGTACCCGAGGAGCTCCTGCACCTGCGCGGTGAAGTCCTCCGCCGCGTCCTTGCCGACACCGAGCGCGCGCCGTACGCCGTTGGTGAAGCCGACCGAGCGCCCGAGCCCCATGTCGATCCGGCCCGGGGACAACGACTCCAGTACGCCGAACTGCTCCGCCACGACGAGCGGGTTGTGGTTCGGCAGCATCACGCCGCCGGTGCCGACCCGGATCCGATCCGTGCGGGCGGCAACAGCCGCGGCCAGCACTGTCGGGGCGGAGCCGACCACTCCTGGCACGCTGTGGTGCTCCGAGACCCAGAAACGCTTGAAACCAAGCTCTTCCACCTGCTGAGCGACATCGACGGTCGCCCGCAGTGTCTCCGCCTCGGACTCGCCGGCCCGCGTCCGTGAGCGGTCCAGGACTGACAGCGGCACGGAGAGCATGCAGAGTCCAACTGACGCGCTGGAGCCCTCATTCCCCCAGCAGCAGCCGCAACTCTTCGCGGAACCGCGCGCCGTCCGGGAGGGGAGTGAGGAACTCCCGTTCCACCTCCAGCCGGATCCGCTCGGCCGAAGCGAACGTCGACTCGCCCTGCGGCGTCAGTGCGACGACATTCCGCCGCCGGTCCTCGGCACTGCGCCGGCGTTCGACGAGCCCGCGGTCCTCGAGTCCGTCGAGCAGGTCGCCGATCGACGTCCGGTCCACCCGCAGCCGGGCCGCGACCTCCAGTTGGGACAGCGGCTCGCCGGCCGCGATCGCCGACAGCACGGCCAGGTCCCGCCCGGTCACGCCGTACGGCGCCAAGGCCGCGGTCTGCGCCTCGGTCAGCTGCGCGAGGACGTGTTTCAGCAGGTACCCGAGCCGGTCAGCCATACGTCAAATCTACCGGGCAACTGATCGTCAGTAATCCTGATCATCAGTTATCCTGACGATTATGGAACTGACGTTCGGTCTGAAGACCACCCCGATGCACGTCCCGTACGCCGACATCCGCCGCGTCTGGCTGGAGGCGGACGAGGAGCCGCGGATCCGCGACGCCTGGCTGTGGGACCACTTCCTCCCGCTCGCCGGCCCGAAGAACGGCGACGTCCTCGAGGGCTGGACCCTGCTGACCGCGCTCGCCGCGCAGACCACGCGGCTCCGTCTCGGCCTGCTGGTCACGAGCAACCGGATCCGCCCGCCGGCCGTCCTCGGCAAGATCGCCGGCACCCTGGACGTGATCTCCGGCGGCCGCCTGGTGATGGGGCTCGGCGCCGGCGGCACCCACCAACCCACGGGCCCGAATCCCGCGATCGAGGAGTACGCCGCCTACGGGCTGACGCTCGTGCCGCCGGGGGAGGGGGTCGAGCGGCTGCGTGAAACGATCGAGATCCTGCGCCTGATGTGGAGCGAGGACGAGTTCGACTTCGACGGCCGGTATTACACGCTCGAGCGCACCCGCAGCGCGCCGAAGCCGGTCCAGGCCGGCGGCCCGCCGCTGCTGATCGGCGGCTGGGGAAACCGGATGATGCGGCTGATCGCGGAGTACGCCGACATCTGGAACATCAGCGGCCCGCCGCACACCGACCTCGACACGCTGGCCGATCGGGCCCGCCGCCTGGATCTGGAATGCGAGCGGATCGGACGCGACCCGTCGACGATCAGCCGCTCGCTGCAGCAGATCGTCTCGTACGACGACCCGGCCGGGACCCGCGAGATCGTACGGAAGGCCGTCGGCCTCGGGTTCGACCACATCGTCCTGTCGCTGCCCCGGCCGTACCCGGACCGGGCGGTGCGCTGGCTGGTCCGCGAGTTCATCGAGCCTTTCGACTGATCTGGAAAGGGTTGGTGATTTTTTCACCACACTGCAACACGTCGTGTCAGGATCAAACCGGACGGCCCGCCCCGGTCGTCCAGTGAGGAGCTGACATGATTCCCACGACGAAGTTCAAGGCCGCCCTGTGCGGTCTCGCCCTCATCACGGCCGCGGCGCTTCCGGTGAACGCGGCCACCGCCGCACCGCAAGCTGCCGCACAGGCTGTGTCCGCGGAAGCGATCGCGGCGAGCAAGCCGGTCCCGAAGCTCGGCTACTCGACGCAGACCCTCAAGACGCTGAACATCGACTTCCAGTACCAGCAGACCGGCTACTGGTGCGGCCCGGCCGCGACCCGGATCGCGCTCTCGGCCCGGATCTCCCCGCCGAGCCAGCAGCAACTGGCCAACGAGCTGCCCACCACGACCAACGGCACCGACTGGATCGGTCAGGTCACCCGGGTGCTCAACAACCACCTCGGCACCGGCTGGTACGAGACCAAGGAGATGCCGAACGACCCGCCCACCCAGGCGCAGCGTGACCTGCTCTGGCGCGACGTCGTCCTCGACATCAACAACAACTACCCGATCGTCGCCAACATCGTCGCCCCGGCGAGCAACCACCCGCCGGGCTACCCGAACTACACGATCTACCACTACTTCACGGTGATCGGGTACGACGACAGCGACCAGACCGTCCTGATCGCCGACCCGGCCGGCTTCGCCCCCACCGCGACGTACTGGCTGACCTTCAACCAACTGGCCACCCTCATCCCGCCGAAGGGCTACTCGGCCTGACGCCCGCTTTGTGCACCAGATCTGTACGGCGATCGCGCTGAGACACCGATCTGGTGCACAACGTCGGCCGGTACGGTGAGGGCGTGAGTCGAGCGCCGCGGTTGGAGATCGAGTACTGCACGCAGTGCCGGTGGTTGATGCGGGCGGCGTGGACCGCGCAGGAGCTGCTGACGACCTTCCCGAAGGAGCTCGGCGAAGTGGCGCTCGTGCCGGGGACCGGGGGAGTGTTCGACGTCAGCCTCGACGGGGAGCTGTTGTGGTCGCGGAAGGCCGAGGGCGGGTTCGCCGAGATCCCGTTCCTGAAGCAGCTGGTGCGGGACCGGATCGCTCCGGACCGCAAACTCGGGCACTCCGACCGCAAGCCGGGTGACGCGGGTCATGGGATGTGAATTTGTGAAGCGTCCTGCCGACGGGCGACAATAGGTCGGTTATGTCTACCTCCCTGCCTCTTGTGTTCGATGAGCCGCGCCGCGCCAAGAAGCCGCCGCGGCACCTGGCCGACCTCACCGGGGAGGAACGGCGGACGGCGGTGGCGGCGCTCGGCGAGCCCGCGTTCCGCGCCAAGCAGCTGTCCAACCACTACTTCTCCCGGCTGGTGTCCGACCCCGCCGAGATGACCGACCTGCCGGCCGCGACCCGCGACAAGCTGGTGGCGGACCTGATGCCGCCGCTGCTGACCCGGGTCCGCGACCTGGAGTGCGACAACGGGGAGACCCGCAAGACGCTCTGGAAACTGCTCGACGGCTCGCTGGTCGAGTCCGTCCTGATGCGGTATCCGGGCCGCGCGACGATGTGCGTGTCCTCGCAGGCCGGGTGTGGGATGGCGTGCCCGTTCTGCGCGACCGGCCAGGGCGGCCTGACCCGCAACATGACGACCGCCGAGATCGTCGAGCAGGTCGTCGACGGCGCCCGGGCGCTCGCCCGCGGCGAGATCGCCGGCGGCCCGGGCCGGGTGTCGAACATCGTGTTCATGGGCATGGGCGAGCCGATGGCGAACTACAAGGCCGTGATGGGCGCTGTCCGGCGGTTCACCGATCCGTCGCCCGAGGGCCTCGGGATCTCCGCGCGCGGCGTCACCGTGTCGACGGTCGGGCTCGTGCCGCGGATCAACCAGCTGGCGACCGAGGGGATCCCGGTCACGCTCGCGCTGTCGCTGCACGCGCCGGACGACGAGCTGCGCGACGAGCTGGTGCCGATCAACAATCGCTGGAAGGTCGACGAGGTGCTGGACGCGGCCTGGGGGTACGCGCGGCAGACCAAGCGGCGGGTCTCGATCGAGTACGCGATGATCCGCGACATCAACGACCACGCCTGGCGGGCCGACCTGCTCGCCGAGAAGCTCAACGCCCGCGGCGACTGGGGCTGGGTGCACGTCAATCTGATCCCGCTGAACCCGACACCGGGCTCCAAGTGGACCGCGTCCGACCCGGCCGACGAGCGCGAGTTCGTCCGCCGCCTCGAGGCCGGCGGGATCCCGGTCACCGTCCGCGACACCCGGGGTCAGGAGATCGACGGCGCCTGCGGTCAGCTCGCCGCGAGCGAGTCCTGATGCTGAAGCCCGAGTTCCGGGTGCGCCGGCTCGGGCAGCGCTACGACTGCGGACAGGTGGACGCCCTGGTGGCGCGCATCCTCGCGACAGCCGAACGCCGGTCCGTCGGGCCGGATGTCACCCGCGACGAGATCCGCGGTGCTGCCTTTCGTACGCCGCTGCTCGGCCCTGGGTATCCGGTCGAGGACGTCGACGATTTCCTCGCCGAGGCAGAACGCTGGTTGCCCGGGCGACCGGCGGCTGAGCCCGCGGTCGCGGCGGAGACCGGAGGACGGCCGGCGCCGCAGTTCACCACGGTCCGGCTGCGTGAGGGGTACGCCGTGGACGAGGTGGACGATTTCGTCGACCGCGTGATGGCGACCGTGAACGGCCGCCCGGTCACCCGGCCGGTGACGGCGCAGGAAGTCCGCGGGGCGCAGTTCAGCCCGACGCGGCTCTCCGAGGGGTACGACATCGAAGAGGTCGACGCGTTCCTCGACACCGCGGAGGCATGGCTCAGCGGAGCTCGGTGAGGAGCTTCGCGAGCGCGGCCGGCTGGGAGAACATCGGCCAGTGGCCCGTATCCAGCTCGAGCAGCTCCCAGGACGGGGACGAGAGCTGCTCGACCACGGCCGACGAGGGGGTCGCACCGTCCATCAGGCACTTGATGTACGTCGTGGGCAGCTCGCCGATCGGCTTGGTCAACTGAGCCGGCTCGGTGATCGATCGGCCGGGATGCGGTGTACCACGCTCCAGAATCAACGCGACGCTCTCGTCGGACAGGTCCTGGCCGACATAGTCCTCCGCGGTCAGCGGCGGCCAGTAACCGTCGGCGCTCTCCATCTGGTCGCGCACCCAGGCCTGACCCTCCGCCGACCAGCCGTCCACGAAGGACTGCCCGTCGGCCGGGATGTTCGAGTCGACGTACACCACCCGGCGCAGCCGGTCGCCGATCCGGCCCGCCGCCTGCCCCACCGGGATCCCGGAGTAGCTGTGCCCGGCGAGCACGACGTCGCGCAGGTCGTTGTCCTCGACCACGGCCACGACGTCCTCGACATGCTGCTGCTGCCCCGCGTCCTCGCCGTGCCGCTCAGCCAGCCCGCTCAGGGTCACCGCATACACGTCGTGGCCCTCGGCTCGCAGCACCCCCGCGACCTCGTCCCAGGCCCACGCCCCGAGCCACGCCCCCGGCACCAACACAAAGTTCGCCATGCTGCGCACCGTAAACCACCCCGCCGACAAACCGACCCGCTTGCACGGGCGCCGGTCCGAACGGGCATGATCGAGCGGTGAAGATTCTCTCGATCCAGTCCGCGGTCGCGTACGGGCATGTGGGCAACTCGGCCGCTGTGTTCCCGCTCCAGCGCATCGGCGTGGAGGTGCTGCCGGTCTACACGGTGAACTTCTCGAATCACACCGGGTACGGCGCGTGGCGGGGCCCGTTGATCAGTCCGGACGACGTGCGCGAGGTCCTGCTCGGGATCGAGGAGCGCGGGGTCCTGCCGCAGATCGACGTGATCCTGTCGGGCTACCAGGGCGGCGAGGGGATCGCCGACGTCATCCTGGAGGCGGCGAAGCGGGTCAAGGCGGCCAATCCGGCGGCGGTGTACTCGTGCGACCCGGTGATGGGGAACGCGAAGTCCGGCTGCTTCGTCGCTCCCGCCATCCCGGTGCTGCTGCGCGACCGGGTCGTTCCGGCGGCCGACATCATCACACCCAACCAGTTCGAGCTGGGCTTCCTGACCGGCACCGAGCCGGACACCCTCGAGTCCACGCTGGCCTCGGTGGAGCTGGTGCGCGCGACCGGGCCGCGGACGGTGCTCGTCACGAGCGTCGAGCGTCCCGACCGTGAGGACGGCACGATCGAGATGCTGGCCGTCGACGACAGCGGTGCCTGGCTCGTGCAGACGCCACACATCCCGATGAAGGCGAACGGCTCGGGTGACGTGACGGCAGCGCTCTTCACGGCGCACTACCGCCGGACCGGCGATCTGGCCGAGGCGCTCGCCCGGACGACCTCGAGCGTCTTCGACCTGCTCACGCGCACGCATGAGTCGGGGGAGCGTGAACTGCAGCTCGTCGAGTCGCAGGACGCGTACGCCTCCCCGCAGATGCAGTTCACGCCGCGCCAGGTCGCCTGACTGGTTCGCTGACCCAGACCGCTGACCCAGACCGCTGACCCAGACCGCTGACCCAGACCGCTGACCCAGACCGCTGACCCAGACCGCTGACCCAGACCGCTGGCTCAGACCGCCGCGAGGATCCTCGCCAGCTCGGCCGGTTGGGAGAGCATCGGCCAGTGACCGGTCCGCATCTCGACCAGCTGCCACTGCGGTGACTTCAGCTCCTGCTGTACGTCGGGAGCAGGCTCGTCACCTGCCATGAGGCACTTGACGTACGTCGTCGGCAGCTCACCGATCGGCCTGGCCAGCCGTGCGGGCTCCGTCAGCGTCAGGCCGGGGTGCGGCGTACTGCGGGACACGAGCCGGCTGACAGCCTCGTCGGACAGGTCCTGGTCGACGAAGTGCTCCGCCCCGGCCGGCAGCCAGGTGCCGTCGCCTTCGAGCAACTGCTCCTCCAGCCAGGCCCTGTCGTCGTCCGGCCACCCGTCGGCGAACGAGAGGCCGTCAGCCGGGATGCTCGAGTCGACGTACACGACGTGGCGCAGCCGGTCTCCGATCTGCCCGGCTGCCTGCCCGACCGGGATCCCCGAGTAGCTGTGGCCGACCAGCACCACGTCGTACAAGTCGTTGCCCTCGATCACCGAGACGATGTCGTCGACGTGCTGTTGCTGCCCGACGCGCTCCGAACCCGGCCCCTGCCGCTCCGCCAGTCCGCTCAGAGTCACCGCGTACACCGCATGCCCGCCGTCCCGCAGCCTCTCCGCGACGGCGTCCCAAGCCCAGGCTCCCAGCCGAGCCCCCGGTACCAACACGAACTCACCCATAGAGACCATTTTCAGCCGACGAGGGCGACGGCGTCGTCGATGGTGTCGACGAGGTGGATCGACTGCGCGAGTGCGCGCTTGCCGGCGAGGGACTCCAGGAGCGGCCAGACGGGGAGTCGGACCGTCCAGTGGTCGATGCCTACCAGGATCAGCGGGATCTGGGTGGCGGCGTCGCCGTAGTAGTTGGGGGTGACGGCCTGGAAGACCTCCTGGACTGTGCCGGCGGCGCCGGGGAGGTAGATGATGCCGCCGCGGGCGCGGCCGAGGAGGACGTCTTCGCGCTGGGCGTTCGAGAAGTACTTCGCGATCGATCCGGCGAACACGTTCGGCGGCTCGTGGCCGTAGAACCAGGTCGGGATCGACACGCCGCCGTCGCCGGGGAAGCGGGCGCGCACGCTGAGCCCGGCTGCGGCCCAGGCGCCGATCGACGGCCGGAACGACGGTACGGCGGCCAGCTCGGCCAGCGCGGCCTCGACACCGGAGTCGTCGTACGACGCCAGCGACGCGCCGAGGTTCGCGGCCTCCATCGCGCCCGGCCCGCCGCCGGTGACGACCATCTGGTTGCGACGGGCAAGCGTACGACCGAGCAGCACCGCGGCGCGGTAGTTGTCGTCGCCGCGCAGCACGCCGTGACCGCCCATCACGCCGACCCACGGCTTGTCATCGGGCAGTTCCGCCAGAGCGTCCGCGATCGCGTGGTCGTGCAGCGCGGCGGCGAGCGTCCGGCTCGTGTCGCCCCGCTCGTCGTGCTGGCGGGACCACGCGTAGATCTGCGCGTCGGGCGTGGCGGCGTACCCGTGCTCGATCCCGGCGTACAGCTCGTCGGCGTCGTACAGCCGCCCGCGGTACGCGTCGAACGGCAGCGCCGGGATCGCCGGGAACACCAGCCCGCCGCCGTCGCGGATCCACAGCTCGGCCTTGTCCTCGAGTGCGCAGCCGAGGAACACCGATCCGGTCGGCGTCAGCATCAGCAGCTCCGCCGTCCGGCCGGTCAGATCCACCGACTGCACCCGCCACCCGGCCATCGCGGTGGCGCCCGCGGCCAGCAGCCGGTCGAAGTGCTCCAGGGACTCGATGTCCACATGCGGAATGCTCGGCAACGTCACGCTGAGCACACTAGCGATTGTCCGGCCCGATAGACGTGCTCTATCAGGTGAGGTAATGGTTGGACATGACACATGCGGAGCTCTGGGAGCGTCACAAGGCCGTTATGCCGGCTTGGCTCGCGTTGTACTACGAGGAGCCGATCGAGATCGTGCAGGGGTCCGGCCGCCGGGTCACCGACGGTGAGGGGAACACCTACCTGGACTTCTTCGCGGGGATCCTCACCAACGCGATCGGGTACGACATCGCGGAGATCTCCGACGCGGTCCGTGAGCAGCTCGGGTCCGGGATCGCGCACACCTCGACCGTGTACCTGATCCGCAAGCAGATCGAGCTGGCCGAGCAGATCGCCGAGCTGTCCGGGATCCCGGACGCCAAGGTGTTCTTCGCGAACTCGGGCAGCGAGGCGAACGAGACGGCCCTGCTGCTCGCCACCCAGAACCGCCGCTCCAACCAGGTGCTGGCGATGCGCAACTCGTACCACGGCCGCGCGTTCGGCACCGTCGCGATCACCGGCAACCGGGGCTGGTCCGCGAGCAGCCTGTCGCCGGTGAACGTGCAGTACGTGCAGGGCGCGTACCGGTACCGCAGCCCGTTCCGGGACCTGCCCGACGCCGACTACGTCAAGGTCTGCGTCGACGACCTGCGCAACGTCATCGAGACCACGACTGCGGGTGACGTCGCCTGCCTGATCGCGGAGCCGATCCAGGGCGTCGGCGGGTTCTCCTCACCGCCCGACGGCCTGTACGCCGCGTTCAAGGAGGTCCTGGACGAGTACGGGATCCTGTTCATCTCCGACGAGGTGCAGACCGGGTGGGGCCGGACCGGCGACCATTTCTGGGGGATCCAGGCGCACGGCGTCGTCCCGGACGCGATGACGTTCGCGAAGGGGCTCGGCAACGGGTTCGCGATCGGCGGCGTGGTGGCGCGCGGCGACCTGATGGACAGCATCAAGGCGAACTCGCTGTCGACCTTCGGCGGCAACCCGATCTCGACCAGCGCCGCGAAGGCCACCATCGACTACCTGCTGGACAATGACCTGCAAGCGAACGCCGCCAAGCGCGGCGCGCAGCTCGTCGACGGCCTGCGCGGCATCTCCGACGAGTTCCCCGAGCTCGGCGACGTCCGCGGCAAGGGCCTGATGCTCGCGGCCGAGATCGTCAAGCCCGACGACAACGCCCCCGACGCGGCCGCCACCGCCAAGCTCCAGCAGGAGACCAAGGACCGTGGTCTGCTGGTCGGCAAGGGCGGTCTCTACGGCAACGTCCTCCGGATGGCGCCGCCGATGACGCTGACCGAGGAGGAAGCCGCGGAGGCGGTGGAGATCATCCGCGACTCGTTCAACACGCTGCGCTGACGGTCGCGGGACCGAACCAGGTCGTCATCGCCTCGTCCAGCCCTTCGGCGTCCGGCTCGTCCGTGGCCCAGGCGACGTATCCGTCCGGCCGGATCAGTACCGCGGCCGGCGCGGGCACGTTGCCGACGCCGGGGATCGTCAAGCGCTCGGCGCCGCGCTGCGCCTGGACGCGGTCGACGCGGTCCGCCCACCCGTCGACGGACGGTACGACGCCGTCGTCGAAGGCCAGCAGAACGGGCCGGCCGGCGGTCAGTAGGCGATGGACGCGGGTGGCCTCGCCTCCGACAGTGAGGTCCGCATCCGGGACCCGACGTCCGGTCAGCGGGTGATCGCCCTTCACGTCGTACTCGAGGTCGAGGGCGGTGATCATCAGGCCGATCCGGAAGCGCACGTCGTCGACGTCGAGCAGCCCGGTGAACGTCTCGCGCAACGCGTTCACGTGCGCGCCGGGGCGTGACAGGGCGGTCTGCGCCCGGGTGTTCTGCAGCACGCGCGCAGCGACCGGGAAACGCTCGGCCTCGTAGCTGTCCAGCAGTTCGCCCGGCACCTGGCCGCGTACGACGGCCGCGAGCTTCCAGCCGAGGTTGACCGCATCCTGTACGCCGAGGTTCAGCCCCTGGCCGCCGGCCGGGAAGTGGATGTGCGCCGCGTCCCCGGCCAGGAACACCCGCCCCTCGCGGTACCGGTCGGCCTGCCGTGCCGCGTCGCCGTACTGCGAGACCCACCGCGGGCTGTGCATCCCGAAGTCGGTGCCCGCGACCTCGCGGAAGGATTCCCGGAAGTCCTCGAACGACGGCTCGTGCGCACGATCCAGGACCCGGTCGTACCGCTGCACCATCAGCCGGTGCCAGCCCGGCTGGAACTGGATCACCGAGAAGTCGCCGGGACCGCGCCGCTGCCCGAAGACCGTGCCGGCCGGCGGCTCGGCCAGCTCGACGTCGGCGAGCATGCCGACCATCGTCGCGTCCGTGCCGTCGAACCCGATGCCGGCCAGCTTGCGGACGGTACTGCGCCCGCCGTCGCACCCCACCAGGTACGAGCAGCGGATCAGCCCGCCGTCCGGGCCGCCCACCTCGACCTCGACCCCGTCGTCGTCCTGACGGATCCCGACCACCGGCGAGGACCAGCGGACAGCCGCGCCGAGCTCGGTCGCGTGGGCCTCGAGCTCGCGTTCGATGACCGCCTGCACGATGCCGAGCGTGAACGGGAAGCGGGTCGCGAAGTCCCCGAACTCCATCCGCAGCCCACCGAAGTGGCCCGCCTGGATCGGCCGTCCCAGCGGCAGCAGACGGTCCATCAGGCCGCGCTGGTCGAAGATCTCCATCGTGCGGGCGTGAATGCCGCCGGCCCGCGACTCGCCCGTCCGGGCCGGGAGCGCGTCGACCACCACGACGTCGATCCCGGCCAGCCGCAGCTCGGCGGCCAGCATCAGCCCGGTCGGACCGGCGCCGGCGATCACCACATCCATGAGCGTCTCCTTAACGTTCTTCAATTCTCTTTAACGCTGTTAAGGAAAACAAAACGTTGTTAAGCTTGTCAAGGACGAACAGGAGATCGACGTGAAGCTCGACGCCAGGACCATCGCCACCGCGGCGCTGCCGTTGCTCGACGACGGCGGGGTCGACGGCCTGACCATGCGCAAGGTGGCCACCGCGCTCGGCGTCCAGGCGCCGGCGCTCTACTGGCACGTCAAGAACAAGCGCGAGCTGCTCGACGCGATGGCGCGCGTGCTGTTCGTCAGCGCCGTCGACGGGCTGGAGGCGCCGCGAAGAGGGACGGACTGGCAGGAGTGGCTGGCCGAGCTGGCGGGCCGGCTGCGCAAGACCCTGCTGCGGTACCGGGACGGCGCCCGTGTGCTCGCCGGCACCAACGTCAGCGACGACTCCATGTGGCGGGTGACCGAGTTGACGCTGCGCACGCTCGAGGACGCCGGGTTCTCGGCGCGTGACGTCACGCGGGTGTTCCCGCTCCTGCTGCACTACACGATCGGCTACGTCATCGAGGAGCAGGCGCAGACCGGTGTCGACTACCCGGACGGCAACCCGTACCAGACGGACGAGATCAGGAAATCCGTCGACGCCGAGCGCTACCCGTTGACGGCGCGGATGGTCGTCGACCTCTTCGCGGCCGACCCGGACGCGGAGTTCGACCACGGCGTCCGGGTGATCCTGGCCGGCGTCCGCGCGACGTACGACCTCCGCCCCGGGAACTGAGAAGGCCCCTCCCGGGTTGAACCGCTCCCCAGAAGTTGGACTGAGAAATTCAGTTCCGACTCCTGGGGAGCGTTCGTATGGATGGACGTAGTTCTTTGTCCGTGGGGCAGCGTGAGCGGGCGGTAGCGTGGTTCGAGGAGGGCTTGGGGTATCGCTCGGTGGCGGGGTTGCTGGGTGTGGCAGTCTGGCCGGTCAAGCGGCTGTATCGCCGCTGGCAGGTCTGGGGCAGAGGAGCGCTGGTGACCAAGCCGACGAAGCGCTCGTACTCGTTCGAGTTCAAGCTGGCTGTGGTGAAGAGGTTCCTGGCTGGCGAGTCAGCGACGGTGCTGGCGGCCGAGCATCAACTGTCCGCGCCGGAGCTGGTGAAGAAGTGGGCACGGACGTATCGGCGCGAGGGTGCCGACGGGCTACGGCCGAAGCCGAAGGGCCGGCCACCGAAGGCTGGGCAGGGCCCGGACGCGCCGGTTCGGCTGGAGTCGGAGCTGGAACAGCTCCGCCGCGAGGTCGAGCGGTTGCGGGCAGAGAACGCCTACCTGGGAAAAGTACGGGCCTTGAGGGATCAAGAACGGCGGTGAAGGTTGCCGCCGTGGTCGCCCTCAAGGCTGAACATCGTCTGGACTTGCTGCTGCAGATCGCCGGGCTGGCCCGGTCCACGTTCTTCTACCACCAGGCCCGCCTGGCTCGACCGGATCCGCGCGCCGAGTTGAAGACCGCGATCACGGCCGTGTTCGAGAACAGCCACCGCCGTTACGGGCACCGGCGCGTCCACGCCGTACTGGCCCGGCAGGGCTGGCGGGTGGCGAAGAAGACCGTCCTGAAGCTGATGCGCCGACTCGGACTCCACTGCCCGGTACGGCGCAAGAAGCGCTACAACTCCTACCTGGGTGAGGCCGGCCGGACCGCTCCGAACCTGCTGAACCGGGACTTCACCGCGACCGCCCCGAATCAGAAATGGGTCACCGACGTCACCGAGTTCAGGGTCGGAGACCGCAAGCTCTACTTGTCGCCGGTGATGGACCTGTTCGACCACCAGATCATCGCCTACGCGATCGGCAACTCCCCGAACCTGGCCCTGACCAACAACTCGCTCCGCGAGGCCGTCGCGACCCTGGAACCCAGCCAGGCGCCGCTGGTGCACTCCGACCAAGGGTTCCAGTATCAACACCCCACCTGGCAGCGGCTGCTCGCCGACGCCGGCGCGACCCAATCGATGTCTCGCAAAGCCAACTGCTACGACAACGCCGTCATCGAGAACTGGTTCGGGCACCTCAAAGAAGAACTCTTCAACCACACCCGATACGCCTCCGTCGACGCGCTGGCCGAAGCACTGCACGAGTACGTCGGCTGGTACAACAACCACCGCATCTCCACACAGCTCGAGGGCCTGAGCCCGGTGCACTACCGGACCCAGACCCTCGCAGCCTAGAAACCCTCTATAACCTTTTACTTAACCAGTCCAACTTTCCGGGACCAGTTCAGGTCGGGAGGGGCCTTCGGTCAGATCTTGTCGTCGGCGTCCAGGGTGCTGGCGGCGTCAGGTGCCTCGGTCATCGGCGGCGGGGCGCCGGTGATCTTGCGGCGCCGCCGGGAACGGCCCTCGAGGTAGCGAGCGAGCAGGGACAGCAGCGAACACAGCCCGATGTAGATCAGCGCGACGACGATGTACGTCGGGATGTACGGGAAGCCGTACGTCAACCGGCCGCCCATCTGCTTCGCGACGTACAGCAGTTCGGCGTAGGTGATGATGAAGCCGAGCGCGGTGTCCTTCAGCAGCACGACCAGCTGGCTGACGATCGCCGGCAGCATCGCGCTGATTGCCTGCGGCAACAGCACGAGCCGGACCACCTGGTTCTTCCGCAGCCCGAGCGCGTACGCCGCCTCGCGCTGGCCCTTCGGTACGGCGGCGATACCGGCGCGGAAGATCTCCGCGAGCACCGAGCCGTTGTAGAGGGTCAGGCCGAACACGACCGCCCAGAACGGGCTGAGCCCGAGCTGGAACTGGATGTTGCCGAAGTAGAAGTAGAACATCAGGATCAGCAGCGGGACCGCGCGGAACAGCTCGACGATCAGTGTCGCCGGGGTCCGGATCCACTTGTGGTCGCTGATCCGCGCCGCCGCGAAGACCGCGCCGAACAGCAGCGCGAGCACCGCCGCGAGACCGGCCGCCCGCAGCGTGTTCAGCAGGCCGTCGAGCAGCTGCTGCTGGATCGACGAGTACTGGAACTGCCGCCAGAGCCGGCCCTCGAACTGGCCGTTCTGGTACATCCGGTTGATCAGCCACGCGAGCGCGCCGACCAGGACGACCAGGACCAGGATGTTGGTGATGCGGTTGCGGGCCTTCGCCCGCGGCCCGGGAGTCTCGTACAGGACTGTGCTCATCAGGCCACCGCCGTCCGTCGTTCGGCCCATCGTTGCAGGAAGATCAGCGGCACGATCAGGATCAGGAAGCCGATCGTGATCCACAGCAGCGTGAGCAGCTGGTTCTCACCGCGCTCGGACATCGCGGCCGGGATCGAGCCGGCCTCCGCGACCGAGAACCCGGCCGCGATCGTGGTGTTCTTCAGCAACGCGATGAACACGCTCATCAGCGGCGGGATGATCGCGCGGAACGCCTGCGGCAGGACGACGATCGAGAGCACCTGGTTGAACGACATGCCGATCGCGCGCGCCGCCTCGGCCTGGCCGGGGGCGATCGTGTTGACGCCGGACCGGACCACCTCGCAGACGAATGCCGAGGTGTAGATCGTCAGCGCGCCGACGCCGGTCCAGAACGGGCTCGGCAGCGCGAGCTGCATCTTGGCGGCGCCGAAGAACAGGAACGCGAAGACCAGCGTCAGCGGAGTGTTCCGCAGGACATTCACGTAGCCGGTGCCGATACCGCGCAGGGCCGGCACCGGGGAGACCCGGAACGCTCCCAGGATCGTGCCGAACACCAGACTGAGCACGCCGGACACCACGAACAGGCGGATCGTCAGCCAGAAGCCGTCCCGGAACAGCGGCCAGTTGTCGGTGAGGACCGAGAACATCGCGACCTTCCTCTTGCCTTCAGGAACAGAATCCGGCCGCGGCGCCCGTTGCGGACACCGCGGCCGGCTGATGGATCAGTACTTCTCGAGCGGCGGCGGCGTCGAGTTGGAGCCCGACTTGCCGAGCGTCTCGTCGTAGATCGCCTTCCAGGTGCCGTCGGAGGCCGAGGTCTCGAGGATCGAGTTCACCTTGTCCCGCAGCGCCTTGTCGGCCAGCGGCAGGCCGATGCCGTACTTCTCGGTGCTGAACGGCTTGCCGACCACGCGGAGCTCGTCGGGCGCCGTGGCGGCGTACCCCTTGAGGATCGCGTCGTCGGTGGTGACCGTGTCGACCTTCTTGTCCAGCAGCTGGGAGACGCACTCCGAGTAGGTCTTGAACTCGGAGATGTTGCTCGCCTCGGTCAGGTTCTCGTCCTTGACCCGCTGGATCGGGGTCGAACCGGTCGCGGAGCAGACCTTCTTGCCCTTCAGGGCGGTCTTGCCGGCGTCCATCGAGGTGTCGTCCTTGCGGACCAGGAGGTCCTGACCGGCGATGAAGTACGGGCCGGCGAACGAGACCTGCTTCTTGCGCTTGTCGGTGATCGAGTAGGTGCCGACGTAGTAGTCGATCTCACCACCGGCGATCGCGGTCTCGCGGTTCGCCGACGGGATCTCCTTGTACTCGATCTTCTCCGGGTCGAGCCCGAGGCCGGCCGACACCATCCGGGCCACCTCGATGTCGAACCCGCAGCGCTTGCCGTTGGCGTCCTTGTAGCCGAGGTTCGGCTGGTCGGCCTTGACGCCGACGATCAGGTTGCCGCGGGACTTGGCCTTGCTGAAGGTCTGGCTGCCGGCCACGTCCACGCCGCTCGCGGCGGTGAACTTGTGCAGCTCGCCGCAGGAGTCGGACGCGTTGCCGCCGCTGTTGCCGCCGCCGGCGCTCGGCTCGTCCTTGCCACACGCGGCGGCGGTCAGCGCGAGCGCTGCGACGCCGAACGTGGCGACGAGGGTGCGCATTCTCATGATCAGGTTCCCCTTCGTTTCGTTGCTGGTACAGCCCGCGGGCGGTGTGACTGCCGGATCAGTGCTTCAGGATCTTGCCGAGGAAGTCCTGGGCCCGCCTCGAGGTCGGGTTCGTGAAGAAGGTCTCCGGGTCGGCCTGCTCGACGATCTCGCCGTCGGCCATGAACACCACCCGGTTCGCCGCGGTCCGGGCGAAGCCCATCTCGTGCGTGACGACGACCATCGTCATGCCCTGCTTGGCGAGGTCGATCATCACCTCGAGGACCTCCTGGATCATCTCCGGGTCGAGCGCCGAGGTGGGCTCGTCGAAGAGGATCACCTTCGGGTCCATGGCCAGGGCCCGCGCGATCGCGACGCGCTGCTGCTGGCCGCCGGACAGCTGGGCCGGGTACTTCGCGGCCTGCGAGGCCACCCCCACCCGCTCCAGCAGCTCCATCGCCCGCTTCTCGGCCTGCTTCGGGTCGGTCTTGCGGACCTTGCAGGGACCGAGGGTGACGTTCTGCAGGATCGTCTTGTGCGCGAACAGGTTGAAGGACTGGAAGACCATGCCGACATCCGCGCGCAGCTTGGCCAGCTCCTTGCCCTCGCTGGGCAGCGGCTGCCCGTCGAGCGTGATGCTGCCGGAGTCGATCGGCTCCAGCCGGTTGATCGCGCGGCAGAGCGTCGACTTGCCGGACCCCGACGGGCCGATCACCACGACGACCTCGCCCTGGTCGATGGACAGGTTGATGTCCTTCAGGACGTGCAGTTCGCCGAAATGCTTGTTGACGCCGGTCAGCGCGACCAGACCGGTTTGCGTCAGCGTGTCGGAATCGCTCATGGCCAGAACCTAGCGGAGCGGGGGGCCCGGTCGCAGCGCTGGGTGGTACCACGGTGGTAACGATCTGCAATAAAGGCACGCTCCGTGCCAAGGTCGTCACGGATCGCCGAAATGCATGTTTTCCCTATGTAACTGATGGTCGGAGGACGATCACTTCCACGCCTGCGGGAAGTGGACGTATGGTCCCTCCGGCCCTCGCACGCCAGGGCTACGGGAGCGCCGCCACGTCGACGGCGACCCGCCAAGAACCACACCGGAGTGCGTCATGCGGATCTCGCTGACCAAACGCAGCCGTCAAGTCATCGCCGGCGGGCTGGGAACCGCCCTCGTCGCCGCCGGTATCGGCGCCTACGCCGGCCGCTACGAGCTGAAGGAAGAGTGGCTCAAACATCAGTGGGCCGGGCGGCACTACAACGCCGCCGTGATGGAGAAGGCGCTGATGATCGCCGGCGGAAACCCCGCCGAGATGCAGAGCGAGTCGAAGGAAGCCTTCACGATCGCCGACGAGTTCGAGCAGGCCCGGACCGCGCCGGGCGGCATCGTCGCACCGGGCGCGTACTCGGCCGCCTTCGCCCAGCTCACTGCCCTGCCGCACACGGGCGGTGCGTGGCGTGAGGTCACCAAGGTGCCGTACGACGCCGACGACGCCCGGTACCGCGACTGGTACTCCAACTCCAGCGGTGGCGCCGGCTACGTCACCGGCCGGATCACCGGTCTTGCCGCCGACGACGCCAACCACGTGTACGCCGCCGGCGCGAACGGCGGCGTGTGGCGCTCCAGTACCGGGGGCGGCAACTGGACACCGCTGAGCGACACCTTGCCGTCCCTGAGCGGCGGTGATCTCCAGCTCGCCGGTGACGGCTCGCTCTGGTACGCGACCGGCGAGGCGAACACCGGCGGTACGTCGTACGTCGGATCGGGCGTCTACCGCCTGGCGAATCCCACCACCGGCAGCTACTCGCCGTCCGACCGGGTCGGCGGCAAGGAACTCGAGTCGACCACCGTCGGCCGGCTGCGCTGGGGCGGCGGGCAGGTGTTCGCGGCGACCAACCGCGGCGTCTGGTACCACGACGCGTCGACGACCGCCGGCGCCTGGAAGGTCGCCTTCTACCCGAACCCGGACTTCATGCCGCAGATCAACGACGACGCCGGCAACGTGCTGGTGCCGGCCGGCAGCCAGACCGGCGGCGCGACGAACGCGGCGTACAAGAACATCGTCAACGACATCGCGATCGACCCGAAGAACCCCAAGCACGTGATCGCCGCGATCGGCTGGCGATCGGGTGACACCTACAACGGGTTCTACGAGACCAACGACTACACCGCCGGTCCGTCGAGCTGGAAGCGGCTCGACGTGGTGCTGGGCGGTATCAAGAACAGCACCGACGTCGGCTACACGACGTTCGCGTTCAGCAAGACCGGCGATCGTCTCTACGCGATGGTGCAGCAGCCGAGCAAGATCAACGGCAGCACGAGCCTGGCCGGCATCTTCGTCTCCAAGACCGGCAGTCCGTCGGGTCCGTGGAACAAGATCGCCGACCCGCAGATCCTGCACAACAGCGGCTCCGCTCTGGACCGCAAGGGGTACGCCGTCGGCGTCCAGGCCTGGTACAACCAGTTCCTGACCGTCGATCCGGCCAACGCCGACCACGTCTGGGCCGGGCTGGAGGAAGTGTTCGAGACGACCGACGCCGGCTCGCACTGGGCCACCGTCGGGCCGTACTGGAACTTCGGCTTCCCCTGCTGGAACATCGACGACTCGAAGAACACCTGTCCGATGGCGCCGCACTCCGACCAGCACTCGGTCGCGGTCGGTACGTCGGGCGGCAAGCCGGTCGTCTTCGTCGGCAACGACGGCGGCATCTACCAGCGGCCGGTCAACGGCCAGGTCAACGCGAACAAGAATGGCACCGACTGGAAGTCGCTGACCACCGACGGGACCATGGACGCCCTGCAGTACTACTCGGTGTCGGTCGGCAAGGACACCGAGCACGGCGGCGTCGTGGTGTCCGGCGGTTTGCAGGACAACGGTGTCTCGAACCTGTTCGCCGTACAGCCGAACGGCAGCAACAGTGATACCAAGATGGGCTCCAACTTCGGCGGTGACGGCGGCGACGGGGCAGCCGATCCGCAGAACGGCTGCAACCAGCTGCAGGAGTACGTCGCTCTCGCGGTCAAGATCACCAACAACTGCGCGCTGAACACGGGCGCGCTGAGTGAGGCCGAGGCGAGCTCGTGGAGTCTGGACCCGGGTGACCCGAGCCCGCGGTTCATCGCACCGATCGCGATCGACTCGGCGAACTCGAACGGCTTCATCGCGGGTGGTCAGTACGTCTACACCTCCACCAAGGGCTGGGGCATGCGCAGCGCGTCCGAGTGGACGAAGGCGTTCGATCTCGGAGCAGGGCACTCGGCGACGGCAGTCGCGATGCGCGGCGGCGTCGGCTGGGTCAGCTGGTGCGGCCCGTGCAACAACGCTGGCTTCACCCGCGGCCTGGCCACCAACGCCGGCGGCAGCTGGCACCAGGTGACCTTGCCGTCGGAGTTCCCGAACCGGTACCTCGCGGGCGTCGGCATCGACCCGGCCAACGGACAGCACGCGTACGTCGCCGTGAACGGCTTCTCGCGCCGCTTCACCGAGGGCCCGGGCGCGGGTGTCGGCCACGTCTACGAGACCAAGGACGGCGGCGCCACCTGGTCGGACATCTCGGCGAACCTGCCGGACGTCCCGACGAGCGCCGTCAAGCAGCTGGCGAACGGAGCACTCGTGGTCGGATCGGACCTGGCCACGTTCTACCGGGCGCCGGGCGCGACCAACTGGCAGGTGCTCGGCACCGGCCTGCCGACCACCACGGTGATGGACATCGAGTCCGGCCCCGACGGCAACGTGTACGCGGCCACCCACGGCCGCGGCATCTGGAGCATCACGCCACCCGCGTGACGCCCCAAGCCTGACTTTGAGCACCCACCAACCAATACTCGACGAGGATTTTGGTTGGTGGGTGCACAAAGCAGGTGTCAGGCGGGCCGGTGCGCGCCGCAGCAGCCGCCGGCGGCGAGGGTCGTGACGGCGGGTTCCTTCACGGCCGCCTCGACGTCGGCGAGCATCCGCTGGCGCTGGGCGGGGGAGATCACCCGGCCGCGGGTGACGACCGTGTGGATCCGGCGGGTGTTGCGGATGTCGGTGAGCGGATCCGCGTCCAGTACGACGAGGTCGGCGATCTTGCGTGGCTCGACCGCGCCCGTGTTCAGGCCGAGGAACTTCGCCGGCTCGACGGTGGCGGCGTACAGCGCCTGACGTGGCGTGGCGCCGGCGCCGACCAGGTGCTCGAGCTCGTCGTGCAGAGCGAACCCCGGCACGGAATACGGCGTGCCGGTGTCGGTGCCGGCCAGGATCGGTACGTCGTGCGCGAACAGTTCCCGGACGAACCGCTGCCGCCACGCCCACATCTGCCGCTGGTGGGAGATCTCCTCGGCGGTGCGGTTGGCGGCGTACAGGTTCTGGATGACGTAGTCGTAGGTGCCGATCGAGTCTGCACTGAGGTACTTCGCGAGCGCCGGGTCGAGCTGTGTGTAGTCGATCTGGTCGAGCACGTTGTGCATCGTGAGCGTCGGCGTGACCCGGGTCCGGTTGCGGCGGAGCGTTCCGAACACGTCGGCGGCGCGCGCCGGGCTGTAGGTGTTCGCGGCGATCCACTCGATCGCGTGCAGCTGCCGGAACCAGGCGTTGTAGTCGCCGGTCGGCACAGTGATCGCGAGCAGCATCCGCCGTACCTCGGCCTCGCGGGTCGAGACCGCCAGGCCGAGCGAGTGGATGTGCTCGATGCTGCGCTGGCCGGCGTTGCTGACCTCTTTCGAGGTGACCTGGTCGGGGCCGTGACCGTGGACGGTCAGACCGACCTTGCGGGCCTCGTCGACGATCGCGCGCCAGGACTCCCGGCTCAGCCGCGAGTAGACCTTGACGAAGTCGGCGCCCTCGGACTTCACCCGCCGTACGGCGGCCCGCGCCGCGGCGGCGTCGTCGACCACGATGACCTGGATCAGGTTCGGGTCCCACAGGGTGGGGTCGCCGTCGATGATGTTGCTCGCGACCACCATCCGCGGACCGAGCAGCGTGCCCGCCTCGATCCGGTCGCGCCAGTCGTACAGCATCGGGTTCGTGCCGGCCATCTCGCGGACGGTGGTCAGACCGTTGGCCAGATAGAGAGGTGGCGACACCCGCTCGTCCCCGAGGCTGTGGACGTGCATGTCGGCGAGGCCCGGGATGACGTACTTCCCGCTGAGGCGGATCTCCGCGGCCCCGCGCGGCACCGGGAGCCGCCCGACGCCGATGATCCGGTCGCCGCTGATCAGCACGGTCTGGTGCGGGTTCTTCCGGCCGGTGCCGACGTCGACGACGGTGACGTCGGTGAGGGCGGTGATGCCGGTACGGCGTACTGCGAACGCGGGGGTCGTGGTGAACGCGCCTCCGGCGAGCACGACGGCGCCGGCGGCGGTACGGGCGAGGAACTGACGGCGAGAACTGTTCATGCCCCTCACTATTGTCGCCGGGTGACCGATGGTCAGGGGTGTCAGCCCGCTGGCCCAGGTAGGGAAATCTCCACCGCGGCACGTACTCTTGGTGGCTGTCATGCGTACTTATGAGGTCCGCACCTACGGGTGCCAGATGAATGTCCACGACTCCGAGCGGCTGCGCGGGCTGCTGGAGGACGCGGGCTATGTCCGCGCGCCCGAGGGCGACGAGGCCGACGTGGTCGTCTTCAACACCTGCGCGGTCCGGGAGAACGCCGACAACAAGCTGTACGGCAACCTCGGTCACCTGGCGCCGGTGAAGGCCCGCAAACCCGGCATGCAGATCGCCGTCGGCGGCTGCCTGGCGCAGAAGGACAAGGCGTCCATCACGCGCAAGGCGCCGTGGGTGGACGTGGTCTTCGGGACGCACAACATCGGCTCGCTGCCGGTGCTGCTGGAGCGGGCCCGGATCGAGCAGGAGTCGCAGGTCGAGATCCTCGAGTCGCTCGAGGTGTTCCCGTCGACGCTGCCGACCCGGCGCGAGTCGCCGTACTCGGCCTGGGTGTCGGTGAGCGTGGGCTGCAACAACACCTGCACGTTCTGCATCGTGCCGGCGCTGCGCGGCCGGGAGAAGGACCGCCGGCCGGGCGAGATCCTCTCCGAGGTCGAGGCGCTGGTCGGCGAGGGCGTGCTCGAGGTGACGCTGCTCGGCCAGAACGTGAACTCGTACGGCGTGGAGTTCGGCGACCGGTATGCGTTCTCGAAGCTGCTCCGGGCGTGCGGGGAGATCGACGGGCTGGAGCGCGTCCGGTTCACGTCGCCGCACCCGCGCGACTTCACCGCGGACGTGATCGAGGCGATGGCCGAGACGCCGAACGTGATGCCCTCGCTGCACATGCCGCTGCAGTCCGGCTCGGACACCGTGCTGAAGGCGATGCGCCGGTCGTACCGGCGGGACCGCTACCTGAAGATCATCGAGGACGTGCGCGCGGCGATGCCGGACGCGGCGATCACCACCGACATCATCGTCGGGTTCCCGGGGGAGACCGAGGAGGACTTCCAGGGCACGCTCGACGTGGTCCGGCAGGCGCGGTTCGCGGGGGCGTTCACCTTCCAGTACTCCAAGCGTCCCGGGACGCCGGCCGAGTCGATGGACCACCAGGTCCCGCGCGACGTCGTCCAGGAGCGGTACGAGCGGCTGGTCGCCCTGCAGGACGACATGGCCTGGGCCGAGAACAAGCAGGTCGTCGGCCGGTCCGTCGAGGTGCTCGTGGCCGAGGGGGAGGGGCGCAAGGACGCCACCACCCATCGGCTCAGCGGTCGCGCCGCGGACAACCGGCTCGTCCACTTCGCCGTACCGGAAGGCGCCGAGACGCCGCGACCGGGTGACATGGCAACGGTCGAGGTCACGTACGCCGCGCCGCACCACCTGGTCGCGGACGTGTTCGGCGCCGTCCGCCGGACCCGTGCCGGGGACGCGTGGGAGAGGGCGCAGGGCGCACCGGCCGCCGCACCGGGGGTCATGCTCGGGATGCCGACGGTCGGCGCGAAGCCGATGGAGCCGGCAGTGGGCGGCTGCCAGGCCGGATGAACCTCCCGGCGGACGCGGAGCCGTTCGCCTTCGGCCGGGACGCGGACATCTACGCGATCGACGACGACTGGGTGCTGCGGCGGTACCGCAACGGTCACCCGATCCGCGACGAGGCCGACTTCATGCGGCACGTCGCGCAGCACGGGTATCCGGTGCCCGCGGTCCGCGACGTCGACGGCGCGGACATGGTCATTCAGCGCCTCGACGGACCGACGCTCGGCGACGCCGCGATGGCGGGTGAGCTCAGCGCCGTCGAGATCGGCCGGATCCACGCCGACCTACACCACCGGCTGCAGGCCATCCCGGCCCCGAGCGGTACGCCGGGTCACGTCGTCGTGCACGGCGATCTGCATCCGCTGAACGTGATCGCCACCGCCGGCGGCCCGGTCGTCATCGACTGGCGCAACGCCGAGGAGGGCACGCCAGAGTTCGACGTCGCGATGACCGCGATCATCTTCGCCCAGGTCGCCCTCGACCCGACCTACGAGGCCCTCACCGACCTCCTCCGCGACGCGCTGGCGACGTACCTCGCCAACTCCATCGACCCGACCCCCGGCCTGCCCGACGCGCTCCGCCGACGCGGCAACAACCGCACACTCACACCCGCCGAGCTGGCGTTGCTACCGGCGCAGGAAGCCCTGATCCGCTCGCACCTCTAGGCGTTCAGGAACTGTGAGGGCTCGAGGGGGCGGGTGACGATGCGGAGTTCGCCGATGTGGCCGGCGAAGCCCTGGTCGATCGTGTTGGCGTAGTGGCCGGCGCCGATCAGCCACGGTTGGCCGGTGGGGGCAAGACCGTTGGACGGGGTCGCCGGGTTACGGAGCAGCTCTGAGGAGTCGACGTACACGACGCTGTGCCGGCCGTCGTTCACGATCGCCAGGTGGAACCACTCGCCGGCGCGCTGCTCGTGGCCCCAGTTGGTGAACGTGTCGTTCTTGTCGGCTGGGTACACCGCCCACTGCACCTGCAGACCGCCGGAGAATCCGAGCTTCGCGGCCGGCTCGTCCGGGTCGCTGCCCGTCTTGCCCGCGTCGCGCCCGGTGCCGAGCCGCGTGAACAGCCCTTCCCACGCGTGGTCCTGCCCGTCGTCGGCGAGCTTCACGAACGCCTCGATCGTGTAACCGTTCGCGAAGGTCAGCGCGTTCAGCGGGGCGTCGTCAGCGGTCTTCAGGTAGCCGCCGCGGGCCGGGTTCTTGCCGCCGGGGAACAACCAGCTCGCATGACCTGGCTGATCCGGGTGGTACTCCGCCGATGCCGTCGGCAGGTCGGTGCTGAGCTGCGCCCGGGTCAGGTCGTTGCCGTGACCGGACTGGTCGGCCACCTTGTCCGCGACCGGCCCGTCGAAGCGCCAGTACGCCGCCGTACCGGGGATGACGAGCTGCTTGGCCGGACGCGCCGGACGGACCGGCTCCGGCGCGAACCCGGCGAACCGCTCCGCGAAGTCGACCGGCACGCGGAACCGGTTGACGTCGTCGCTCAGCTCGATCTCCGCCTCGGCGAGCTCGTTGCGCCGGGCCGGGTCCTGGGCCAGGATCCAGGGCGCGATCGTCTCGACGTCGATCGTGTTCCGGGCCAGGTCGAAGTGGTACAGCCGGACCATCCCCGAGCCGCCGTAGTACCGGTCCTGGTAGTTCGTGATGTGCAGGTGCACGTCGTTGCCGGCGGCATTCTTCCGGGTAACGCGGCCGGGCGGCCAGTAGTGGCCGTTGAGCGTGAGGAAGATCTGGTCGCTGCCGTCGACGAGCTGGTTCCAGACCCGGTTTCCGTGGTCGCTGAAGTACGCGACCGGGTTGCCGTGGTCGGCGTTCACCAGTTCGTGGATGGTCAGGATCACCGGCAGCTTCGGGTGCGCCTTGATCACCGCGCGAGCCCAGGCGAAGCTCGCGTCCGACGGCCGCCAGTCCATTGCCAGCAGCAACCACTGGCGACCGGCCGCGCGGAACACGTGGTACGAGTTGTAGCCGTTCGGCGTCGACCCGCCGTACGTCGGCATCCACCGGAACCGCCGCGGGCCGAACGTGTCCAGGTACGGCGACGGGCCGCGGGTGTCGTCCTTCGAGCCGTCGATGTCGTGATTGCCGGCCAGCACCGAGTACGGGAAGCGGGCGCGGTCGAGGATCCGGAACACCGGGTCGGCCTGCGCGAACTCGCTCGCCAGCGCGTTCTCCACGACGTCGCCGAGATGCGCGACGAAGACGATGTTCTGCTCGCCGCGCTGGTCGATCAGGTACTCGAACGTCGCGGTGAGCGGTGCGGCGTCACCGCGGTCCTGGTCGAACTGGTACTGCGTGTCGGGCACGACCGCCAGCGTGAACCGCGGGTGCTCCGTGTCGATCTTGGTGGGGCTCGCCGCGGCGGTCGTGGAACCCAGGACGCCGGGTGCTGCGATCGCGCCCGCCCCGAGTACGCCCGCCTGCAGGAGCCGTCGCCGGCTCGTTCCGTCGTACCGCTCGTTCATCGCCCCACGCTCCTGTGCTCGCTGACACCGCAGCGAACCTCATGGCGGGGGCCCGGCGGTGAACTCAGGCGAAACCCTGGGCGATCACGGCGGGAAGCGCGTCACCGGTCAACGACGCGAGCACCCGCGCCTCGTGCGGGACCACGGGATCCGGCAGGTCGTCCAGCGGATACCAGTCGAGATCGGCCGCCTTGTCCGGCTCCATCAGCCGCGGCTCGCCGCTCCACTTCTCGGTCACGAAGAAGAAGTCGACCCGCTCGTCGATCGGATCCCCGTTGCCGCCCGTGCGGTGCATCGCCGTCACCGGTTGGAGGTCCGACGGGTCGACGTCGATCCCGACCTCTTCCTTGAGCTCCCGCACCGCCGCCGCGAGCACCGACTCACCCCGCTCGACATGCCCTGCGGGCACCGCCCAGTACCCATCCATGTATCCGGTGTCGGCCCGCAGCAACAGCAACACCTCGTCCCCCCGCCGCACAATCACATAAGCCGCCGGCACCACCACAAACCGATCCATACCCGCACCCTAATCACCCCCACCCACCCGCCATCCCTCTGGGGCAGGACGGCACACGCCGGGGGACATCAGTTGCTCGGAGCCACGGTCTTGCTCATGACGCAGTGGTTCTTGCCCTTGGAGCGCTCGTAGGTGAAGCCGGCTTTTTCGAAGAGCGTGCGGGTGCCGTTGTAGAGGAAGGAGGCGGTGATCTTCTTGCCGCCCGTGTCCTGCGGGTAGGCCTCGACGCGCCCGCCGCCGGACTGGGCTATCAGGGTCAGGGCGCCGTGGAGGGCGACGGACGAGACGCCTTGGCGGCGGTAACTACGGTCGGTGAAGAAGCAGGTGAGGCGATAGTCCGGCAGTTGCTCCAGCCCGGCCTCGTACTCCTTGCGGTGGTAGATGTTCGGCAGCTCGGCCGGCGTCCCGTACTCGAGCCACCCGACCGCCCGCTCCCCGTCGAACACGCGTACCACCAGCTCGCCCATGAGCCGAGCGTACGACGCGTACCGGACGATCCCCGTCCGGAACGTCAGACGGTGTACGTGGTACCGGGGGAGGCGTACTCGATCGTCCCCGAAAACCTCTCGGCCGCGCGCGCAACCGCGACAGACGGCGTGAGCGAGCGGCCGATATGCGTGAGAATCAGACGCTTGGCGCGTGCCGCGACCGCCGTGTCGCCGGCCTGCTCGGGAGTGTGGTGCGCCGGCTCCTCGGTGGAGGTGTCCGCCTCGCAGAGCAGTACGTCGCAGTCGGTCGCCAGCGCGGTCAAGCTGTCGCACGGCGCACTGTCACCGGAGTACACAAGCGAGCGCCCACCAGTCTCGACACGTACGGCGTACGCGGGCATGCCGTGCTCGACCGCGCGACTGGTGAGCCGGACCGAGCCGACGGCAACCTGCCCGTCGTACAGCTCGATGACCTCGAACGCCGACTCGATCGGGCTCCGGGCCGGACCGTTGGTGAGGAAGCCCGCGAGCCGGTCCGCGATCCCCGGCGGGCCGTACAGCGGGATCGGCGCACGCAAGCTGATGTCGGCGTACAGCGCCCCGTAGTACGCCGTCAGCAGGTCGGCGCAATGATCCGCATGCAGGTGCGAGATCCAGATCGCGTCGAGCTCGTCGAGCCGCGCGTGCTCCTGCAGCGGACCGAGGGTCCCGCTGCCCGCATCCATCCAGATCCGCGTGCCGCCGGAGGCGACCAGATACCCCGAGCACGGGTTTCCGACCGCCGGGTACGGCGTGGCACACCCCAGCACGGTGAACTGCAGAGCTCCCATGCGCAAACCCTCTCCCGGACACGGCGAAGGGCCGCAAGCGGGGTGCTTGCGGCCCTTCGTGGGTGTGCGTCAGGCGGGGTTCTGCCGATCGGGGATGTCGTCGTTCTGGCCGTCCAGGTTGTCCAACCCTTCCTTGGCCTTGTCGACGCCCGTGTCGATCTTGTCGCTGTACTTGCCGCCCGTCTTCTCGTCGACGAAGTCACCGGCCTTGTCCAGACCTTCACCGACCTTGTCGCCGTGGCTGTCGACCAAGTCGGTGGCCTTGTCCTTCAGGTCCTCGGCCTTGCCCTTGAACTTGTCGAAGATGCCCATCTCGGGGCTCCCATTCCTGCGTAGTTGAGTGCTTACAGACAGCTAGCGTGATCTTCGCACCCCGAACGCCGGAACTGTGGGATCTCCGCGAGCGCCGTACCCAAAACGATGCCGGACAGGCTACTACTCGACGTCGCCGCCGCTGTCCGTCGTGCCACCGCCGGACTCGACGTCGCCGCCCGACTCCACGTCCCCGCCCGACTCCACGTCCCCGCCCGACTCCACGTCCCCGCCGGACTCCACGTCGCCGCCGGAGTCGGTACCGGGCTCGACATCGCCGGCGCTGAACTCGACGTCACCACCACTGCGCTTGGCCGCGGACACGTTGTCCGCCTCGTCCCCCAGGCCGAGCGCGTCCTTGGCCGCGTCCGACTCTTCCTCGAACGGATTCGTCACTTCGTTCCTCCCGTAGAAATGTTGCGAACTGCAGCGTTCCTACCGAACATTCCGGGTCATCCACAAGGCTGGTCCATACCTCTTGGCGAACTCTTCATCACGGTGCTGCCAGACTGGAGCGATGTCTGCTCCACTCGTCGTCGCGGTCGTCGGTCCCACCGCGGCCGGGAAATCCGACCTTGCCGTCGCGCTGTCGCAACGCCTGGGCGGCGAGGTGGTGAACGCGGACGCCATGCAGGTGTACCGCGGGATGGACATCGGTACGGCGAAGATCGGCACCGCGGAGCGCGCCGGCGTACCGCACCACCTGCTGGACATCCTCGACGTGACCGAGACGGCGACCGTGGCCGAGTTCCAGGCGCTCGCCCGGCAGGCGATCGACGACTGCATCGCGCGCTCGAAGGTTCCGGTGCTGGCCGGCGGCTCGGCGCTCTACGTCCGCGCGATCCTCGACGACTTCGTCTTCCCCGGCACCGACCCGGTGGTCCGCGCCCGCCTCGAGGCCGAGCTGGAGGCCCACGGCTCCGGCGCCCTGCACGCGGAGCTGCGCCGGCGGGACCCGAAGGCCGCCGACCAGATCCTGCCCAGCAACGGCCGCCGGATCGTCCGCGCGCTGGAGGTCATCGAGATCACCCAGGGCCCGTACGTCGCGACCTTGCCCGAGCACCGCTACGTCTACGCGGGCGCGGTCCAGCTCGGTCTCGACGTCCCGCGGCCGGTTCTCGACGAGCGGATCGGCCGCCGGGTGGACCGGATGTTCGACGCCGGATTCGTGGCCGAGGTGCGAGGACTGCTGAACAAGGGTTTGATTGAGGGGAAGACTGCCAACCGCGCCCTCGGGTATTCGCAGGTGATCGCGTTGCTGAACGGTGAGATCGACGAAGCGCAGGCCCGCGAGCGGACCGCCCAGGCCACCCGCCGGTTCGCGCGCCGGCAGGACTCGTGGTTCCGTAAGGACCAACGCATCACCTGGCTCCCGTACGACGCCGACGACCTGGTGGAGAAGGCACTCGAAGTGCTCAGTAGAACTGATGTGGCCCAAGGCAACCGCGAAGCCGTCCCCGGCGTAGTCGAGGTGACAACAGGCCCGGGCAACGACACTGGGGCCGTCGATGCGAGGGGGTGACCGTGAGGCCGAGTTCCGTGAGTACCTGCTCGCGGACCGCTCCAGGCTGATGCGTACGGCGTTGCTGCTCACCGCGGGGGATGTGCACACCGCCGAGGATCTGGTCCAGACCGCCTGCACCCGGGTGTACGTGCACTGGCACCGGATCAAGCACGAAGGCGCGGGCCCGTATGCGCACCGCATCCTGGTCAACGCCTTCCTGGACGAGCGCCGCCGCGCCGGCCGCCACCCGGAGGTGGTCACCGCCGAGGCGGTCGAGCCGCGACTGACCGATGTACCGGACCAGGCGGACACCCTCGCCATCCGGGGCGCGTTGCTGGACCTCGCGCCGCGGCAGCGGGCGGTCCTGGTCCTGCGGTACTTCCAGGATCTCGACGTCGCCAGCTGCGCGCGGATCCTGGACTGCACCGAGGGCACGGTGAAGAGCCAGACAGCCAAGGCGCTGAAGCGCCTCAAGGAACTGATGACGGAAGAGACGGGGAGTAGCTGAGAGCCCAGTGGACGAGGTCAAGAAACTACTGGAGGGGTTCGCGGACCGTGCCGCCGAAGGGCTGCCGGACGCGGATATCGACGCGGACGTCAGCCGTGGCCGGCTCGCGCTGCGCAGGATCAAGCGCCGGCGCCGGGTCACCGGGGTGCTGTGCGTCGCCGCGGCGTCGGCCCTCGTGCTCGCGATCGGCAACCAGGTGAAGTGGTGGGGCGGCGGCAACGAAGTAGCCGGCGGCACCGTCGAGCCGGAGACGTCGGCCGCGAGTCCCTCGACGGCACCGCCTGTGACGCCGCAGAGCAGCGAGCCGGTGTCGATGTTCGGCGCGTCCGTCGTCGAGCTGGTGGCGAACAAACAGCCCTGGAGCACGATCACCTGCTCGCTGGCGCCGAAGGGCTGGAGCGCCGAGACCCCGATCGCGACCAACCAGGTCGTGCTGTCCCAGCCGACGATGCGGACCGCGGACGCCGCCGCCAAGGTGATCCTGCAGACCGCGCCGCAGGCCCGCAGCCTGTCGCAGGTCCGGGTGACCGACGCGAGCGGCAAGACCTTCCACATCGGCACCCTCGGCGGCCGGCTGAGCGGTCAGGTGAAGCTTGCCGACCAGTGGCTGCTGGTCGAGCTCCCGGCCGGCACGGTCGAGTGGCCGGACGACGTGCTACGCCGCTTCATGAACTCCTGCACCGCGAACTAGACAGGACCTAGGCGCGCCACAACTGGCGCGCGACCCGCAGGTGGGATAGGCAGGGCTTGTCCCTGTCCCCGAGTCCGTGTGGGGGAAGTTCGTGAAGAAGCTGGTCGCAACCCTGTCCGCAGGCACTCTGATCCTGACTGCCTTCACCGCAACACCAGCCACCGCCGGGGCGCAGGCCCCACCCCGGCAGCCGACCTCGATCGGGTACGGCGGCGCCGTGTCCTCCGTCGATCCCGACGCGACGAACATCGGTCTCGACGTCCTGCGTCGCGGTGGCAACGCCGTCGACGCGGCCGTCGCCACCGCTGCCGCGCTCGGCGTCACCGAGCCGTATTCGGCCGGCATCGGCGGCGGCGGGTACTTCGTGTACTACAACGCCAAGTCCCACAAGGTGTACACGATCGACGGCCGGGAGACCGCGCCCGCGACGATGCCGTCGAACGCGTTCGTCAATCAGGCGACGGGCCAGGCGTATCCGTTCGCGCAACTCGTGACGTCGGGTGTGTCCATCGGCGTACCGGGAACGCTCGCGACGTGGGACCGGGCCCTCAAGCAGTGGGGTTCGCTGTCGCTCGGCAAGGCGCTGAAGCCGGCCGCGGACCTGGCCGACCGCGGTTTCGTGGTGGACCCGACGTTCCGCCTGCAGACGCTGGAGAACAAGGACCGCTTCGCGCAGGTCGTCCCGACCGCCAAGCTGTTCCTGCCGAACGGTGACGCGCCGCAGGTCGGCGCACTGTTCAAGAACCCGGAGCTCGCGGCCACCTACCAGCTGATCGGTCAGCAGGGACCGTCGGCGTTCTACAGCGGAGCGCTGGCCGGTGAGATGGCGGCCGTCGCCAAGAACCCGCCGAAGACCGCGGACGCCACGCTGCCGTTCTTCCCCGGCTACCTGCAGACCAGCGACCTCGCGGCGTACAAGACGATCGACCGCAAGCCGACGAAGGTCAGGTACGACGGCCTGGACGTCTACGGCATGCCGCCGTCGTCCTCGGGCGGCAGCACCGTCGGCGAGGCGCTGAACATCCTGCAGCCGCAGCACATCCGGCAAATGTCGACGACGCAGGCGCTGCACACCTACCTCGAGGCGTCCGCTCTGGCCTTCGCGGATCGCGGCGCGTACGTCGGCGACCCGGCGTACGTCGACGTACCGCTGAAGGAGCTGTTGTCGAAGGGGTTCGGGGCCGAGCGGTCGTGCCTGATCGACCCGCAGCACGCGGCGACCAAGCCGGTCAAGGCGGGTTCGCCCGACGGCGACTACTCGAAGTGCGGCAAGAGCAGTGCGGTCGAGGAGCGTCCGGACACCGAGGGACGGTCGACGACGCACATGGTCGCGGCCGACAAGTGGGGCAACGTGGTGTCGTACACGTTGACGATCGAGCAGACCGGCGGCAGCGGAATCACCGTGCCCGGGCGCGGCTTCCTGCTGAACAACGAGCTCACCGACTTCTCCGCCGTACCGGACCCGAAGGACCCGAACCGGGTCGAGGCCGGGAAGCGGCCGCGGTCGTCGATGTCGCCGACGATCGTGCTGCGCGGCGGGCAGCCGTACATCGCGCTCGGCTCACCGGGCGGCTCGACGATCATCACGACCGTCCTGCAGACGCTGACGAATCGGCTCGACCGCGGCATGACGCTGCCCGAGGCGATCGCGGCGCCGCGGGCATCGCAGCGCAACACCGCCTCGGTGACCGCGGAGCAGGCGTTCATCGACCGGTACGGCGCGGCGCTCGCGCCGTACGGTCACACGTTCACGCCTGCCGGTGCACCGGGAAGCTCGGCCTCCGAGATCGGAGCGGTCGCGGCGCTGGAGTTCTTGCCGGGCGGCGCGATCCTCGCGGCCGCGGAACCGGCCCGGCGCGGTGGGGGAGCGGCCGGAACGGCCTGGCCCTTCAGAGTGCGGTGATGATCGCGGCGACCAGGCCGGCGGGCTCGGCCAGGGTCGCCGCGACGTTCGGTTCGTGGACGGCGT